>JBBSYO010000084.1:0-9207 GCA_038045185.1 Nanobdellota archaeon | reverse complement strand
TGCAAATTTCTCTAAGAAGAAGTTTGAATTAATACCTCCTTGACAGAGTTTCAAACTTCTCTTTAGAAAGGTATAAAAAAGGACTTGGCTTTAAACGATAATGGACAGCAAAAGAGGTGTGAGCCCAGTTATTGCAACAGTTCTTCTGTTGGTGCTGACACTGGTGGCAGTTAGTATTTTATCTGTGTTTATCATTCCGTTTGTTAAGAATAGCCTCGAGGGCAGCAAAGACTGCGTCGATGTTCTCGGAGGAATACGATTTGATAGCGGTTCTTCCTATAATTGCAAGACTACCAACAGAACAGGTTTCTCGGTGCGTATAGACAATCCAAATATTGTCGGTTTCAAACTGTCCTTGTATGCGCAGGGCGTTGCCGACCCTTACACGATTCAGAACGGTTCGAGTCATGCGAAGTTGCGCATGCTAAGCGCTACCGCCTTTAACACGCCTCTTGAAGTTCCTATTGAAGGAGGATTGAGGACATATGTGGCAAACGGCACGTATGACCGAATTGAAGTGAATCCTATTCTAAAAAACGGGAAACTCTGTGACGCGAGAGAGCAAATAGAGGTGCAAGGATGCACTGACCAGAATGTCATTGCCCGCCTTTCGCCTCCTTAAGCATGAAGCGACTCGGGCAAGTGTGGGTTGAAACAGTTGTATATACTCTTGTAGGTTTGAGCTTAATTGGTTTAGTGCTTGCGTTTGTTATACCTAAGGTTAATGAGTATCGCGACAGAAGCATTGTTGAGAACACAATTGAAGCCCTTAATGTAATTGACGGAAAGATAAACGAAGTTCTTGAAGCACCGCTTAACACCCGCGTAGTCGGCATGACGCTAAAACGCGGGGAAATTTACTTTAATGCAACTTCTGACAGCATTTATTACATACTTGAAGACAGCAAAGCGGCTTATTCTGAGCCCAATGAGCCTGTGTCAGTTGGGAGAATAACTATCTTGACTGAGCCGAAGACTAAAGGAGTTCATAAAATCACGCTCTTTATAGAATACGCATTTAATCTTGACTACGCGAATAATAACACAATCAAAAAGTACTCTCCTGCCTCTGTGCCCTATAGGTTTTCGTTTACTAATCAAGGCACGGATGATAACGGCGCGCCCACGATTTTCTTCAGGGAACTTTCATAAGGATAGGTTTAAATAACAAAATGCCCGTTTAACGACGGGAAAGATGGTGATAAATGTCAATTTAAGTCCTCCGATTCCGGCACTTGTCAGGAATGCTGACAAAACGAAAGTAGATATCCGTTATTCGTTAGTCTCTCCGTATGCAAATGCACACATTTACTGGGATTCTAAAGCCGGGGAGTTGATGTATGAGCTTGAAGAACCAGTTCTCAGGCCAGAAGAGCGAGCCAGCCTTGATGCTATTGAAGAAGCCATGCTTGAACTTGTGAACATCAATGTTGTGGTAGAGAAAACTATTGATGCGATGATAACTTACATTGACAAAACTGCGCGATTGATTATTGATGAATTAAATCTTAGAGTCCCTGAAGACAGTTATACCAAGTTGTTCTATTATATCTACCGTGATTTTATAGGGTTTGACCAGATTGACCCCATGATGCGCGACTATTTTATTGAAGATATTGAATGCAATGGTGCGAATGCTCCGCTCTATATCGTGCATCGCATTTACCGCAATCTGCGCACCAATGTGCAGTTCAGAAATATGGAAACGCTTGCTTCTTTCGTTGAGAAGCTTGCACAGCGATGCGGGCGCTATATTTCGTATGCTCAGCCATTGCTTGATGGCACTCTTCCCGACGGAAGCAGGATCAATGCTACGTACACGAAAGACGTTACTTCGCGCGGTCCGACGTTTACAATTCGCAAGTTTACGCAGGTGCCCTGGACCCCGACACAGCTGCTTGCCATGAATACACTTAGTCCTGAAATGCTTGCGTACTTCTGGCTGCTGCTTCAGTACAAGTCTAATATTATGGTTGCGGGCGGCACGTCGTCTGGAAAAACAACATTGCTCAACGCAATTGCGTTCTTTATTCCGCCTGAAGCGCGCGTCATTTCTATTGAAGATACGCGAGAAATAAATCTGCCACGTGAGAACTGGCTGCCTGCAGTCGCGCGCACCTCTATCGGCACAGGAAAGGTAGGGGAAGTTGACCTGTTTGACCTTCTTAAGAACTCGTTCAGACAAAATCCTGACTATGTGATTGTAGGAGAAGTCCGAGGCAAGGAAGCGTTCGTTCTCTTTCAGGGCATGGCTTCAGGTCACTCGTCAATGAGCACTATCCACGCGGACTCTCTTGATACACTTATCCGAAGACTTCAAACACCGCCGATTAGCCTTTCTCCGACTCTTGTAAATTCACTTGATTGCGTGGTCATTATGGCGCACGCTTTGCTCAACAACCAGCACACGCGACGTTTGCGTGAGATTGTTGAAGTTATACGCATTGACGAGAAAGGAACAGCATTGGTTAACACGCCTTTTGTCTGGAATCCTGCGCAGGATATTTTTTATTTTAAGAAACAGAGCAAGGTCTTTGAAAAAATATCCGCCAGATTCGGTATTTCGCTGCCCAAACTACAAGAGGAGTTTGTGAAGCGCGCGCGGCTGCTCTATGCACTTTACCAACGCAAAGTTTTCGGTTTTACAGAAATGCAGGAGATTGTTAATGAATATTATCGCGACCCTGCAGCAGTTCTAGCACGGTATGGCGTGACTGGTTAGACGAGAGTTTGCTATAAATATATAAACATGATTTGGTTTTTGAAATTATGGACAGGTCGAACGCGCTGCTTCTGACGCAACTGGTGCGCACGCTTAAAAGCGCAGTACTAAAGCTTGAAGAGGCGTATAACGCGAGAGATATGACCCGCCTTGAGGAAATTAAAAAAGAGATTCTCGCGCTCCAACGGCGCATTGCCTCAATTGCATGATTGGTGATATAAAAAATAATGTGGAAAACGAGCTTAACCTCGCGCAACAGATAGAGACATTCATCTCGCTTGGTGAGGCTAGCTCGCAGGAAGAAGTGCCTATGATTAAGGAAACAATTCAGTCCGCTCTGACACGCCTGAAGCTCATCAACGATTCTCTTCTGCCGATGGTGAAGAGCATGTCTCTTGCCAAACAACTATCTGGCAAGGAACGCCCCTTGGGCATTGAACGTGTAAGTTTCAAGAGAGCAGAGCAATGCGTGGCTCTGCGTTCACAAGACAAGGAAGCATTTCTTGAACAGCTGCAAATAAGCGAGCGTCTTTTGGAAAAAATAAGAAAGCGACCGAAATTTATTGAGCAATCAGAGGATGCGTATTCGCGCTCAAATCCTTATGCGCGACTCTCAAATCGAATCTTCCTCGGACAGGCACAAGAGAGCATTAGTAACGGCCGGTTCAAAGGTCTCAGTCTGGATTTACGCAAGGCTAACCTAAATGTTCTCACTGCGTCTTATGTTTCAATCATATTCTTCACGACATTTGTTGCAGGATTTTTGGGCGTGATTTTGGCAGCATTCTTCTGGTTTTTCAGTATATCTATAACTGCCCCATTTGTTCTATCAAACAGCGCACCTCTGCTGACGCGTATAGCCGTAACCTTGAGCGCGCTTCTCCTGCCTCCGGCTATAACGTTTGGCGCGCTGTATATTTATCCCTCGATTGAACGACGCTCGCTTTCTTCACGCATTGACGGCGAATTGCCTTTTGTTGTTATTCACATGGGTTCTATTTCTGGCAGCGGAGTTGAACCAACGCAGATATTCAGGATTGTGGGACTCAGCAAGGAATATCCCCATACTAAGGGAGAAATAAGAAAAGTCATTAATCAGATAAATGTGTACGGATATGATTTGATTACCGCTCTCAAGAATATCGCAAGAATTACACCAAGCCAGAAGCTTTCCGAATTATTAGGAGGCATGGCTTCAGCCATAACATCTGGAGGAAATATGCGCACCTTTTTCGAGAAGCGCGCCGAGACGCTCTTGCTTAACTATCGCATTGAGCGCGAGAACTTCACTAAAGTCGCTGAAACGTTTATGGACCTTTATATCAGCATAGTGATTGCAACACCTATGATTTTACTGCTTCTGCTTGTTATGATTTCAGTTTCAGGAATCGGTGTCGGGCTGGGCGTGAACCAGATGACCCTGCTGATTATCTTTATTGTGGCGATTGTTAACATTGTATTTTTGTGGATATTGAGCATCCGCCAACCGAGCTATTGAAAATGAAACTTACTAAAACACATTGGATAGGCATAGTAATGTCTATTGCTATCGCGGGAATAGATGCAGGATTCCTTATCGGAGAACCTCTTTTCCCGTTCTTGCTTGGAGTGGCTGTTGTTGTTGTTGTTTTACCTTTTCTCACTGGGCTGATTCTTGAGAGCAAGACTGAACGCGAGCGTGGCGAGAGATTTTTAGAGTTTGCTCGGTCGCTTGCAGAAAGCGTTAAAGCGGGGACACCTATCGGAAAGAGCATTATCAATATGAGCGGAAAAGAGTTTGGGACATTGACGCCCCACATCAAAAAGTTGGCCAATCAAATATCGCTCGGTATCCCAATTGGAAGATGTTTTGAGACTTTTGCCAATGATGTGGACAGCGTGGTGGTGAGGCGCGCGGTCACGCTTATACGCGAAGCCGAGAACGCTGGGGGGGACATCAATCACATTCTGGACTCGACAGCTGAAGCTATTTACCAGATTGAAAAGCTTAAGCGCGAGCGCAAGGCTTCTGTATCAAGCCTTGTTGTTGAGGGATATATCATTTTCTTTATCTTTGTTGGGATTATGCTTGTCATGCAATTCAAGATTCTGCCATTGACTGCCGGCATTGGCAGCATTTCTTCCATAGGAAGTCTCGATAGTGCAACTGGGACGCCTAGTGCTTCGGCTGAAGCAACTAAGTTGCTTGCCAAGCCTTTTCTATATCTGCTGCTGGCGCAAGGGTTCTTTGCCGGACTGACTATTGGCAAAATTGCAGAGGGAAGTATCCGCGCAGGTTTAAAACATTCCATTATACTAACTTTGCTGGCTTTTCTGATAACGTCCGGGGCTAATGTTTTTCTTTGAGAGAAGGTTGAATCAATACATCTTTGACACAGTTTCAAACTTCTCTATAACATAAAAAAGCTCGTTTTCGGCTGCATACTTGCTGAAGGTGTAGCCCTTTCTCTTGGCGAGGCGCTCAATCCAACCGCGCTGCGGGTGGCGCATGGGTTTGCCTGAAAGCGTTTTTGTTGAGAAGCTGACGATTAAATGGTTGCATGAAACTTTATCCATTAGGCGCTCTGCATTTTTATGACCTCTGGTGTCGAGCAGGTCAACAAGTTTTAACATGAGGCAGAGATCAGCATGCGGGAAATTAATTTCTTTTTGCACGTCAGCTACGCGCGCAAACCCTGGGTTGCGTATATTGGAAAGATATGTCCGCACCTGTGCGATATCGCTTTCATTTACATCGTATGCATAATAAGGAACTGATGGAGAAGCAACCGCGAGAGGGTTCAGACCGCATCCCAAATCGAGAATTGAGGCTGGTTTGAGGCGCGTAATAATATTCTTGAGTAAAATATAGGAAGCTGCGCGCTCGCGTGATGATTGATGCGCGGCAATGCCTGTGCTTTTTGAATGTCCGCGCTTGAACATGCCGGTTGCGCGTCTGAGCTGCGCGCGCACGGCTTTGATAATGAGTTTGGCGTCTTTTGGCTCTAAAGGAAATGCAACTGGGTGCTGTGCGAGGTAAAAATCCAGTGCCTCGCGGACATACGAATCTGCCACGCCTGCAAGTTCTTTCTTTTGCTTTATCGAAAATATCACTGCCTGCTTGTCCATTACATAGAATGGGCGGATAGCTATTTAAATCCGCAGTGCGCGTATGTGTAATGAACAAAGAGGGGATGAGTCATATAGAGATTATTGCCTCATTTGCTATGTTTGTGGGATTTTTGCTCTTTGGGTTGTATTTTTTCAACCCGCTAAATAACGAGCGACTGTTTGATTCCACGCTTTATTATGCAATGGACGCTATTAATGATAATGTAACTGCACAAAGCATCAGCTATGGGGTTGCATTAAAATCTAACGTTGTGTCTCCTGTTGTTATAGTGCCGTTAGGGCGTGGAGATGCTGAAGGAGATGGCGTCTATGTTGAAGATAGCAGTGGGCAGAAAGTGGATTCTGCACAGTTGACTCAGGGTGTTGCGTTCAGTCGTGTGGATGACTTCTTTCAGATAAGGTTTGGCTCGTTTCCTTACCATGAAGCGACGCTACGAGACCCTGTACTGCTTGTGATTGGTGATAATTATACAATAGCTACTTCTGAAGAGCTTGAGCTAGCTGACGAGACAAGGTTGCGCGCACTTGCGGTAACTTATCAGGAGAACTATGAAGAATTGAAAACAAGATTCAATATTCCCAGACGCATGGATTTTGCCTTCATCGTTAAACTCTCAGAGGCAGACAAGATAGAAGCGACGAAAGAAATTCCCGAAGGTGTTGAGTCGTTTGCACAAACCAAGCGTGTGCGCCTCACGAGAGAAGATGGAAGCATGGTATTTGCAGATATGACTGTTGTTGTTTGGTAATGTTTATAATCTTCCAGTCGTAAGAGTGCTCATGGAAAGAGGCGGATGGATTCGCATTGTGGAAGCGAGCGTGTCTGCGCTGATTGTGCTCACAGCGCTGTTTGTGTTTTATACGCAGCAGCATACGCCAGTTGAGCAGGATTTAGGGGAGTTTGGGAGGTCTATACTGGAAGAGATTGCGCTCAATATGAGTTCGCGGCGCGAGGTTCTCGCAGGCAATCTCAATAATGTAAATCGCACTATTGCGGAACGCCTACAAGGCAAGAACCTTATTTTTGAGATTCGTGTGTGCAATTTGAATGATGCGTGCGGGAAAAGCAGATACACTCCGGGCAATGTTTATTCTGCTGAACGCGTCATTACCGGCTCACTGGCTAAGAAGATACGCTTGTTTATGTGGAGAGCCGCTTAAATGAAAGCAGGGTTTGAGTTTATTGAACATATGGCAGATATCAAGTTCCGGGCGTATGGAAAGAGCTTGAATGAGGCTTTTGAAAATGCTGCTTTGGCTGTCTCCAATTATATATCGCGGGGAAAGAAAATAAAGGCTCTAAAGAAAAGAAAAATAGACATTTGTGGAAGAGATGATAAGTCTCTTTTGTACAATTTCCTTGATGAGCTTGTTTACCTGCTTGATGCAGAAAATTTTGTTATCGCCAAGGCAAAAATTAGGATTAAAGGCAATAAGCTGAGTGGAGAGATATTTGGAGATGATGCCGGAGATTATGAAGGGTTGGATTGCATCAAGTCAGCGACTTATGCTGAAATGTACATAAAGAAACTCAAGAGCAGATTATGGGAAATACAGGTTGTGATGGATGTTTGATGCAGTGAACGACCCCAAGGCAAGACCCCTAGGTATTACGAACAATAATCTATTTAAACGTTGATTTTTCTGTTTTCGTTATATATCTGCTACGACATCAAGGAATTCGTTACATTAAAAATACTACTGGAAAAGCAGCTGCCGGAGTCGCTGCAGTCTTTGAAGGTTTTGGCTTCTGGTATACGCATGGAGAAAGGATTGAAATGAATAGACAGTTTGCTCGCGAAATACCAAGCTTGCTGGAATGTATTTCTATTTGTTATAAAGATACTAAAGCTGATTTAGGGATTGAGTAATAACTATTTAAATTGGTTTTTTCTGTGAATGATATGATTAAGAAGATATCCGATAATATCTGGGAAATTGAGAAAGAAGGCGGGATGAACGTGCCTGGGAGAGTATTCGCCTCTGATGTCTTGATGGAAAAAATAAGGCAGGACAAGACAATTGAGCAGGTTAAGAATGTTGCTTGTCTGCCCGGCATTGTTAAATATTCTATCGCGTGCCCTGACGCGCATCAGGGCTATGGTTTTAGCGTTGGTGCAGTGGCTGCTTTCGATGCAAAGAAAGGAATTATTTCTCCAGGAGGGATAGGCTTTGATATTAATTGCGGTGTCAGAATCATCAGAACAGGAATTGACAAAAAAGATTTCCTGAAGAAGAGAAAAGAAATTTTGACTGAAATATGCAGGAAAATACCTGCTGGTGTTGGGGAGAAAAGCGAATTTCGTTTAAGTGATAAAGAGATTAACGAAGTGCTTGAGAAAGGTGTTGGGTGGGCTGTTGAGAAAAATTATGCGACAAAAGAAGACATAGAAATGACAGAAGATAATGGATGCATTATTGGGGCTTCTGCAAGGGAAGTATCGCAAAAGGCAAAAGGCAGAGGCAAAAATCAGCTCGGCACTTTAGGCTCTGGCAATCACTTTTTAGAAATGCAGGAAGTTGAAAGCATTTTTGACGAAAAAATTGCCAATCTCTTTGGACTAAAAAAGGGGCATGTTGTAATCATGATTCACTCTGGCTCCCGCGGTCTGGGGCATCAAATTGCTTCTGACTACATTCAGGCAATGGAAAAAGAGTACGGGTTTGCTCACTTGCCGGACAGGCAGCTTGCTTATGCTCCTATAAATTCTAAATTAGGAGAAAAATATCTATCTGCAATGGCGGCGGCTGCTAATTTTGCTTTTGTTAACAGGCAGCTTATGACTTATCAAGTCAGGAAAGTTTTTGAAAAATTCTTTCCTAAAAACAAGCTGGAATTGGTTTATGATATTACGCACAATATTGCAAAGTTTGAAGATTTTGAGATTAACGGCAAAAAGCAAACACTATGCGTGCACCGAAAAGGAGCTACGAGAAGTTTTGGGGCTGGAAGAAAAGAAATACCTCTTTTATACAGAAAAGCAGGGCAGCCAATATTCCTGCCAGGCAGCATGGGCACGTTTTCATATGTTCTTGTGGGAAACGAGAAGGCTGCTGAAATTTCGTTCTCATCTACAGCGCATGGGGCTGGGCGTGTTCTTTCCAGAAGTTACGCTGTTAAAAATATATCTCCTGAAAAAATACAAAAAGAACTTGACAAATATGATGTCATGATAAAAGCAGGGAGCCGCAAAGGAATTGTTGAAGAAGCTCCGGAAGCCTACAAAGACGTTAATGAAGTCGCCCGCGTAAGTGACGCTCTGGGCATTGGAAATCTTGTAGCCCGCCTTAAACCGCTTGCGGTTATCAAGGGATGAAGAGAAGTTTGAAACGCCTTAAAAATTATTAATTCAAACTTCTGTTAAAATCAAAAA
>JBBSYO010000083.1:0-1566 GCA_038045185.1 Nanobdellota archaeon | reverse complement strand
AAAACTATAAAAAACGTTTATAAACCGCCTATCTTTAAACAGATATGAAAAAAAGCGGGATTATTATTCTTATAGTTCTTATTCTTGGGATTGGCATATTCTTATTTAATAATCAGCAGAAAACTTCTTTAGGCGACAATAAGCAGGAGCCGTTGTCTTTGAACTTGCCTCAAGATGGCTCGCAAAACTCGCAGACAGTTGAGATAACAAGTAATGGCTTCTCGCCTGAAACCCTTAGTATAAACGCAGGCGACACAGTAACTTGGACAAATCAACGTTCAGGAAAAAGCTGGCCTGCGTCTGCTGTTCACCCTTCACATAAATCTTATCCTAATTCAGACATTGCAAAATGCGGCACAGATGATGAAAACGTGATATTTGACGCATGCAAAGGGCTTGCGCAAGGAGAAACTTACACGTTCGCATTCAATGAAGTCGGCTCATGGAACTATCACGACCATCTCAATCCGAATTTACGCGGAACAGTTATTGTGGAAGCATCATGAGAATATTAGATAACTTAAAACCTCATGCTCCGAAAGTCGTGCGCTATGCTGTCGGAATAACTTTTTTTCTTATAGGTCTTGACCAGCTCCTGAAGCCGTCTTTATGGGCATCTTATTTTCCACAGGCGCTTCCATTCAGCATTCAGGTCGCACAAGCCGTATTGCTAAACGGATTATTTGATATGCTAATCGGCGCACTTCTGCTCGCAGGATTTTTAACGCGCATAGCGTCGGCATTCGCAACCATACATTTAGTCGGAGTTATTTTTGTATTAGGCTATAACGACATAAGCATACGGGACACAGGTCTTGCTCTTGCCGCACTTTCTATCTTCTTCAATGGTTCTGATGCGTGGTGCCTTGACACCAGATTACGGCGAACATAAAATATGGCTATTTCGCGTATCTTCCCAGCTCGAAGGAAACGTCACAAATCCCGTAATCGGTACCATGCTAACAATAGAACCGTTTGATGCGCACGTTATTGAAAAATCCCTGCACGTTGCACCTTCGCAAATCGCTTTAGTAAGCGAGTAACTGAAAGGACGCGGCTCGTCAAAAGAATAAAATAATATCCCCGTGCCTAATAAGAATAATACGCTAAGCGTCAGGATTACGCGGTTCAACAGATAGCCCCCCACATCTTATTTTAGCATCATCAAGAATATCAGTAAACATCTGCCCCTTGCATGTATATTCAAGCCCGCTTATTTTATTAAACATGGTGGTAAAGTCAGAGCAACTAACTTCAAAATACTTAACGCGCTCTCCGCCATAAGTATAGCGAGTAGCATCGTCAGGCGGAACGAGTTCAAGAACAACTGACTTATTTCCTATCTCTTTTTTAATTTTAAAGTTAAGCGTGTCTGTATGTGGCTGGCTCAAATCAATAATTTTTAAGCTACCAGCAGGAACTAAATTATATGGGTTTTTTCCCTCGTCAGGCATGCTCTTAGAACTCTGCCGAATTTAAAAAGAAAATTGTCTTGGATAAGACATCTTGAAGATACTGTAACCTTATCGTCATTTCCTCGATTTTGCAAGGTATCTGATAAGGTTT
>JBBSYO010000082.1:0-1055 GCA_038045185.1 Nanobdellota archaeon | reverse complement strand
ATTATCCAAATTCTCTGTATCTTAGAGAACTTTGAGCAATTTTGCAAAGTTCTCTTTACGCCGCAATAATCCTTAAAAAAGGAAAGACTAAGCTAAAGTATGAATTATCGGAAAAGACTGCGCGAACAAGGAAAAGAAATAAGAAGAGTTAAAAGACTGCTATCGTGCGCGCGTCGCGTACCTCTAACAAAAAAAGCTGAAAACGCGTACGGCGAACTAACCGGCGATAGTCATTTAATTCACATGTTTCCAAGACTGGCAAGGCAGGCAGGAATAGGATTCAAGCGATGCCCAGTACGCGGAGCGCATATGGCTGCCATTGCAGGCAATCTTGAATATGGAATATATTTGCTTGCCAATCCAGACAATGAAGGGTTAATCATTCATCAAAAAACGACATTTCCAAGACCAGTTTATCAGCAAAAAAGACTCAATCTCCTAAACGTTCCGAGCTGGCTATACGGGGGTATTGAACAAAATGGAGCTCAGGGGGCGCTAAAGATAAAAGTCACGGCGCACGTGCGAAAAATAATAGTATTAGAAAGTGTACTCGAAATAAAAAGCCAAAAAGAACCGTGCGAGCCGCTTAGGAAATCATTAGTAACTCCCGTCACCAGTTCTATTGAATTAAGGATGGAAGATTTAATCAACAACATTAGCTGGATGCATCGGCAAAGCGCGAGCGGAACACAGTTAACGCGCGGACTGGTACAATCCTATGCTCCAGCTACCCTTGTAAGAATACTTGAAAAAGCATATAGTGATGTGGACATCCCACAAAGACCTCTTCCGATAAACCTCGCTATGGAAACAACATGGTATGAACCTGCGCACGAAGGCATTATTGAAGTGGAAACGCGAATGACGCGCGAAAAACTTTTGAAAAACAGTGCAATTTACGATTTCAGCGTCAGATTTATGCAGGATGACGCGATATTAGCAACAACTGAAATTCGTTCGGCAAGCAATAAGCCGTTAGATAAGGACAGAATAGACGGGGTTCGAACTCTTCCGACCTATCGCAGACCTCAATAAACCTTAATATCTGCCCGATA
>JBBSYO010000081.1:0-13329 GCA_038045185.1 Nanobdellota archaeon | reverse complement strand
GAGATATATAAATTATCGTTTCAATAAGTTTATTTTAATATCCAATAGTTTGAAAAGAAGCAGGGTTTGATGACGAAGGGCACGTTGCATAGCCGAAAGCCTTAAATATTAGTATATACCCAGTATATACATGAAAAACGCATTTGAACAGGAGCAGTTAGTGAGGCTGGTGACAAGTATAGGCAACGGGGCGCACATATTTGCCCCAAAGGAATGGCTGGGTGAAGAAGTTATTATAATACGCAAAGCAGAGAGGAAAAGCCTTAAGCAGAAGATTCTTGATGTCTTAAACGGGCATTTGGAGAATATTCTTGGCGTCTATTTGTATGGCTCGCAGGCAAGAGGAGAAGCTGACAAAAGCTCAGATATTGACCTTCTTGTTGTGACAACGCGCAAGACAAGCATAAAGAAAAAAGGCTTTGAGATAATCTGTTTAAAGAAAGATGAGATAGATAGCGCGATAAAAGCCAGCCCGATAATGATGCACGCAATTCTGGCAGAAGCAAAGCCGATAATCAATGAAGAGCTGCTTAATGAGATGAAAGACAAGTATATAATTGATAAAAAGAGCATAGAAAAGTATGTGCACAATACTAAAGAGGTTCTACAAAAAAACATAGAGCTTCTCGAGCTCGACGAAAAATCAGATGGAATAGCATCAGATGCAGTAATTTACTCCCTAATCCTAAGATTGCGGGGGATTTTCATAATAGAATCCATTTTATCTGGCGGGAACTATTCTAAAAACCTGTTTGAGAACTGGCTGGTTAAAGAAGGCGTTACAAGGACCATATGCAGAGAGCTACACAAAATATACCGAGTTGTAAAGGGCGGAAAGAAAATCAAAACAAGCATAAAGGTTAAAGAAGCAAGGAAGCTGATAGATATTATAGAAGAAGAGATAGTTTCGCTCCATGGCAAAGAGAAAAAAGAGGCTTGAGAGAGGCATACGCTCTATAAAAAATCAGATAGAACTTCACAAAGAGAAAAGAGAGCGGGCTGAGACTGAAGAAAATGAAGAACTAACAAGATATTACGACAAAGAGATAAAAGCACTTGAAGAAAGAAAAAAGGATAGAGAAAACAAGATGGGAAAGCAATAATTATTCCTTCTTCTCTTCAACCTTTTCTATCACTTGCTCAACTTCCGCCTCAGGCACCTTCACAACATCCGCCACTCTATCCCCTTCCTTAAGCCTTACAACGTGCACGCCCTGCGTTGCGCGTCCCATAACACGCAAGTCTTTCATACTAACGCGAATAACCATTCCCTTAACAGTCGTTGCAATAATAGAGTCCTTATTATTTACAGAAAGCGACGAAACAACGCGTCCGGTTTTATCTGAAACCGCGAGATTGATAACTCCCTTAGCACCGCGGGAAGTCTTGCGGTATTCCTCTAAGTCAGAGCGCTTGCCAAATCCTTTTTCTGCAATTGTCAGCATCGTGGTTTTGCCGTCCTTTGGCAGGCTTTCCATAGAAACAATTTCGTCGCCCTTTCCAAGCTCTGCGCCCTTAACCCCGTAGCTTGCGCGGCCCATCGGCCTGACTTCATCAGCATTAAACCTAATAGCCTGACCTTTTGACGTGCAAAGCATAACTTCCTGCCCATCTTCAACGCGCCTGACATCAATCACAACATCAGAGTTATCCGCAGGCAGGTTAATAACGCGGACGCCTGCGTTGCGCGGCTTGCTTACATCTTTGAGAGGTAGTTTTTTCACAATTCCAAGTTTAGTTGCGAACATCAAATAATCCTTCTCAAAATCTTTCAAAGCCATAAGATACGCGATTTTCTCGTCTCTCATATCAAGCACGTTTGCAAGCGCTTTCCCCCTTCCCTGCCTTTCAGCCACAGGCACATCATTCGCCTTTAGCCAGAACACGCGCCCGCGAGTGGTAAAGAACAATAAATAATCGTGAGTTGAGCACGTTACCATCAATCGCACAAAATCCTCTTCTTTCAAATCAGAGCCTGTAACTCCCTGCCCGCCCCGCTTCTGCTCCCTATATGTTTTAACATCAACACGCTTGATATAGCTTGTCTCGCTTAGCATAATAACAACATCTTTTTTCTCAATCAGGTCTTTCTCTGAAATCTCCGCTACTCTTTTTAATACTTGAGTGCGGCGCTCATCGCCGTACTTTTTCTTCAGCTCCTGAACTTCTTTCTTTATTAATGAAAGAATTTCTTCAACATTCCCCAGAAGTTTCTTCAAATGTGCAATCGTCTCTTTCAGTTCTTTTTCCTCTTCCTTTAACTTGGAATCCTCAAGCTTTGTCAATTGCTGCAATTTAATTTCCAGAACAGCCTTGGCTTGCCTTGTTGTCAGGTCAAATTTCTTCATCAAGCCGTCGTGAGCATCCTGCGCATTAGCAGATTTTTTAATGAATTCAACAATTTCATCAATCTTTTTCAATGCAATCAGCAAGCCCACAACAATCTCAAGCCTATCTTCAGCTTTCTTAAGCTCAAACGTGCTTCTGTTTATGACAATTCTCTTTCTGTAATTAACATAGGCTTCAACTATTTCCTTAAGATTAAGAACTCTCGGCTTGCCTTCTGTCAGCGCGAGCATATTTGCGTCAAAACTATCCTGCAGCCTCGTTAAAGTATAGAGCTTGTTAATCGTGAATTTAGGACCTGCGTCTTTCTTCAATTCTATGACTATCCGCACTTTTCCTTTGCTTGATTCATCTCTCAAGTCAGAAACATCAGGCAGTTTTTTCTCTGTGGCAAGTTTAGCTATGCTAGTTACTAAATCTGCTTTGTTAACCATGTAAGGAATTTCTGTGATAACAATATGCGTGCGCCCTTTGTGCTCTTCCTGCTTAACAGCGCCGCGAATAATCAGCTTGCCCTTGCCTGTACGGTACATTTCCTTAATTCCTTCTCCGCTAACAGTTCCTCCTGTCGGAAAGTCAGGACCTGTGACAATCTCACTAAGCTCATCAATGCTTATTCCTGGTTTATTAATGCAGGCTATAATCGCATCGCAAACTTCAGTTAAGTTATGAGGAGGCATATTCGTTGCCATGCCAACAGCAATGCCTGTTGCCCCATTCATCAATAAATTGGGCAGGGCAGCAGGAAGCGTGGCAGGCTCTTCAGTCGAATTATCATAATTAGGCAGCATCTTTACTGTTTCCTTATCAATATCAGCAAGCAATTCCTGCGCAATCTTGCTTAACTTTGCTTCAGTATAACGGTCAGCCGCAGGGCTGTCCCCGTCGAGAGAATTGTGTACAAAAATTCCAGCAGCTAATGCAAAATTATGAGTCTTATCAACAGTAAGGTCATAAACATCCTGTCTCTCAAATAGAGGCTTTACGAAAACTACTTTGTGATTTCCATTAATCTCTGCAGAAATAAGTTCGGTGTTGCCTGCAAAATATTTATGAATTCCCAAATCCCAAGAAGTAGATTTCCCATAAACATAGACTTCTCTGTTAGTTTTATCGAAATTCTCTTTATTGAGATTAAGATGACGAACAAACAGTTCTCTGCAAACATTAAGGAATTTTCTCTTGCCAGTCAAGTTAGTTGTTCTTTTCTTATTTGTAGCAACTATTTTCTCATTGAATAATTTTCTGTATTGCGGGTCCTTCCACAACCTTTTCAGAGTAGCTGAAGCCATCTTTCCGTACCTTTCCTTTAATTCAGAGTGTTCTTTCCAATACTTCAAATTAACCGCACTCAAAAATTGGCTCATCTTTTTTCTATAATCAGGATTTTGCCAGTTTGCTAAGTTTCTCTGAAAAAGTCTTTTTGAAGTTTTATCAATATTCTCTTGCTTAGACCAGAAAACTTTTCTCCCTTCAGCAAGTTTGTTCCTATAAGATTCATCAGTCGCATGCTTATGAGAAGCAAGTAAAGCATGTAGCTTCCAGTGATCCTTCCACTGCATGCGCAAGATATTATCAGGATTATTATTTAACTTGTTAAAGTCTTTATGATGTCTTACACGTCCTGTCTTAATAGTGTAAACACCCTCGTCAAGATTAAATTTATCAGCTAAATGGTGAACATAAGACCAAGTATCTGAGATTGGCTGATAAACCATTCCGTAATCAATCGCATAATGATCATCATTCTTAGTTGATTTTCGTAAATAAACAGGCATCAGCGAGTCGCCCGCCTTTAAGTCTTTAGCTTCTGCATAAGATAAATTCTTTAGAAGGAATAAATGATTTGGAGTACATTTAATTTCTTCTCCATTATCTAATTTAACAAGCACTAATTCTGCATTCTCCTTAGTTTTGCGTGGATGCTTAATTTCAGCAATGCCGATACGCCCATCATCTTCAGCAGTAAAGGTATAATTCTTTTTGCCATTGTTCCATTCGTCAATAAGCTCTAAGAAAGTAAGATTTCTCCCATCAGTTAATTTGACTTTTGTATCTGCCGTAAAACAACCGAAATTTCCCTGCCCGTGCACCAAGGGATATCTCAAAGAGAAATCCTGAGCCATGCGAACAAGAGCATCATACAGCGCAAGGTTTCCATGAGGATGGAATTTACCCATAGCTTCTCCAACAATTCTTGCGCATTTCATTGTTGCCTTGCTGGAATCAAGACCGAGCATATGCATAGCATACAGCAAACGGCGGTGAACAGGCTTCAATCCGTCTTCAACAGCAGGAAGCGCGCGGTCAACAATTACTGACATGGCATAGTCAATGAACGACTGCTCCATCTCTTCAACAATTTCTACGCCGGCAACTCCTTTCTCGTCGCCAATTTGCGCCTTGCTTCTTCTGACTTCCTCAATCTTCTCAAGCTTTTCTTCAGCAGCATCTTCGCCGTTGCCGTTTTCGGGTTTGTTATCCGAAATCATAGCTTTCTCCTTTTTCCATACGCGACTGTTTTAGTCTTAATCTTCAAAGAACTGCTTCTCCCGATCAAAAAGTCCTTGAGTTTTTTGTGTGGGACTTTTGGATGCAAGCAAATCGCATTCGATTTGCTGCACAGAAAATCATTGATTTTCTTGTGCTCACGAACGTCACACCCTAAAGAGTGTGATTTTAACGTTCGTGACATAATAGGCTCTTCATCAAATGTTCCTGTATTCCCGCACGCGCGGCACATAAACGCCCCATGCTCGCCATCGCCAGAAACAAAACTAATATTGTCGCTTCCGCATTCAGGGCACGTTTTTTTAGTTATCATATTAATTGCTCCAGTTTTTTACTTAATTCGTTTATATTGCTGAATTCAACAACGCTGTCAGAAATTTCTCTCAAATAAGTCTTCTTAACATTATTATGGATTAACAAAATCACTTTCTTTCCTTTAGCGAGAGCATATCCAAGTTCGATTAGCATTCCCTCGCTCTTATCTTCCGACTTAACGATTAGCATAATTCCGTCAAGCTCGTCTATTTTATTAAAAGCGTTTTCCAATAAATTATTTTTATTTTTATTGCTCCTCATTTTGTCATCTAAAAAAGAGCAATAATATTGATGACCTGATTTTTTTATAGCAGAGCAAATTATTTTTATTTCTTTTTCCAACTGAATATGGTCTTCTCCAGACACTTTATGTGCAATAAAATATTTCATGTTAAATATCAATCTGCGCCTCAGCCGCTTTTTCAATAATGAACTTCTTTCTAGGCTCAACATCAGAGCCCATAAGTATCGAGAAAGTGCGGTCTGCTTCAACAGCGTCGTCTACAACCACTTTCTTAAGAAGCCTTTCCTTCGGGTCCATGGTGGTTTCCCAAAGCTGTTCAGGGTTCATCTCTCCCAATCCTTTAAATCTCTGAACGTTGGCATTTGGACCAACTTCTTTCAGGATGCCCTTAAGTTCAGCTTCAGAATAAATATAATGGTCTTTCTTTTTTCTCACTCGATAAAGCGGAGATACTGCAATATACAAATTGCCATTCTCAATAATCGGCTTCATAAATCTATAAAAAAAAGTCAATAGCAAAGTGCGAATGTGGGCTCCGTCAACGTCTGCATCTGCCATAAGGATTATCTTTGCATATCGCAATTTTTCCAGATTGAACTGCTCCCCGACCCCAGTGCCAATTGCAGTAATTAAGTTAGCAATTTCCTCGCTTGAGAACACCTTGGCAATATTTGCCTTCTCGACATTCAAAATTTTTCCTTTTATTGGAAGTATGGCTTGAAATTCCTTATTGCGCGCCTGAGCGCTGCTTCCTCCGGCAGAATCCCCTTCAACTATAAACAGCTCGCTGTCTTCTGCTTTCTTGCTCGCGCAATCTTTCAATTTGCCAGGCAGTCCCCCAACACTAAACGCGCTTTTCCTTCTCACTAAATCTTTGGCTTTCTTGGCTGCCTCACGCGCTTTCTGCGCTTCCATTGCTTTGGCAACAACGCGTTTTGCTATTGTTGGATTTTCCTCAAAAAACATAACAAGCGCTGCATAAGCAACTTTTTCAACAACGCCCTTGACTTCACTGTTGCCAAGCTTGGTTTTAGTCTGCCCCTCAAACTGCGGTTCAGGAACTTTTACAGACAAAATTGCAGTCAGCCCCTCGCGCACATCATCTCCTGTAAGTGTATCTCCATTATCCTTAGTCATCTTGCTTTTCTTGGCATAATCATTAATTGCCCTTGTTAAAGCTGTCCTAAAACCAGCAACGTGCGTTCCGCCCTCAACAGTGTTAATCGTATTTACAAAGCTCAGAACATTTTCCTGATATCCGTTATTGTACTGAACAGAGCATTCAACAACAATCTTCTCATCTTCTTTTATAAAATAAACCGGCTTGTGCAGTGGCTCTTTCGTTTCATTAACCCACTTAACAAACTCAACAAGCCCGCCTTCATAATGAAACGTTTCTTTTTTGTCGCTGGTTTCGTCATGTAGCACAATCCTAAGCCCTTTGTTAAGAAATGCGATTTCTCTTAATCTTGTCTCTAAAACAGAAAAGTCAAATTTAATGGTTGAAAAAATAGAATCGTCAGGCCAAAACGTGACTTCTGTTCCAGTCTCTTTTTTCTCGCAGTTTCCAACAACTTTTACAGGATGCAATGGCTTGCCGACCTTGTATTCCTGCCTATAAACTTCGCCATCTCTCTTGACAGTAACTTTCATCAATTTAGAAAGAGCAGCAACAACAGAAATTCCCACACCGTGAAGCCCGCCGGAAACCTTATAGCTATCCTTGTCAAACTTGCCTCCTGCATGCAGTTTTGTGACAACAACTTCAAGCGCAGGAACTTTGTAAATTGGATGAGGTTCAACAGGTATTCCCCGTCCATTGTCAATAACTGTAACGCTGCCATCCTTATTGATAGTTACTTTGATAGTATCGCAATACCCCCCCATAGCCTCATCAACAGAGTTGTCAACAACTTCATAGACAAGATGATGCAGACCGCTCTTGGAAGTATTGCCAATGTACATTGCCGGGCGAAGCCTCACTCCTTCCAATCCTTCAAGAACCTTAATGTTCTCTGCAGAATATTTTTTCTGGTCAGTCATATTTAGTTTCCTTGACTCCTAGAACTTTCTTTTCAAAGAAAGTTGTAGTTATGGACCAAAAAGCCAAACATGCTTTATAAACCTTTACCTCTTAAAAAGCAGTTTATCGACGATAAAATGGTGAAATCTCAAGTGTTCTCTGAAATCTACCAAACCAAAACCAAACAACTATTACGCTTGTTTTTTATGGGTTTTTGAGCTTTCTACTCTTCTTTCTTTTCTTCCTTATGCTCTATTTTAGCTTTTTCATGCGCTTTCTTTTCAGCAGCATAACGCTTCTCGCGGGATTCGTAGAATGCAGATGTCCACTTCAGCTTTCTTCTATCACGTCCTAACTTCAAGTGATTCTTGCGACACTTACTCGAACAATAATAGCTCATCGTCCCGTCATTCTTGATAAGATACGTGCCTCTGAAGTCTTCGCCTTCTCGACCGCAAAAAACACATTTAGCGAGCGCCATTATGAATCGTCCCCGAACGCAGCATAGGAAATCATGAATCCTGCAAGACCCCTAGAGGCGTCGTGTTGCATTTCTCCAGGGTTTAATCCAAGAGTACCAGAGAACTCATGAAATGCGGAAGCCAGGTCTGCATAACCCTCCCCATGGTAAGCGTGACTCGTAACTGCATATTCGCCACTGGTACCACCCAAAACAATAACATGACGACCAAAACGAGTCGCCGAAACCTCCAAAGAGGAATCATCGAATAATTTGCGCGCATCGCTAACAAGCGCCTCATCTCTGGGAACACCATCAGAACGTCGCAAGGAAACTGGTTCAATGCCCCCTAAATGTTGGGTCAATTCTCCACGAACAGGCATCTTAACTATGTGCCCCCTTTGTGATATTCTTGCGAATCTTGCGCGCCTCAATTTCAGTTTCCCTTAATATAAGCAAATCTCCAATGCGCACCGGGCCCTTTACATTGCGTCGCATAGTACGATCCCTATTTGAACCTGCAAGCACCTTCACGCGCACCTGCGTAACTTCACCACGCGCACCAGTTCGTCCAAGAAGTTCCTCAACCAGCGCATGAACAGGGGGCTCGTTAGAAATCCGGGATTTAGTCGTGTTATCTTGCTGCGCAGGAGCATCTTTCGCACGCGGAGTCTTGTTTCCCATAGAATTACTTTGCCTTCTTTAGCGAGGCAATCTCTTTATCAGCTTCACCTGCATCAATAACCGCAACAGCAGAAGCCGCAACAGGGATGCCAATTGCCAAGCCAAGTTTTTGTTTAGAATCAACTTCGTAACAAGGCACGTTTTTTTCCTTGCAAAGCATAGGCAAATGCGCAACAATCTCCTTGGGGTTAACATCTGCAGCATACACCACAAGCTTTGCCACGCCTCTCTCTACAGCTTTAGTCACTTCATTCGTGCCCTTGTCAACCTTGCCTGTTTTCTTTGATTTTTCGATTATTTTATAGAAGTCCATGTGACCTCCGTATCCAACACGTCATTGGTTTAAATCAAACTGAAAAAGAGGTTTATAAATGTTTTCACGAAAAAACATTTATGGAAATAGTCAAACGATTAATTTTTTGCATTAAAAATAGCCAGAAAAAAGGTTTATCGAGGAGAATTATTAAAAAATCATTGCTGGATTTTGCATGAGATTCAGAATTATGAATAATTCTATTGATTGTAACACTTATTTTCGAGAATTATTCGTTAGAAAATCCCGAATAGATTATGTTCTAATCATCAGAAGTCCCTATATTTTCAGGAATTATTTCTTAAACATCTTAGAGAAAAATGATTTAATTTTGGCAAAAAATAATGCTCCTGTTTGAGGTGCCTTATCTGTTTCAGAAATTACTCCTCCTGTGCTTCCGCTTTCACCACCTGTTGAGCCTCCTGTGCTTCCGCTTTCACCACCTGTTGAGCCTCCTGTGCTTCCGCTTTCACCACCTGTTGAGCCTCCTGTGCTACCTCCAGAATAAGAACCTCCTTCTCCTCCAGTATAACCTCCAGAATAGCTACCCGAACCAGAATAACTTCCTCCTTCTCCTCCAGTATAACCTCCAGAATAAGTTGTTCCGCCCGAAGATGTCCAGCTTCCATCAGGATTTTGGGTTGCTCCACCATAACTTCCAGAACCATATCCGCCATATTGTGCTGCACTGCCATAAGCGTTAGAACCATATCCTCCGCCGTAATAACTGCCACTTGCAGCTGCAGCAGCAGTTGCAGCGTCAGCATAACCTGCAGCACGGGCCGCAGCATCAGCTTCTGGGCTATAATATCCTTGAGCCCCACCATAAGCTGCGCCAGAGCCATAGCCTGAAGCACCATAATAACCTCCTGCCGCGCCATATCCGCCATAACTTCCTCCCACCGCCGCCGCTGCGCTGGCTGCGTCAGAATATCCTGCAGCTCGTGCAGCAGCATCAGCCTCTGGACTGAAATAACTTCCTGAACCAGCAGGCGCTCCGTAATAATATCCTCCTCCGCAAGCACCGTTAGCGCATCCATAAGAAGAACCATAGCTTCCACCGTAACCTGCGCCCCCTCCAGAACCTGAAGGCGCCCCATATCCATAGCTATAAACACTGCCAGAAGCCTGCGCACTCGTTACAGCATTAACATCGTATCCTTGAGAACCAGGAGAATAATATTTCCATCCCCCTTCTTCAAAACGGCTATATCCTTGAGCACCACTCTGCCCAGGAATTACTTGCCCTTCCTGCGGCTGAACAGCAGGCTGGTTTCCTGAATAATAACCAACATTTGAACTTGGTTGCCCTGGAGGAGGACCTACTGCAATTTTCTGACCTTGTTCATTTGTAGTTGTCCATCCAAGAGCAGGGTCAACAAAATATTCCTTTCCAGCATAATTAACCTTCGTCCCGACAGGAGCCCCTCCGCCTGAATAAACACTTCCAACAGAAGTAGCTATTCCTCCTCCTTGATTCGTCCACGCACCATTGCTTCCTAACACCCATGAATTCCCATAAGAATCTTTTTGAGATTCTCCAGGTTTAAATCCACCGTAATAACTATCTCCAGGATTCACATAAGTATAAGAATTAGTTGTGGGATTGAACACTTGATAACCTCCATAGCCAGAGTATTGCAATGAGCTTCCTTTTCCAGAAGAATCTTGATAATATCCCCAATAATTTCCTCCACTTCCAGAGCTTGCAATAGTTCCGTCAGACTTAACAACATTTCCAGTTTTAGGATCGTACGATTCACCTTGAGGAGTTTTCCACGTGCCGCTTGAAGGATTGTAAGCCCATTCGTTGCCTGTATATTTATCAGTTATTGCATAACCTTCAGAAGCAGAATGAAATTCGCCCCGAGCATCATAATATCCCGCCTTGCCTGAATCATACCTATAGTTCATATTCGGCGAAGGAGTCACTATAGCCCCTGTCGACGATGTCCAGGAGTTGCTGGCAGAGTCATACTTCCATATTCCTTCCGGAGTTTCAACTTCTGACTCGCCTTCAAATCCAACAGGAGCAGGTGCACCATTAATTTTTATCGTTGCTCCCGAAGCAACAGATGTCCATGTCTTGGTACTCGAATCATAAGTCCATGTATCTCCTCCAGTTACATAATCATAAGTTGATGTTGTACCTTCCCTCTGGTTTACGTCTTCATGCGGAGCAGCGTCAGCAGTAAAGACTTTCCCGTCAATAGGATTATAATAAATAACAACTTTATCTTCTATCCCATCTTCTTCTACAGTTACTGTTAATTCAGGCGTAGCTTCCCACGAAGTAGCTTCGCCGTCTAAATTTGTGACAATTACCCCAGTAGGTTCAATATCAAGCGTGCCACCATACCCATTTGTATCAGAAGGACCTAAGTAAATATATTTATCAGAGCCAGTATATGCTTCTTCAACAACTGTTTTTCCTTCTGCATTAGTCATATAATAGCCAGTAGAAGTATAAGTTACCTTCCCGCCGTCATTTGTTGGATAACTATAAGCTTCATCACCAGCATTGAAAGTCCTTGTCGGCGCAAAACTGGTTTCTCCTTCAGGAACAGCATAAGGAACAGGGTATGTTAATCCTGCAGATGTAGTATAACTATATCCTGCAGGTCCATAAACATAAGTAGAAAATCCTGTTTCATCTGTATATTTATAATTCTGCACAACTCCACCCCCAACTTCAACATTTGCAGGCTTGCCATTATACCACCCCTCAACAACCTGCCCAGGTGCGCCTGTTTCTGGGTCAAATCGAGTCACAATAATAATCGCTCTGTCTTTCGCAACTTCTTGAACCTCTCCCCCAACGCTAGATTCGCTATCAGACACTACATAAAGCCCTGGAGGAACAATATTTCCCCCATCAATATAAGTCAACTCGCTGTAGATTCTATCAGCAATTTCTTTATCTGCCAAGCCTTCGCCGGACCATTGCGTTAACGCCCCATCAAGCTGGCCAGCAAGTGCCTGTGCTGCACGCGCTTCAGACGCTTCCTGTTCAATCTTAGCTAACTGGGCGGGCTCGTTGCTATATTGCTCTTTCAAAGCATCGTATCTATTTTCGAGAAAAGCATTAGCATCTGTCTGCCTTTCCTGCACTTGCGTTTTAAGCTCTTCTATAGTTGCGGGCGTAGTAGGCAAGCCTTCTTCAATAAGTCGTTCAACATTAATCTCCCCATTTAATAATGCGTCAACTTTTTCAGCAAGAACTTCTGTCTCAGCAAGATGGTTTTCTGCAGTGACAGAAAGTTCATATTCTATCCCTTTAATACAGTTTTCTAAATGACTTCTTGCCAGATTAAGTATTTCTTCTGCCGCTTCTGCTTCTTCGCTATTTCCTGCTTCTTGAGCAACAGCAACCTGTATTTCCAATTCAGCAATCTTAGCTTTGGCTTCGGCAGCGTCAGTAATTCTGGCTATTTCTTGAAATCTTTCATTCTCAAAACCCTGTCCCTCAGCATAATTTCTAAAAGAAGTTTCATAAGCAATATCTGCCTCAAAACCGCTTGTGCCTCCGGCATCGCTGACTTCCTGCGACAGCTCATATCTTTGCTGCTCAACATCAGAAGTCACTTCAGCAACAGGCGCCCGTGCATTATCAATAAAAGATTCTGCAGTCGTCTCGTCAACAGTCCCGCTCTTAATCTGTTCTTCCACAACTGCCTCAAGCGCATCGCTATATTCTTTGTATTCCAAAGCATTGAGCTGCGTGTCATAAAGCTTCTGCACACCTTCATGCGAAGCTAAATTATCCAAGGTAACGCCATCTAACGAAACTGCTTCAATATCTGCACCAGCCTTCTCTGCCGCATCGCGGGCAGCACCAACAGCAAGTTCGGCATTCTCGTAATCTCCTTTCTGCAGAACACGATAAGCTTCAGAATATCTTTCGTAAATAACTTTATCACTATCTCCAAACCAGTTATCCCATCGTACATCAATAAACCATCCAAAATCGCCTGGAAGCGTACCCCCATCGCCAAAAAATTCGTCTTCAGAACCAGCAAAGTAAGGATGTGATGGAGCAATAACGCCCGGAATGCTGCCAATTACTAATATGAAACACAAGAAAATTGTCGCAAGATTTCCTATCCCCTTTTTCATTTCAGCAACAAACTGTTTAAGTATCTACAAATTGCTTGTTTAAATATCTTTCGTCGATTTTTGCCAAAATTATATTCCAACTGAACTTATAATTTCAGAAGAAATTAAATTCCCCCTTTGATTTTCCTGCGGGTCTGCACATTTCACCAGCATCTTATCTTTTGGTTTAATACTTTTCAAGTCTTCCATTAATCTTTTGGTAATTGATACATTTACGAACCAAAAAAGCTTAAATTAAGGCTAAACTACGACGATAGTGATGAGTGACATCCTCCCCGGGCTAAAGCCCGAGGCTTCCATGACGGATGTCCTGATTT
>JBBSYO010000080.1:0-8079 GCA_038045185.1 Nanobdellota archaeon | reverse complement strand
CAAAACGACTCGTTCACGTCGAGTAGTCGGGAGTTCGATCCTCTCTGGGGCCATGCCAAGCTTTAAAAATACGCATTCAATATTTTTATATGAAACATCAACTTTTTCGAAGGTGTGGTGTCGCGTGCATGGGCTTGGGTGCGCTTGTAGGTGCTCCTGCTGCAACCACACTCCTTGCAGGAACGATGCGCGAGATTTCAACGCCTGCTACAGAACAAGTTTCGTCATGGGTTTATCGAACGCGCAATGCTACGCGTACGGCTACTTTTGCGGCAGCAGGAATGCTTATTGCTGGACGACTTTTGTATGGTCTGAACCGACAACGGGTATATACAGAGATTCTCCATGATTAAGTCACCCTAGTTCAAGAATCTCTGTCTATCCATTCCCGTACTGATGCAACACAATCAACTGGAATGTCTATAACACTACATAAGCTGAATTGTTAAAAAGCGCCTTCTCTTTTTTTAGGTTAGATGGTGAATGTTGATTGGTTGATTTATCCTGAAAAAGATATCAACTTGGTTATAGCGCCGAAACATCATCGACCCCCTTCTCATTTTGTTGCTTTAATTAGCGCGCCAAGTGATGCCCATCATACTGAGATGGGGCGTATTGAACGTCTCGCACTTGGGACTCGGAGGCACAAAACCGACCGTGTTCAAGAACCATGCCTTTTGATGTATCTTATTGTTTCAAGCGGAGACCATGGATGGTGGCAAGCCCCTCTGGTAGGCACTAGCTACAGATATGGGTTTCATCCTGCGCCCGAGATTTTCCACCGACTTCCTAGTCCTTACGATTACGTCAGCGAAACGCTTGCACGTCAAAATAATGGCTTAGACTCTTTCTGGAAACGTGCCGTGGCACTCCGAATGAACGGAACTCTTGACGAAGAATCTCGTTTGAAGGTCGAACAAAGTATTCGAGACGATTATCTCACTCTTTTTGGCGAGCATTTTCCATCGCTGGCTTAAAATTTAATTTAAAAAAGAAGACTTAAAGGTTAATTTAGTATTGATAATAAAATTAAGTGTTCCAACGATGGAGGATACAAGCGGGCGCGCGAGAAGATAATAGAAACCTATGCTTTCAACCGCGAGTTTCATGAGTCCGAGCGTTATTCCTAGATTGACAATTGCAACTGCGATAAAATACGGATAGCCTGCGAGATAGGAGCGCGATGATTTTCTGAACACAGTGCGTCTCGCGAGAAGATAATGAAATGAAGTTGCAATGATAAACGCGATGCCTGCTGCGCGAAGATAGTGCATGCCGATTACTTCTTTAAAAAGAGCGAGAAGTGCGAAATCAAGCATAAACGCGACTATGCCGAGACCAGAAAATCCTGCAAAGCGGTATAGAAGAGCGCGCATCAAATTAACCTTTGTATACGTTTTGTTAACGCAAGGTATATTATCCAAAATACAAATATTAGACCATCGAGCGTAGCCATTAGTTGCTGGCGGAGGTCAGGCTTGATTCCATCAAGCAGACCTGTTCCGACTTCTATAGAAAAAAACGGATACAGCGGGCGGATATAGCCACTGAGCACAGCATCGAGAACGATGTGGGTGAGCGACCCAAAGGCAACAATAGCTAAAACTGCGCCCACATTTATTTGATACAGAGAACAAACTCCTTTCTTTAGATTGGGGTTAGTAGTTTTGTTTGTTCTCTGGCTAAAAAACTCTAAAAACTCAAAGAGTTTTTTATAATTTCTAATCTTAAACCGCACGCGCATCAACGCGAACGCCATTAGACCCAAGGCAAGAGGAAATAGTAACGAATGTGTGAATGTGCGATGCACAATATCTACATCAGATAGATATTTGAGCGAGTACATAAACCAAAAGAGCGCATAATCTAAATCAGGAACAAGGCCTCCTAAACCCGCGATGAGTGCGTAGAAAAGCGGAGGGAGCTTTCCATTTCTATGTGTGAATGACCATACAATTGTGAATAACACGAGAGAAAAAATGAAATGAGTAATTGCTTGTGGCATGCTTATCTTCTAATTTTTGTTTATATAAAGTCGCTGATTTTGTGTTTTATTTCGAGGTAAACAATCCAGACCACGAGAAGAATACCGTCCAGCAATGCGGCTGTTAGACCAAACTCGAGACCGCTTAGGGAAAAGAGGTTGGTGCCGAACATCTGGGCAGATAATGGATAAAACCAGCGAACTGGTTCGCCGGCGAGACTGTCTAAGGCGATGTGCGCGAGCGTGCCGATGGCAAGCATGAGCGAGATGAGACTGATGCGCATTTTGTGCTTGCCGCTACAGATGTTGATTGATTCATGCGTTTTGCTGAATACCACGAATAATATAAGAAAGATTAACGGAAAAAATAAACTGTGCGTGAACGTTTTATGAACCCACCAGTCAGTTGAACCGAATATTTTTAGTACGATTGAAGCGAAGATGTCAATATCAGGAAGCACACCGCCAAGACCTGCGAGCAGCACGTAATGCAGAGGGAAATGGGCTTTGGCGTTTTTGCTCAAGATGCGGTCGCGAATGAACGACATGAGCAAAATAGGAATCAAAATATGTGCAACAGCCTGTGTCATGAATCGCCTCTTGATTACTAAAGAATGCTGGCTTAAAAAATGTTGCTTAGACAACAGTGTTGATTTTTAGGAATCATGCAACACAGCTTCGCACTGACTCCATATTTAAAACTTCTCGCAGGTTTTAAATAGGGTATTTGAGTGTTTCTGGGATGAACGAGGCGGACAAGAAACCTACCAATCTGGGGGAACAAATTTCCCATTCTGACAAGTACCGTGCGCCACAAAGCATGCCTGTGCCGAGCGAGTCTGTCAAGGAAGCTGATAAAATCAAGAGCGAGCTTGAGGATTTCAAGAAGAAACTTATCAAGAAATTTCCATTTACTATTGCGTTGAGCATTTTACCCGCACCGTCTTTTAAATGGTTTGAGGAAGAGGAAGGTTTGGTCCCTGAAGAGGTGAGCCGCAAGCCGCTGCATTTGTACATGATTGTGCCGGAAGATGAATACAAAAACATTGCCAAAAAGATTAAACCTGAAGTTTTGAAGTTGATACAGGAAGGCAAGCATAATATCTGGGTGCATATTAAGACACCGGTTGATGTCTGGAATTACGGACTTGATAGCAAGTTTGAGCTTATTGATGCGGTCGGTTCGAGCTATCCGTTGCATGACAAGGGACTTTTGGGCGCATTGCGTGTTGCAAATATTCACAAGACGCTCGTGCTGCGCAAGTTTGAGAAATATGTAGCGACGTATGCTGTCGGCGGTTCTCTTGTTAGAGGAACAGCTGGCAAAGACAGTGATGTTGACACGTTTGTAGTTATTGATGACACAGATGTGAAAAAGATGCCGCGCATGCAATTGCTTGAGAAGCTGCGCGGATTTATTTATGATTATATTCGTGAGGCGAACGCGCTTGCGGGCGTGAAGAACATTCTGAATGTTCAGGTTTATCTGCTGACTGATTTCTGGCAGTCAGTTAAGGACGCAACGCCAGTGATATTCACGTTTATCCGTGATGGTGTACCGATGCACGATAGAGGAACTTTCTTACCGTGGAAGCTTCTTTTGAAGATGGGTAAAATCAAACCTTCGCCTGAAGCTGTTGATACGTTCATGAAATATGGAGACCAGAATGAGTCGCTCGTTAAACGAAGACTGATTGATGCGATGGTTGATATTTATTGGGGCGTTATTACACCTACACAGGCACTCATGATGCTCGCAGGGCAGGCCCCGCCTGTGCCGAAGACTATTGTGGAAGACGTACGCAAAGAATTTGTAGAGAAAGATAAAATCATGTCGCCTGCTGATTTGAAAACATTGGCTTGGGTTGTTGGATTGTATAAAGATTACGAACATGGAAAGCTAAGCAGCATTTCTGGCGAGGAAATAGACAAGCTGCTCAAAGCCTCGAAAGAATATGATACACATTTAAAGGCTCTGCGAAAGAAACTGGAAGGACGCCTTATTGAGCAGACAGCACAGCACGTCTATGACGGACTCTTTGGTCTCTTGCAGAATATATTAGGCAATCATGCTCCGAACAAACTTATTGAGCTGTTCCAGAAGGAACTTATCAAGCACGGCAAGATTCCTGAACGGTATCTGCCTGTGCTGAAGGAAGTCGCCAAGATAAAAGAACGCCTGAAGAAGATAACACAGGGCGAGTTGGACATGGTGCGCCGTGACGCTGAAGACTTGATGAACAAGCTTGTAGAGTATACGCAGCGCAAAGATATGGTCAAGGGAGAAAAAGGAGTGCTGCATCTGATATACGGAGATAAGAAAGCAGAACTGATTCTGACGCACGAGGCAATTTTTGTGGTGATGGAAGGAAAGATTCAGAAAGTCGGCACGCACTCGCTTGTCGAGTCGAATGCCACGGAGCTGGAAAAAGCAATGCATACGCAGCTTGATGCTAAAGATACACGTTTGCCTTCTTCTGCGCTGAGCATTCTGAAGAAAGAGCTTGGCGAGTTTACTATTTTACTTTAGAATTCAATAGAATCGCAAGGTTTTAAAAACCCTCTTTTCTACAGCTCAATACTTAATCATGAAAGGAATTATCGTACAATTCAGACGTGGAAGACACACTATCCACGAACGGCATTACTTGTTAGATTTGGGCAGCACGAACCGCGAGGAAGCGAAAAAATTAGCAGGCAAGCACGTGCGCTGGAAGAGTCCAGCAGGCACGGTTATTGGGGGAGTTATTTCTGATGCCCATGGCAATAAAGGGCTTGTTCGAGCTATTTTTGAGAGAGGTTTGCCTGGACAGGCAGTTACGAATGAAGTTGAAGTTGTTGAGGGCGCGATTAAAGAGAATAAGGGGAGCAAGAAGTAAGATGACTGATAATGGGATTGTTTATTTGGTTGAGTCGCTTGATGGCAATTTGGAAAGCGCACAACCTATTCCAGTATCTAATTTATACCCAAAAACAGATTATGCTGGTCTTGCATGCAAACCATGTGGCACGCCGACTGCAAGATACCATCCAAGAAACCTCGAATTATTAGAGAGGACTTTAGCGGGCTTGCTTGAAGGAGAAATATTGTATGTTACACCAGTGAGGAGAAGTTCATAATGGCACTTCGCAAAGCGCTCACGTATTCCAAGAAATACGCGCGACCGTACACACGTGTGTCGCGCGCAAAGGGCAAGTCGTACATCAAAGTCGTGCCGCAAAATAAAGTAGTCAGATATCAGATTGGAAACATCAAGGCGCAGCTTGCGGGCAGATATTCGTTTAGATTGTTTATGATTTCAAATGAACCTATTTTTGTCAGAGATAATGCACTTGAAGCCGCGCGCCAGCTCCTTACGAAGCGGCTTGACACCGAGCTGCCGAATGCGTATTATCTTGAAGTCAAAGCGCATCCTCATCACATTCTGCGCAATAACAAGACAGCCGCGGGCGCTGGAGCAGACCGCATGTCTACTGGTATGAGCCGCTCTTTCGGGGATATTGAAGGTCGTGCAGCCATGGTGCGAGCGGGCGGACCGCTTTTCTTGGTCTCATGTGAGAATGAGCAAGGAACGCGCATTATTCGCAAAGCGCTCAACACCGCCCGTTCCAAAATGCCGTGCGCGACGCGGATTGTTTTTGAGAAGCTTGAGAAACCAATTGCTGCGTAGATGAGATATGTTAGATTAATGCTCCATTAGTTTGGTTAAAGTTGCCTTTGGCAAATATCAAAAAGCTATAGTGGCGAAAATTAGTTTTCGGGGTTATTAATTTCCACTCCTATCTATGAAATGAGGTTTTCCGATTATTATAGACAATTTGGTTGATTGCGTTACCTGTTTTCCAAATTGTCTATTAGAGGTTTAGGAACAAAATGTAACTTGATTATCCTAAACCTCTATAATTTCTTTTTTACGTCACGAACGTTAAAACCACACTTCTCAGAGTGTGGTGAACTCAAGAACTTTTTGATTTTTCTTTTTTATTAGCATTTTGATAGTTCTACGTACCAACGTGACGTATCTTCGGAGGGCTTTTTTTATTTTTTCTTTCGTTAGAAAATGGAGAACAACAATTCTTATTAACTATATTTCCTCCATTTTCTGATGTCCACAATTCCCCCTCTTTCCATAACAGAGTATTATCCTTGGAGGAAAACGAGAAAGATTCTTCCATGGCAAAGACAACACCTTAATATCGACTTCTTAAAACACGAACAGAAACATGTTAAGAAAGTAGCTTTTTGGTATCATAACCACTTCTCTAATGGTCAAGACGGTAACCTGAATCAAGAGATAGAGTTGTATATTCTTCCGTCCGAACTATCTCCTCAGTGGAAAAGCGCGATTGGGGTTTATGGAAACTACAATTATTTTGGACTATCTGCCTTGCAAAACGCGCCATCAACCCTAGTTTTGGGTCTTTTCTCTTATGATTTAAAAAAGCAACCAAAAGAGTATTCTCTTATTAGAGTTCTGAAGTCAAAAAGAATAACCTTGACGAATGAACGTCAAAACATGGTAGAAAGAGCCTTAGTCGTTGAGGATTGGGAAGAGATGAAATCAGACTTTCTTTATGTTGATGTAGACTATGAAAAGAATATCGCCCAAAAGATATTAAGTCGTCACTTTTCGATTGATAAATCTCTTGCGCTTTCCCTACAAAGTCCCTTAATAAGTGCGCCTTATGTGCAGAAGTCTGTTGGGGGAATAGCAGTATCTTCTTTTGCTAATAACACTCTCTTTGCACAAGAATTTGTAAGAACTTTACAATTAATGGCTCCGCCGGAATATCGTGCAGTAAGCCCTCCTGAAAAAGTATATGCTGGTTCAAGCTTCTCTTATCGTGACGGAATTAAATTTCATTTGGCAGAGAGACCTCAAAGTCAACATGCTTATTTTAATAGCTTTTACGATTCTTCTTATAATTCTCTAGCTTACGAATTAGAAAATAGAAAGAGATTTGGTGGAGAATATTCAATTTTCTCAACTTTAAACGCACCTCTTCGTACTCCCCGCGAAGTCTTAAAAGAATTGGCTCAGAATTTTACGGCAACCGAAGTTACTTTGCCTGAGAGTATAGACTCTCTAAAACAATACGATCTTGATCTTACGAGAGTTAAGGAAGATATAACGCCCGACTTATGGATTCAAATGGTACATGCTCATCAATTAAATCCAAGCGTTGGCGAGAGCAACAGCGATTATGTAAGCACAACACAGAGGATCGCCAGAGATTTTGACACAGTTCTTTCAGATGTTTTGAAAAATAAATCTGAACGAACGTCGACTGTCGGTTGGATGCTTTCAAAAACTCAAGAAAATATCAAGAGACTTGCACAATCTCTTGCTCGAGCGGCTAATAAGACTGAAGTCGACAAAGATAATCTTGATAGTGCGAGGGGGATAATTCTTGATAATTTTACAGGGTTGGTTCAAAATAATAGATTTGAAGCAACTTGGAGTAAGTTGGAGAAGTCAAAAACAGATGCTCGTTTTTCAATAGTTCAGGAAGCGATAAAGAATCTTAAAAATCCGACATTAAGAGAAATTTATGAAGTAGTAAATAGCTCTGGACTATTTTCTGACGTTTATGATCTTCAACATCTCTTAGATTGGATGCATAAACGTGGGCAAGTTATTACGGACATTCAGAAGAGATATATCTGGATCTAAAATTTATCTAACTAAGCATACTTTGATTTATCTAAGAATCATCTGCCCGTACCGCTTTGTTTAATGGTATCCTTTAACTTAATATCCTTCTTATTTTTGTGAGCGTCGCAGGCTTTCTTATAGTCTTTTTCGACTAATCTAGTATGCACCATTCTTTTTAGATTCTTAGCATATATTTGTATAAGTCTCTTTTCAGTTTTAAGCCCCTCAGCTTTTCTCTTCATTTCATGCACGAAGCCCTCTGCAAGTGCTTCTTTAGTCTTGAGTGTGCTCAAGAACCTTGTTCTTGACATCAGGGGAAAGACATACAATTTTGAGGAATTATCTGTGTCTTTCACTATAATGCTGATTTCCGATTAATCGCTTAATTTATTAAGCGCAAAGATTTAGATAAAATATGCGACGTTCAATTTTGCGCGG
>JBBSYO010000079.1:0-3545 GCA_038045185.1 Nanobdellota archaeon | reverse complement strand
TTACTCGTGTTCTCAGATTACCTCAAACAAAAAGCGCAAAACAGAGAAAGGGGTTGGAAAAAGACCTCAGTTTCAAGAAAGACACGAGCAGAAATAAAATTATAAAAAATGATGAGTATTTTTCACACCTAAGAAGGAGATATGGGCTTTCTTTAGAAACAGAAGAATTTGCAACGAAAATAGACTGTCTTCTAATTGATGACAAGCTCAAGGAAGCTTATCCCTTGCAATTGAAATATGCGAAAAAACCTTCTTTTGGAATATACGCGGGGCAGAAATTGCAGTTATTATTTGAAGCCTTCCTAATAGAAGAAGTGTTAAAGTATAAAGTTCCTTATGGTTACATAAAATACGAATTGTCTAATGAGTTGGTTAAGATAAATCTTGAAGACAGGCAATTACTATTTGAGACAATAGAAAATGTGAAACGAATTATAAAAACCGAATTTTATCCGCCCGCCACAAAATATAAGAAGCGACTTGTTGATAATTGTTATAGGAAGTTGTATTAGATGGACGAGAAAAGTAGCGTTACAACAGGTATAAAGTTTAAACTAAATCTGGATAAAGAAATTGCTAATGGTCTTAATAATTATTTTGATGAATATGGAAAAGCAATAAATTTTGCAGTTCGCATTGTTGATAGGGAGCTATCGAAGATAAAATTTGCTGGAAAGATAAAGAAAAATAGTAATGATGAAATAATAAAGGATGAAAACGGGAAGAAAATGTATGAATATCCTGACGAATCTTGCTCTTGCGGAAAACAAATAAGATATTGGGAAAATGAAAAGCCCCTTTGTGAAGATTGCTTTAAATTGAAGTTTACTGAAAACGGATTAAGAAAAAGAATGTATTCCGCAAAGGGAAGGAAAGCAGAACAAGATATAAACATTAAAAACTCTACAAATAAAATATCTAAAACCCACTTTAATTATGCCATTAGAGAAGCATTTAACCAATACAAATCAATCAAAAGACAAAAACAGGAAAGAAGAAAGAGACTAACAAATGAGCGAAAAAGGCTAAATCAATTTATTGAAATGAAGGATGGGAATACTATAACTTTGCCAAAAAAAGATAGACAGAGAGCCCATAGATTTTTGCATGTCTCTCTGAAAAAAGAGTTCGAAGAAAATCCGGATAAGTTTAGAGGTTATACGATAAGTGCCATCGTTGGGAAAATTCAGGCATTAGATAGAAATATAAAAAGAGAAGAAAAATCGCTAAAAGAAAAGGGAATTATTAATTTTAAAGCGAGGAAAATAATGTTAGACAAATCAGTTAAATTTATTGCAGATAATAAAGTGCGTCTAACTATTTCTAAAAACTTACCAAAGGAATACGATATAGAGTTGCCTAAAAAAGAAAAGAGATTGAGTTGGCTAAAAGAAAGAATAGGAATTATTAGAAACCAAACGCCAAAATATTCTTATTTATTAAGAAAGGAAGTCAATGGTAATAAAACGAATCCCGTTTATGAATATTATCTTCAATATACCTTAGAAATTCCCCTTTCTATCAAGAAAGATTACGAAGGGGCGCTTGGAATAGACCGCGGAATAAATCATATTGCGGTATGTACCTTTGTTTCAGTTACAGGTAAGAATGGGGTGCCGCGGTTTTTTAGTAGCGGAGAAATATTAAGATTGAAGCATTTACAAAAAGAAAGAGATCGTTTTCTTCGTAGTAAACATAACAAAATTAGAAAAAAAGGGAATATGAGAAACATTGAGAATCAAATAAATCTAATTTTGCATAAATATTCGAAAGAAATTGTCAAATTTGCTAAAGATGCAAACGCGTTTATAGTATTCGAAGAACTAAAAAAAATAAAGAAGGGTAGAATTCGAATGTCTAAAGCCCAGCAATACAAGCTTTCTCTTTTTATTTTCAAAAGATTATCTGAATTAGTCAGTTACAAAGCAAGGAGAGATGGCATAAGGGTGACGTATGTATCGCCAGAATATACAAGTCAGTTTTGTTCCAAGTGTGGTTCATTAGATACACAAAGACCTTTTAATGGAAATTCAAGCTTATTTAAATGTAATAAATGTGATTTTCAAGCGAATGCGGATTATAACGCTTCTATAAATATCGCTAAGAAAGGTTTAAAAAGTTCAAGTTCTACTCTATAACGTTGGTTAAGCCACCATATGGGATATTATCATTGCGATAATATCGACTTACATTAATAATCTTCGAAGGCTATATGCGGAAGATTTGGCGTTGTTGCAACGCAACAGGGGGTAACCCTGAAAAGGTTTGAAATCATATTAAGTAGTTTTATTTGAGTTTCGGCTCGAATAAGATGAACAGACCAATTTTTAATCCCATTCTGATTCAAAATCAGAATATCATTATAAATGAACTTGCAAAAGTGATACCTTCTAAAAGTCTAAATGAAATTAGTGTTTTTAAGGCTTAAAAAGCTCAATCTTGTGGCTCTTTCATATTCAGAACAAAGGGATTAAGGAATGCAACTATTACGACAGTAAAGGACAGCTCTTTAAAGGAACACTTTCATATTCAGAACAAAGGGATTAAGGAATGCAACAAATCTTATATCCTATAAGATGGTTATTCTTCTATTGCCTTTCATATTCAGAACAAAGGGATTAAGGAATGCAACTTGAGCTGTGCAAGAATCACCGCGAAGGCTTTACCCTTTCATATTCAGAACAAAGGGATTAAGGAATGCAACGTGCTGTTGTTCGTGAGACTCACGGCATAGCCTTTTTCTTTCATATTCAGAACAAAGGGATTAAGGAATGCAACGCGTCGGGGCGTGGCTCTCGCGGCTCGCCCTTTTCTCTTTCATATTCAGAACAAAGGGATTAAGGAATGCAACTCTCCTTCAATTCTGCAATTTCTTTTCTTACCCGTCTCACTTTCATATTCAGAACAAAGGGATTAAGGAATGCAACGAATCATCGGTATATACAAAAAGGATAAGACTTGAACTTTCATATTCAGAACAAAGGGATTAAGGAATGCAACTCTTTATTCGGATTCCCGAACCAGTGAACCAGCTCAACTTTCATATTCAGAACAAAGGGATTAAGGAATGCAACTCTGCATCCTATGAAGAAAGAACCGTAATATATACTTTCATATTCAGAACAAAGGGATTAAGGAATGCAACCCGTCGATGACGGTATAAGCGCGTATGGTTTCGACCTTTCATATTCAGAACAGTGGGATTAAGGAATGCAACAAAACGTTTAGAACTCAACTTCGCCAAATGATTCTTCCTTGACTTTATTGTTTGGAGCTTCTTTCTTGGCTTCTGGCTTGAATGAAGACTGATGTGTTTGCGTTTGGGACTGTTGCTGTGATGCGTCGGCTTCAAGGTCTTTTTCATCTATCGCGTTAATGGCTTTTTTAAAGAGAAGGAATTTGTCTGCAGGAATGCGCGTGCCTGCCTTTGTGAATCCTGTGTAGCGCTCTGATTTAACGAATTCGCGAATCGTGAGACCCTTTCTGCCTAAATATTCATCTATGCGTATGACAATGTCTGTTTCAGGGTTCTTTGCAATGCGGTC
>JBBSYO010000078.1:0-5671 GCA_038045185.1 Nanobdellota archaeon | reverse complement strand
GGTTTTAACGTTCGTGACATAAAATTCGGATTCATCCACATTCCCTATAATTATAACGAAAAAAGATTTCTGTCCTACGTTAAAAAACTGATAAAGAGGTATACAAAATAATGAAAAAACAAAAACTTGTTCTCTTGGGTCTATCTGGCGGCGTAGATTCAGCCGTAGCCGCGTTGCGTCTCAAGCAGCAAGGCTACAGAGTAATAGGTGCGTTCATGAAGAATTTTTCAGAGTTCAAAAACAAGATCACTAACGAGTGCAATTGGGTCGAGGAAAAACGCATGGCGCAGAAAATGGCAGCACATCTGCAAATTCCATTAATGGTTCTTGACTTCGAAAAAGCTTACACTTCCCAAATAATCAAACCAATGATACGAGCATATGCTGCAGGAAGAACGCCTAATTCTGACGTGTGGTGCAACACCACAATCAAATTCCCGCTACTCTGGCGCAAGGCGCAGAAAATTGGCGCAGATTACATCGCTACAGGACACTATGCGCACATCAAAAAGACATCTAAGGGTTACGAATTGCTCGCAGGCAAGGACAAGACAAAAGACCAATCGTACTTTCTATCAGAACTCGCACAAAAAGACCTGGCGCATGCATTATTTCCATTAGGCAGTCTAACTAAAGACAAAGTAAGGCAAATTGCACATAAAAATCACTTCCCGAACGCAGATAAACCAAGCACAAGAGGCGTCTGCTTCGTTGGCAAAGTATCTATAAAAAAATTTCTCAAGAAATATCTCTCGTTCAAAACAGGTCAGGTCGTTAATCCCGAAGGAGATATCATCGGCACGCACGACGGCTCACAGCTCTACACCATCGGAGAGCGCGTCGGCCCACGCATTGGCGTTAACCTAAATAATAAAGTAGCAAGCACTAAATGGTATGTTGCTGCAAAGAACACAAAGAAGAATATAATTATAGTTGCCCCAGAAAATCATCCCTTGCTAAAAAGAAAAGAATTTTTAATTCGCAAGATGCATTTTATCAACCAATCAAAAAATAGTTCATCATCTCTAAAGGTGCGCATTCGTCATCTCGGTCCACTAATGTCCTGCACAATTCACAAAAAAGGGTCGCGTTTGATTTGCAGGCTCAAAAAGCCAGCCGCGGGCGTCGCCGACGGACAATACGCAGTATTTTACGATAAGAAGAGAGTTGCCGCCAGCGGCGAGATACGATCCAGACCAAAAAGTCTTTGAGTCGCAGGTCCAGACTTTGAGGTGCCCAAGATTGCATTCATCTATACAGAGCCAATCTTGGCATAACCTTTTATAGCAACACTCATTCATAAATCCATGAGACTTATGGAAGCCGTAGATAAGCGAACTTCTATCCGCAAGTTCAAGGATAAAAAAGTAAATTTTAGTGATGTGCTTGAAGCCATTGACGCAGCACTGAAAACCCCTTTGGCTGGAAACATATCCACCCTCAAGTTCGTTATCATAACCGACCCAGATACAAAAGAAAAAATAGCAGAATACGCAGATCAACTCTGGCTCGCGGATGCTGACACTCTGGTAGTTGTTTGCTCTAAGATGGAACAGCTCGAACGCATGTATAAAGAGCGTGCGCGCGATTATGCCAAGCAGCAAGTCGGCGCAGCTATTCAGAATTTTCTCCTGCGCATCACTGAGCTTGGTCTGGCAAGCTGTTGGGTAGGCGCATATCTTGACCACGAGATAAAAAATGTTCTCACAATCCCGGGCGAGATAGTCATCGAAGCCATTCTTCCTGTCGGTCATCCTGATGAAAAACCAAAACCAAAAAAGAAAATCTCGCTCGAACATGCAATCTACTGGGACAAATGGAAGCAAAGCAAGAAACCTACACTCACTAAAGACCCTGCGACACGATAGATGGAAGTAAAAAACATCTTGTCAAAAAGTCCTTGAGTTTACCACATCTTAAAATCTCAAGAACTAATAGTTCTTGATGACCATCAAAGATTTGCATCTTTGAGGGGTGTGGTTTGTGTGGGACTTTTGGATGCTCAAGAATGCAACGCCATAAATGGCGTGGTTTGAAACGCATTCTTGACATCAAACATTCCAAAGTCACTTCCAGAAGAGTTAATTGAGAATATCCTTAATTCGCCAAATTGCAAAATTGAAAGAATTGTGTCAAGAAACCATAAAACTGAAGCAGGCAAATGGTACGACCAAGATAAAAATGAATTCGTCCTGATAGTAAAAGGGAGCGCAGAACTAAAATTTGAAAATAGTTCAGTAAAAATGAAAGAAGGCGATTACATAATTATTCCTGCACATTGCAGGCACAGAGTAGAAAAAACCGCTGAAGGAACTGTTTGGCTTGCTGTTTTTTACTAAGATATGGACAATTTGGTTGATTAGGTTACCTGTTTTTCCAAATTGTCCATTAGAGAATTCGGAACTAAAGGCAACATCAAAAACACGATGCGCCACCACACCTTAAAATCTCAAGAACTAATAGTTCTTGATGACCATCAAAGATTTGCATCTTTGAGGGGTGTGGTTTGAAAAGGCGCTCGTGTCATCAAGGACATAAGTCCTTGAATGCCGTCAAGAATGTAACTTTTCAACATTCTTGAGGTTTGGATGCAAGAGAAATCAGAAGATTTCTCGGTACAGAGAATTGCAAGGTTAAGCAATTCTCTTGTGCTCAAGGAACTACCACACCATAAATGGTGTGGTTTTAGTCAAGTTCCTTGACATAATTATCCGAATTATCTATAAAACTTCTAAATCTACTTTAAAATCATGCTCGTCTCTTGGCGGAACATAACCATTAAACGGAGCGCTACGAAGCTTATTTCTCCTTAATGCTGGAACAGAAGAACCTTCTTCATTGCAAAGGTCCTCTATGGGAATCTCGCCAGCGTGCGAAGGGCGACAAATGCAGGGCTTTGAGCGACATCTACGACAATCTGTAAAATTAGCCGCCCTGACAGACTTATGAGGAATAATTTCGTTTCCAACAAAAGTTAGCAGCTCATTAAAAAAAGGAGATTTTCTAAACTGAGACACATATGCGGCTATTGCAAAAGCCTGCTCGGGAGAATAATTTTTACTATCTCTTTGCATTTTATTCAAATCTCTTAAAACTTCTTCAGGAATATTGCTGCGCCACGACTTGTCGCTCAATCCACCATAAAGACCTCTGCCCACAGAATAAGAAGTGCTACCCACATTCATTAATAACCTAACCAAAAACACTTTTTAAACCTTGCCCAAAATCAAAAAGATATCGGGGGGATATAAGAAGAGGGGCGTTCCCGCCCCCGCAAGAATAAAATAAGAGTCTTAAAACCTCAGTTCTATTTACCTAAAGACTTCAATGCCCAAATCAGACATTTCCGACTTAGCGCTTGGCATCGGCTCACGATATCTTCCAAGTACATACGGTGATTTAACGCCCGTCATAATTGTTATGACGCGCACCTTGCCACCAAAGTCCTTGTTAATACGTGCACCAATGATGACGTTTGCATCTGGACTCAAATTCTCAGTAACTAACTGGCCAACGCTCGAAAATTCATCAAGCTTAAAGTCAGAGCCTACTGTAACGTGAATCAATGCACCAGTAGCACCACGGTAGTCTACATCCAGAAGCGGATGTGTCAGAGCTTGCCTGACAGCTTCATCTACGCGATTAGACGTGTCGCTTTCGCCCACGCCAATAACTGCTACGTCACCGCCCTTCATAATTGCCGAAACGTCTGCATAGTCTAAGTTAATCAATGACGGCAGGGTAATGGTTTCCACAATTCCCTTAATCATTGTACTGACCAGCTCGTTCGCAACTGCGAAAGCCTGCTCCATAGGCAAGTTACCTGCAATGTCGACCAAACGATTGTTGTCAATCACTATAACAGTATCAGTAACTTCTCGGAGTTCCTGAAGACCAAATTCAGCCTTGTCGATGCGTGCTTTCTCACATTCAAACGGCATTGTTACCACACCAATGACAACAGAACCGCTTTCCTTAGAGAGTTGCGCGACTACAGGCGCACTTCCTGTTCCTGTTCCGCCGCCCATGCCTGCGCAGATAAACACCATGTCCGCACTGCCAACAGCTTTCTTTAATTCAGAAAGTGCCTCTTTTGCAGCTTCACGTCCCTTTTGAGGGAAACCGCCGCATCCAAGACCTCGTGTAAGCTCTTTACCAATAAGGATTTTTTCATCCCCCTTGGTAATGCTCAAGTGCAATGCATCTGTATTGATGCCGTAAATAGTTGCGCCATTAATTCCCTTGTTGAATAACCAGGTCGTCATGTTACAACCGGCACCGCCGCATCCAAAAACTTTAATATTGGCCTTTCCAGCTCTCAACTCATCAAAGTTAATACTGTATTGGCTCGCATTCTGGATTGCCTCTTTTGCAAAATCAAGTACCATATTCTCAACCTCCTTTCATCTCGTGCCATTCTTATAGTTTAGCAGTTTAAATAATTGATGTCAGTGCAGAAAATAGAATAAAGAGTTAAAACACTAATAGACAACAGGAATATTTTTAAAGAAAAAAAATAAACAATAAATGTGATAGCAATAGATGAGAAACTGCTGCGCGAATTATCAGATGCTCAACCAGATACAAGAAATAAGGCCTATGTGCGCCTGCGAAATTATTGTCTTGAAATTGCAGGGCTTATGGCTTGGCGAGCAAGCGGGATAGACCGGGAGGAGCTTGCACAAACAGCTCTTACCAGAATAATTCGAGCTGGCGATTGCGGTAATTACGATCCCTCTCAGTCAAGTCCAAGCACCTATATTAAAACGATAGTAAGAAGAACTTGCATAAGTATGCTCAGGGCAAAAAAAGCAAGAATTAATCCTAAACATTTGGAAGATTATGCCATACCAAGCCCAGATAGGTCTGCCGGTTACATAACTTCAGAACAAAAAGAACAAAATGATATACTACACGCGGCAGTAAACGAGCTTAAACCTCCTAGAAGAGATATTATCGAATTAGCATATTTTAGGGGAGAGAGTTTATCAGAAGTTGCAAGAAGCTTAAGTATTCCGCTCGGAACAGTAAAATCGCACCTTCACAAAGCACTTATCAGACTCAGAAAAACGCTTAAAGACGAAAGATTAGAGCAAACCCTTGCCGCTTAAATAGCGAATGTTTCCGCCACTAATAAAGGAAACACAATCGTCGCATCAGCATGCACCTTCACACTTCTCGCGTTCGGAAGAATCTTGCCCCATGAAACAGCCTCGTCAGGCCGCGCGCCAGCGTCGCTCCCGTCAAATTCTCCGGCAGTGTTAATATAAACAGCATAATCCGCGCCGTTCCGAAGCATGTTCGCGTTAAGAATAGAGTGCTTAACAACTCCAGAGCCTAAAATAATAACTCCGCTTTTTTTCAGTCCAATTGTCGTATTATTAAAATCAACAACATCCTCGCTCACATCAAGCACAAAATCAGGATGCTTAAATTTGAAGAAATAAATATTATCCCCGAGCGCGCCATCAGTGATAACAGGGCAGTATACTTGAATCTTGTTTTTCCAAGCCCAATAATAAATGCTTTCTTTATTACCAATCTTCTTTCCTAAAGCATAAATAATATCGCTCGCCCGCGTCGCTTTTCCTGTTTTCTTCTGCTCTTGATAAAGCTCCTCAAGTATTGGCTGCACAAACTTTTCAAATTCAACATATCTATTATTAGGAAC
>JBBSYO010000077.1:0-1815 GCA_038045185.1 Nanobdellota archaeon | reverse complement strand
GGGCGGGGAGCTTCACTAGAAAAATTTAATAGATGGACTTACAAGTAAGTTTTATGAGATGGAATCATATATCTAAAATATTAACGGAAGAACAGCAAAAAAGTTTAAATAAACTAGACTGGTATTTGATAACTGTATCAAGAGAAATTGATAAAGTTACGTCTTTGTTTGATAGAATTAAATCTTTTGGAGGAGGGTATAGAAAAGTTACTCTTAAATATAGCGAGCTAATATCATTTAAATTAAAACAATCTAGGCTTATACTTATGTCAATAGAAGAGAACATATTCAATTCTTCTTTTGATTTATACAAACAGCACTATGGGCTTTTCAAGAATAATCTTTTAGAAGAAAGAGAAATCAAATTATCTTATGAATTTGAGAATTTGCTTACACAATTAAAAACAATATTGGATTTGTTTTTGAAGTATTTAGGAGAGATTTGTCTAAACCAAAAATTAGGAATGAAGGTTAATTCTTTTGAAGCTATAACTAGAAATTTTGAAGGAATGAAATCTAACAATAAAGGTAATTCAGAGTATCGCAAGACAAAAAATAAACTTGAGATAATGAGAAAGGAATATCTTTTAAAAGTTATTTTCAAGCATTTCAACACCATATATGAAATTAAAAATTACAGAGATTATGTAATACATCACGGAAATATTGTTCAAGATAAATGTGTTAGTCCAAAGGAAAGATATCTTGAATATAGCTATAGAGTTCCAAACCTATCTAAAACTAAGAAAGGCTATAAAATAAACCAGAATTTTACTAGGAGATTGGATGATTTTTGCAGGTTGAAATTTTTGGAGGAATTATATATAATTAATGAGACATTATCCAGAGTTATTGAACCTTCTCAAATAAAAGAAATCAAAAAAGAATTCTCAAAATACAAGTCAAAAGATGTTTATGAAGTTCTAAGATTTATGGGAAGGAAAGCCCTTTTTAATGATAAATCAATAATTAAAGAAGGGGAACTAAAGAAAATTCTGAAAGAAAAAGGATTGGATTTCAAAAATCTTGTGGTTGAAGCTGTTAATACTGAAAGAGTTTTTGAGGGACACAAAAGTGTTGATGGAAAAGATATGAGTTACATACAGAAGAGAACCTTTTTCAAACCATTATTAGGATACTTACATATAAACAAATTAGAGCATATTTACGACAGAGATTGGAAACCAAAAAATCCTTTAAATCCTGCCTATGGTATTGTTGATTTTTCTTTTGGATTCGAGTCTTTAAATAAAAAATATAAGAAAATTATCAATTCCTTCGTAAAATTAGGACTTGTTATTTATTTAAAAGAAGAAAATAAATATATCTTAATCGATAAGGACTTAGAAAGATTTATAGCAATTTTGATAAGTTTAAGTCAATTTAAATGGACTGCGATTAATCACCCCTCTTTTACTTATTTTAGAGAAACCAATGAATTAGAAAAGAGAGATTTGAGAAAGATTTTAGGTCCAAAATTTAAGGAAGAGCTAAAGAAAATTGATGAAGAGAGGGAAAAAGTTGATACAAAATCAGAGTTTTATAAATTACAAAAATCTTGGTTGGAAGAGTCAGAAAAAAAGTATTCAAAACTAATCAAAGACAATAAAGAGAAACATTCAAAACTTATAAGAAAATATGATTACCTCAAACCAGCACTTAAACAAATTAACGAAGATATTTTTGTTAAAAATCCTTTATTTGATTAAAGATCTCTGGTCTCCTCTTTAGGTATTCTTATCCCAGCACCCTTTAACGCAACAATACAAGATGGGGCAAATCTTTAAAAACAATAGTTCTCGTGAAAGAACATGA
>JBBSYO010000076.1:0-9694 GCA_038045185.1 Nanobdellota archaeon | reverse complement strand
CTAGAAAAACAAGAAATTAATCATGAAAATGCAAATTATATTTTTGAGGGGATTTATACATCTATACTTGAGATATTGCACGCTTTAATAATAAATTTTGGATATAAAGTATCTAATCATCTTTGCTTAGGATATTATTTAAGGGATAAATTGAAGAGAAATGATTTATTTATGATTTTTGATGATTTAAGGTATAAACGAAATTCGATAGTTTATTATGGGAAGGAAATGGAATTTGAAATAGCAAAAGAAGCCATTTCAAGGGCAAAAATATTGATTAAGGAATTAAAAACGAGTTTAAAGAAGGATTGAACTAATCATTCAGCCATCTTCAACAAGAGATTTAGATATTTTGTTGTTAACGCGCTCTTGGAAAAGGTATAAAAACGCCGTCGGAAGCTTAGAAAACCAAGTTTTTTGAGGTTGGAAATTTGCTTTCCAAAGCTTTATAAACCACTTGGGTTTATAAACTATATAAAGCATGGTAAAGAATTCTAATCTCACGATTCAAAATATTGTTGCGACTTCTTCTCTGGGAAAGCCAGTTTCACTGACTAAGCTGGCGAAATCTTATAGCAATACAGAGTATAACCCTGAACAGTTTCCCGGACTTGTTTTAAGGGTTAAGAAGCCAAAGTCAGCAGTGCTGGTGTTTTCTTCTGGGAATCTTGTGTGCACAGGAACTAAGAGTGTTGCGCAGGTGAAGGAAGTTATTGAGCAGGTTATCAAACAATTGGGAAAGATTGGGATTCGCATTACGGATAAGCCGAAAATTACGGTGCAGAACATTGTTGCTTCAGGGTCTATAAATGTTGATTTGAACCTTAACATTCTTGCCCTTGAGCTTGAAAATACGGAGTATGAACCGGAGCAGTTTCCTGGATTGGTGTACAAACTGGACGAGCCTACGACAACTTTTTTACTTTTCTCGAATGGGAAGCTTGTGTGCACTGGCACTAAAAATAGGCAGCAGCTTGAGGATGCGATGACACAGCTGAATAAAAATATTAAAGCCGTGCTGAAGAGAATTGCGGAGAAGAAGTAATCTATGAACAGACAGGCTCTTTCTCGGACAGCGTTGTGGTGGATTATTCTTGTCCTAATTCTTCTCGCGATTGCACTTTATTTTTCTTATCGAGAAAGAGCGCGGTTTTCTCCTGATGAAAGTTCATCTGTCGCTGCAGCCATTAAAAATCCAACTGAGTGTCCTTCTTCTCCAAGGCCAGGTTCTTCTTGCGACTCAGACAAGAAGAAGATTAAGATTGTTTGTCTAAAGAATAATGCCTACTGTCGATGTGAGAATGGATACTGGCAGAATTACGTCTGTCCTGTTGGGCGTCCCTGTAAAAATAACGTAGGTTGTACGCCTGCCGCTTCTTAACCAGCCAGTTATGGGCAGGGTAGACTATGTATCTCATTGCTATGACTCCAAGCAGAATTATAGATAGAGCCCATTCTAATGTGTAAGCGGGCTGCGCTCCCCAAGCAAGCACTTTTTGAAAACAAGGGTAACTTGCGCAATTTATATTTTCTGATGAGGGAATGTATTTCGAAAAAATTATCAGGCTTAATGTTGCGAGCGCTAAAAAACCATAACTTTTTTTGCTTGGCTTTTTTGGAGCGAGATTGTAAAGGAGGATTATGGACAGGGGAATTGTAGCTATATGTTCTGCAAAACTGACTATTTTTATTGCGATTGGCACGTTTGCATAAAACTGAAATAGGTTTAATGGGCCGAATCCGAACAGTATGAAAAAAATCCAGTCTATAATCCAAAATGGCTGTGTAATTAATGCTATCGCTATTGTGCTATATGCTGCGGTTGTACTTTTCTCAAAACACGCGAAGGCCAATACGGCGATAGCTATATTGCAGAACCAGAAAACAGCGATTGCATCGCCGTAGTATATGTGCAGCGCGGTGTTAATTATCCAGAACGAGCCGAGAAGTACTCCTAGTCTCTTTAGTCTTTTTTCTCCCGCTTCTTTTTTAATGTCCATTATTTAAAAATTCGCTCAGTTTCTTTTGCTTCCCGTAATTCTGCAAGAGCCATGATTTTTCTGTGAATTGTGTTATTGGCAGGTGCAATCTTGATTGAATCTTTTGGAATGCTTCTTTAATCGTGTTAAAACTTTCATATGAATTATTGAAAGCTTCCCTGCTAATTTCACGCAGGATGCCAACTCCACAGGATGCAGTGTATTCTGGGCGGACTTCGCGCATTACAATGCATTGCGCCTGCCTCTGTGTTTTTTCCAAGTATTCTGCAAGTGCTAAACGATTTGCATAATAAGCACCAGTAACTGAATCTGCGTAATTCTTTCTTGGAAAGTTAGATTCATAATCATGCCAGACTGCTCCGTTTGATGTTGAAATTTCTATAACTTCAAAGCTATACGCGCCCGGCAGCAATAAAAATTCATAATGGTTGCCGAGATATTCTGCTGTGAATAATCTTATTTCTGATAGCTCCTGAAATGTTTTTATTTTTTCTAATTTTTGCTTTGATAGCGTGTCATCTACCGCAGTTATTGACCAGCGAGTTGGAACGAGCTTGCGCGCTGTTTTTCTGCCTAACAATCCTGCTGAAAGAAGCTTCATGATAGAAGATGCTGCAATGCCTGACTTGTAAAGCTCCTGCATTGCCTGTGTTGATTTAACATCTGTGTCGTTTACAAGATAATCTATTTTTGGCTTCACAGGAGCGTTTTCCTGCAGCTGCATGTGCTCAACAGGCGCGGTTCGCGCGATAAGAAGTGTTGTGGGATGATTTTCCTTGTTAAGCTGAATGGGTTTTTGCAGGCGGAATTCTGTCGCGATTGATTTATGAGTCATGGCTATTTCTTGCACTACCTTTGTGAACTTGTTTTTCTCGCGGGCTTTTTTTATGTGCTGCTGCGTCCTTCCGTAAATAAGCTGGTTTCTCAAGGAAGTTATTTCAGGGATTGACAGCCTGCGCTTGTGCCATTGCTCATGGGACGAAAGAATTTCAGTGTCTCCTGTTTCCTGCGGTGCGAGAATTCCTGTATAGACATTTGGGTAGTTCCAGCGGCCGACAAACATTTCAGGAGGCGATGAGCCTATGAATTGTTTTGATGAAACTATGCGACCGATTGAAATAACATGCTCCTGGCAGTTCCATTCGCCGCAGATTTTACAGGAAGGCATATAACCTGCAAAATTTCAGGGTTAATATTTATTGCTGTTCTAAACTAAAAAATAGTGTTATTGCTTTCTTGGGCGACCGCGCTGCTTTGCTACTGGTGCGTTATTTATTGGTGCAGATGCTTGAGGGGTTGGCTTTTGGACCTTTGAATTATTCGTGCTTTCTTTCAGGTCTGAAATGCCCAAGAGGACGAAGAGAACTCCAATCATGACAACGAACCAGAATAAACCGCCTTTGAAGAATTCTCCGGCAGCGCTCCAAAAGTTCCAGATGCCCCAAGTTTGTGAATAGAAAGCTACGATAATTGGAACGATAATCAAAAGAACTCCTGCGAGCAATTCAGTCCACTTATTCATGATATTTCTATCTTGCCGAGGTTTATAAATGTTTTTCTTGTGGAGTGCAACTATCCTTGTAGTGTTCCTATGATTTATATAGCTATTTTGCTCTGAGAAGGTATGGCTGGTCGCTCTGTATTGATTGATTTGGATGACCCCCGAATGGGTGTATTGGCAGATGTATTGGCGAATAAAAGCTCGAAGCGCATCTTGTCGCTGCTTGCAGAAGCTGAGTTGAGTGCGAGCGAGGTTGCTTTGCGGCTTAGCATGCCTCTGACGACGGTGGATTATAATATGAAGAAGCTTGCGCGCGCCGGACTTATTGAGAAGACGCGCTCTCTTCTGAGTTCCAAGGGAAAGCTCGTGCCAGTTTATCGCGTCTCTGAGAAGAGAATTGTTATTTCGCCCAGACGCATGCTTCGCGGAATTGTTCCTGCATTTTTGGTTTCTATCTTTTTGGCCTTGGGACTCAAACTCTGGGAAATGAGCTATCGGGCAAAGCTTTTGTTTGCTGAGAGTGCACGTGCAATCCCTTCAAGCATTGGTTTTGTTGTAAATGACACTACTGTTGCCTTTGATAATGGGGCTGGTGCAGCGAGTTCTTTTTATGCAGAAGCCGCCGCTAATGCTTCTAGTGCTGGTGTGCCTGTTGCGGATGCTGTCAGGATAACTTTCTCGGATAAGCTGTATGCTTTTTTAGTTAGCGCTCCAAATTCGTGGGCGCTCTTTTTTATCGGAGCGCTTTGTGCATTGTGCGCGGTTTTATTGTGGAACTGGTTTAAGGAGCACTAAGTCTGTTTCGGCAGTCTTAAATATTGCCCATTTATGCCTTGGTTATGTTGACTAAAAAACAACTTGATGAATTGGGAGAGCATCTTGGGCGTGCGCAGAACCCGATTTTTTTCTACGATAACGATGCTGACGGCTTTTGCAGTTTTGTGCTTTTGAGAAAGTTTTTGGGGCGTGGAAAGGGCGTGGCTGTGCGTTCTCATCCTGACATTGATATTGGCTACGCGAGAAAGGCGCGCGAACTCAACGCAGATTACGTTTTTGTGCTTGACAGGCCATTTTTGGGCGATGCTTTTGTGAAAGAAATCGAGGAAATGCATCTGCCTTTAGTCTGGATTGACCATCATGATGTTGTATCGCCTCATCGTGAGCATCCTGCTGTGCTGACTTTTAATCCGACGCTTAATAAGGGCAAACAGAAAAGCGAGGAGCCTGTTACGTATTTGTGTTATCAATTGACGCAACGCGCAGAAGATGTATGGATTGCACTAATGGGCTGTATTGCAGACCATTATCTTCCTGATTTTGCTTCGTCTTTTGCCAAGAATCATTCTGATTTGTGGGGTGTGCGGATACGCGTGCCTTTTGATGCGTATTATGGGACAGAGATTGGTCTGCTGGCGCGGGCTTTGGGATACGGGTTAAAAGATTCGGTAACGCATGTTGTATATTTGCAGAACTTTGTTGTTAGTTGCGCCAGCCCACATGACATGCTGCTTGAGCTGCAGGGTTCGAGTTCATTTGCGCGGAAATATCGTGAGATAAAGAAAAAATATGATGAATTGCTTCCGCGGGCGAAGGCGCACAAGGGCGAAAATCTTTTGTTCTTTCAGTATGGCGGCGCGTTAAGCATAAGCTCGGATTTGGCCAATGAGTTGTCTTATCTTTATCCCAAGCATGTTATTGCTGTGGCGTTTACAAACGGGTCTTACGCAAATCTTTCACTCCGCGGACCGCGTGTCCGCGAGATGCTTGAGCGCATTCTGGGTGATTTTGAAGGCGCGCGCGGAGGAGGTCATCTTGATGCTGTGGGCGCGCGTATTAATACCTGCGATCTTGAGCGTTTTAAGCTTGCGCTGCAGAAACAACTTTCATAGAGAACCGGTAATTATGACTCTCTTTGTCCCAAATTATCTAAGGAATAATTCTTAAAAAATGACTAATCAACAGAACTATTCACACTATTATTTAAAAAGCTCTTTTTTATAGACTGGCATGGAAGAACTGCGTATTGATGTGTGTGGCAGGGTGCAGGGAGTGGGTTTCCGGCAATTTGTCAAGAGGCAGGCGGATGCACTCTCAGTTAAAGGTAATGTGCGAAATGCGAGCGATGGAAGAGTTGCGATTGTTGCTCAATCTTCGAGAGAGCAACTTGAACTCTTTTTAGTTCGTGTGCAGGGCGGACCGTTTCTTGCTAAAGTAACCGAAGTATCGTACGCTTGGAAGAAACCTGCTTTTCTTTATGAAGACTTTGTTATCTCTGTGAATAGCGGTTTTGTACGTGATCAGGCGCGAAGCTTTACTAATTTGGGTAAGAAATTGTTTTATCTTTAGACTGTTAAGTATCCCAGATGGAAACATTTAATAACTTTGATTGTACTTAATTGTATGCCTGTTGTTTGGAGAACGAGAAGCGATGGCGTCAAACAAAGATTTAATCTTTCGCCCTTAAGATCCGAAATTATAAAATTATATTTGGACGGTTTAAGCAGTAGAAAAATAGGGGGAAAACTTAATCTATCCCATGTCAGAATTCTGAAGATACTTAAGTCGGAGAATTTGGCACGAAGAAAACTAATAAAACCAATTTTGAATAAGAATTATAAAAATTTAACGCCAGAGAGAGCATATCTTTTCGGCGTAATGTGCGGAGATGGATGCGTTTTTTCTGGCACTGAATATAAGGACAGGTGGTCTTTTAAGTCGCACATAGTCTATCTTTCTGTAAAAGATAAGGATTTTCTTGATGAATTCGTAAAAAACTTTATTATGGTTTATGGAGTTAAACCGAATATTTATTATAGAGACAGAAAAAATAATAAGTGGAGCAATATTTGGACTGCTAGGGTAAATAGAAAATTAATTTATGAAGATTTAGCTAAATACAATTTTGCTAAATTCTGGACAATTCCCGATGAAGTAATGAATTCATTGGATAAAAATATTATTTGTTCTTTTCTAAGGGGAATTTATGATAGCGAGGGATCAGTGTCTCTCGGATCAAGAGGGGCTTCTATTAGCATCTGTTCTGTGAGTAAGTCAGGCTTAGAACAAATCAGAACTCTTCTCAGTAGAATTAACATTAAGTCTTCTCATTTAGGGCAATATGCAGTTCGCGATCATCCGGAAAAAAGCATCTGTTATTATTTTACCATAACTCATTTGAATAATTATTTAATCTTCCTGAAGGAGATAGGCTTTTCTATAAAAAGAAAAGAGAAGCAACTTCTAAGTTATATAAAAAATCTGAAGCGTTACTCGTCTTCACCGTCTAATTTAAAAACCTCTCTTCTGAATATTTAAAATGGCTAATAAAAATGTACCCTTGCACGTCTCGATAATTCCAGATGGCAATCGGCGATGGGCTAAAGGCAGGGGATTGAAGCCGTGGGAAGGTCATCGGTTTGCTTCGTCTTCTGAGCGTGTTCTTGCGCTGCTTGAAGAAGCCAAGTCTTTAGGCATTTCGTATATTACGTTCTGGGCTTTTTCTACGGAGAATTGGCAACGCGATAAACGTGAGATAAAAGAATTGTTTTCTGTGTTAAGGCATGGTTTGAAGAAATTCAAGAAGGAGTTTATTATTCACAAGGCGCGATTTCGCCATATCGGAAGAAAAGACCGATTACCTAAAGATATTGTAAGACAGATGGATGAACTGGAAGAAGCGACGCGCTCATTCAGCGATATTAATATTCAGATTTGCCTTGATTATGGCGGAAGAGATGAGCTGATGCGGGCAGTTAACCGCGTGCTCAAGAGCGGTAAGATTGAGGTTAGTGAAGAAGATTTGGCTTTTAATCTGGATACAATTGGCATTCCAGATCCTGATTTGATTATTCGGACATCTGGGGAGCAGAGGTTGAGTGGCTTTATGCCATTTCAGTCGAGCTATGCTGAGTTTTATTTTACGCCTATTCATTTTCCGGAATTTGGACCGGATGAGTTGCGAGAAGCAGTGCAGGAATTTGGACGACGGAAACGTAATTTTGGCGTGTGAGTGCGCTAGATTTATATAGTTCTTTTTTCTAAGCAGTATATGGCATTAGAGGCGACGATTGGGAAGAAACACGCGTTTGTTTTTTTAGGGCTGGTTGTTCTTATTGCTGGATTGTTTGTTGCGACTGCTTACGGGACGAACAATCCTCCTGTGTTTGGGCACACGCCGAGCGAAACTGATCCTGGAGCTACGTGGAGCGACCCTGTTACAGGCAGTGCGACCTTTGGAGGAACTAGTAACATGTGGTATTGGTTTCGGGGTCATTTAGGCGTGGGTCAAAATACTGCTGGTCCTAATGGCGCCATCTCTGGTGATCGTGATATCCATATTAAGAGTGAGACTGTCAATGCAGGGATAGGAATTGAATCCACGGGAACTACTGGAGATACGTATATTGATTTTCTTCAAAGTGGAGCAGTTAAATCCAACATTAATTATAAGTCTGATAGGTTGCAAATTAATGTTCATTCGGGGGCTACAAATACGGATACGGTTATTTCTGGTCGCAACGTGGGTATTGGCATGAATCCTATTAGTGAGAAGCTTGAAGTCAATGGCAGAGTGAAAGCGAATGGGTTTTGCATAGACACAGACTGCAGGACTTCATGGTCTGGCAGCGGGGCTGTTACTGTGGATAATTTGCCTATAGGGGCTTGGTGCGGAAGAAGCTGGTTTGGATCTGGTGGGATTAGTACGGGAATTAAGTGCGGGACATCTTGGCCTAATGCCCTGAACGGTTGTCCTTCAAACTTTGCCCAGACAATAGTTGATACCAATGGCCAAAGTCAGGATATTTACGTGTGCATTAAAAACGCGTAATTTTCTATTTTTGACACTATAGAAATTTAGTTTTTAATTGCTGCGCACGAAGTTATAAAAACCTCTTTCCTTATTGAATATTATGCAAGGGCTTATCGGACTTGAGATACATACTTATCTGACTACGAAAGAAAAACTTTTTTGCAGATGCTCTGTTTCCAGAGAAAGAGGGCTAAAACCAAACGTGAACATATGTCCGACATGCACGGGGCAGCCGGGGGCAAAGCCTTTTGCGCCGAATGCCGAGGCTGTTAAGAAAGCTGTTCAGATTGGGCTTATGCTTGGGTGCAAAATAAATAACGAAACAAGATGGATGCGCAAGCATTATTCATGGCCTGATTTGCCGAAAGGATATCAGACGACGATGAGCGGGGCGCATGCGACGCCTTTGGGTGCTGATGGAGCATTTGAAAATATTAGGATTTCAAGCATGCATTTGGAAGAAGATCCTGCATCTTGGGAGCCTCAAACAGGATGTGTTGATTATAACCGCTCTGGTCTGCCTCTTGTTGAAATTGTGACTGCGCCTGAATTTCATTTTTCAGAAGAAGTTGTTGAATGGCTTAAAAAATTAGTGCACGCTTTAAGTTATTTGAAAACTGTCGATGCTAATGCAGGCATTAAAGTTGATGTGAATGTGAACTTAACCTCCCCTAAAAAAACTGAAAGAGTAGAAATTAAAAATATTACGTCTATTGAAGCGATTGGCAAGGCGATTGAATATGAACTTGAGCGGCAATCGCAGGAAGGCTCTGTGCGCGAGACAAGACGCTATGATGAAGCTAAAGGCAAGACAATTGCCATGCGCTCAAAAGAGCAGCAGGATGATTATCGTTTTATTGCAGAGCCTGATTTGCAGGCGGTTGTTATTGATAAGAAAATTGTTGATGAATTAAAGAAAAAACTGCCTGAAATGCCTGAAGCCAAGTTAAAAAAATTAATTACAAAGCATAAGATAGACAAGAAAAATGCTGAAGTGCTTGCCAAGAATATTGATATTGCTGAGTTTTTTGAGCAAGTTGCTGAAGAAGGCAAAGTTAAAGCTGATTTTGCTCTGCATTGGATAACTGGCGAGTTGCTGCGCGTGCTCAATTGGAACAAAACTTCTCTTGACAAGGTTGACATTAAGGCAGGGCATTTTATTGAACTGCTTAAGATGGTTGAGGGCGGGTTAATAACTGAACTGCAAGCCAAGGAAATACTGAACAAGTTTGTACCGAAAAGCTTCAACCCACTAAATTCTGAGGGAAAAATAAGCGATAAGAAGGAACTTGAAAATGTTGTGAAGAAAGTTATTGAAAATAATAAGAAGGCTGTTGATGATTATAAAAAAGGAGATGAGAAGATAGTTAATTATCTGATGGG
>JBBSYO010000075.1:0-5722 GCA_038045185.1 Nanobdellota archaeon | reverse complement strand
GAGAGAAGAATTTGAGAAACTGCTCTAAAAAGCCTTAAATAGCATTTCTCTTTAGTAAGGACATGAAAATCCTAACACTTCATTGTGATTATATCAAATTTCAGCCGTTGAAAAAAGCGCTCAAAGACGCGTCTGAGCTTTCTGCTTCTGAAAAAAAATCCCATACAGTCAAGGAGTGCCTCGTCGTCCTTACAGCTGTTGAAAAAGGAGATTCTGACAAGGAATTAAACGAAATGCTTGAGGCAGTTAAAAAAACCGCAGGCGAAGTAAAAACAAACTCCATCGTGCTATATCCCTATGCACACTTATCTTCCAATTTATCCGCGCCCCAGCTTGCTTTGGAAATTCTGCAAAAAGCAGAATCCATGTTAAGCAAGGATTTCAAAGTCACAAGAGCACCGTTCGGATATTACAAATCCTTTGAGCTTAGATGCAAAGGCCATCCGCTTTCAGAGTTGAGCAAGACATTTGGAAGCCAGGCAGTTTCAGCATCAGGCAAGGTTGCAATCAATGAAGAATACGATACTTCAAGACTGCTTAATGAATTATCCCGCTCAAAACTTGACACCTCAAAACTAAAAGACAACGACCATAGAATTCTCGGACAAAGATTAGACTTATTCAGTTTCAACGAAGCAGCCCCTGGTCAGCCATTCTGGCATCATCACGGGCTTATAATTTATAACGAACTGGTCTCATTTTTAAGAAAATTATTAAGTGAGTTTGATTATCAGGAAATCTCAACGCCTCAAGTGATGGACAATCGGTTATGGAAAGTTTCAGGCCACTGGGCTCATTACAAGGATAACATGTTTATTACAGAGCACGAAAAAAGAGACTTCGGAGTCAAGCCTATGAATTGTCCTGGTGCAATGCTTACTTTTAGAGCCAGTCCAAGAAGCTACAAGGAGCTTCCTTTGAGATTTGCTGAGTTTGGCATCGTGCACAGGCGTGAGTTATCAGGAGTTCTCGCAGGCCTTTTCAGAGTAATAAAATTCACCCAGGACGATGCGCACATTTTCTGCACGAAGGAGCAGATAGGAAAAGAAATTTCAAGTTTGCTTGAGATTGTAAAAATAATCTACAGCACGTTTAAATTTGAATATTCTTTCGAGCTTTCAACAAGACCAGAGAAGTTTCTCGGAGAACAGAAAGACTGGGATTACGCAGAAAAAGCCCTGGAAACAGAACTAAAGCAAGCCAAAATAAAATACGAGACAAAGAAAGGCGAGGGTGCATTTTACGGACCGAAAATAGACATTCATATAAAGGATTCTCTAGGAAGGAGCTGGCAGTGCGCAACAATTCAATTAGACATGCAAATGCCGCAGAGATTTCAGCTTAGTTATACTGGCGAAGACAACAAAGACTATCAGCCCGTTATTATTCATAGAGTTATTCTCGGCTCTGTAGAGCGTTTCATTGGAGTTCTCCTCGAGCATCTCAACGGCGCGCTTCCGCTCTGGCTCTCCCCAAGGCAAGTCAGAATTATCAATTTCACAGACAGAAACACAAAAGCCTGCGAGAAACTCCTTAAAGAGTTGAAAGAAGCCATGCCAGAACTCAGAATTGATTCTGATTTGAGAAACGATACAGTCCAATCAAAAGTCCGCGACGCCGAGCTGTTGAAAATCAACTACACAATAGTTATCGGCGACAAGGAAGAAGCAGGCAAGACGCTTGCCGTGCGCCCAAGAGGCGGAAAGCCAAAGTTCGGCGTGAAACTCAATTCATTTATAGAAGACCTGCGCAAAGAACTCGTTCAGAGAGCCTAAATCTTTATAAAACCCATTTGCATAATTATCCAGTAAAAAAGCATGAAAATCCAGCCCTACGTTCAAAAACTCCAATCTTCTCCTGTCTATCGTGACTTTCAAGGTAAGTTCAAAGACGCGTTCTTGGTAGCTGGTTTTTTTGTGATTGACTTTGAAACAGGCAGCAATATCCACCAGATTGATTACTACGTTCCATCGAAAAAGAAATTTGCAGCCTTCACACTCGATAAAGCCGTGCAGTTACAGCTCATGACTGCGATGGACAAACGCACGCCAGAGCCGCTTGATATTAAGACCAATATCGACCTCGACGCACTTCAGGGCATTATTCAGGACGAGATGAAAAACCGCAGCATAACACAGTCAATCAAAAAAATGATTGCAGTCATTCAAAATCAAAAAGGTCAGAAGGTCTGGAACATTAACTGTGTACTTTCGGGCATGGACATCCTGCGCGTGCACATCGACGACAACTCCCGCACTGTCCTAAAAATGGATAGAGCCTCGCTCATGGAATACATGAAGCGCGTCCCTGGCTTGAAAGGTGCCTCTCCCGAAGAAGCAGCCAGGCAGTCAGAACCTTCAAAAGAAGATATAGCTAAAAAAATTGAACAATTGGACAAGCTCAAGCAAGCTCTCCAGAAAGAAGAAATTGAACTCGAAAAGCAAACTCCGCAAAAGGATAAAGCGCCCCCTGCAGCCAAAGCCTCTTCAAAGTCTGTTTCTAAGAAATCTTAACGTTAATTATTCTGCAGCCCATTCAAATTCTTCATATTTCACCAGTTCACGCCTTTCACTATAATCGGTAAAATCAAGAATTAAAAAAAGAAGAAAAGATAAAAAAGAAAAAATCTGCGCTTAGGCGCACGTAACCTTTACCGGGTTAGGATTGCAACTCTTAGCCGCACTATCTGCTCCTGCAACTAAAGCAGCCACTTGAACCTTATCTCCTGATTTCAAATCAAGTGTTGTTAATAGTATGGTCGAGGTCGAACCCGAAAGTTCTCCAGGTTTGCCCGTTGTTGTTATATCATCAACCGTAACTGTTCCTGTTGCTTTTTCAACAACGAACTTAACGCCTGCAAGCGCGCCAGCGCCTGTGTTTCGCTTGAAGGTAACTGTATTGACCGTAGCGTTACACGACACAGCTTCTACATCAATAGTAAGACAGTCTCCTGCCCCCTGCAGTTGACCCGCGCCTTGCGTTATCGCAGGTCGTATAAATGCCCAGATAATTCCAATAGCAACCAGCACAAGCAGAATAATAAGCACATTGGTAACAATGTCGCTTAATCCTTTTCGTGAAAATTTCATAATGTCACCCCCTTTTACCTGTTATGTATCCATAAGTCTTAGGCGCTATTTAAACATTTCGCAAGTCATCGACGATTATAAACACAATTGTCACACGTAAATTTTGATTCTAATCTTCAAAGTACAATTACAATTATTGGTCGGAGTGACAGTTCGCGAGAAAATGCGATTATGCCGGCGGAGGTCCTGTGCAAAGCGTAGTATCAAATCGACACTGTTTCGCATTTCCTGCAGCCACAGTATAACATCCAAGTATTCCTCCGCTAAATCCCTGTGAGACACAAGTAATGCCAGTATTAGTTATAAGACCATCACATTGTTCATTGCCGTTTATTATATTGTCCCCGCAACGCGGGCAATTAGAGAGGTCAATTTGTGCGCCGCACACCGAATTACAAAATGTGCCCCCTGCGCTGCCATACGTGCATACTTCATTTTCTGTGTTGCCATCATCGCATACTTCACTTCCTTCTATTCTTCCGTTGCCGCAAATCGCAGCAGGAGATGTTCCAGAAGGAATAGGTCGCGTATCAGTCACAGCCCCCACACGAACTTGTCCATTTCCTCCGTCAATAACAGCCGCCACTCCGACTTGGACAGGCATCCCGATGCCTGAACCTGTATAATTTACACTAATCGTGCGCGACTCTAACGGTCCAAATGTAGTTTCATTCCTGAACGCGCGCCGTCCTCCGTTAGCATCAGTCAAAATAACTTCAACACCAACAAGAGGAGCATCTCGCTCGTTGCGCGACACGCGCAGCGTAATCAATGAATTGGCGCTATCAAGCACAATAGACTGCGGGTCAATAGAAAGCACAACACTATAAATGTCAGCCGCATTCTGCACACCCGAGACCTTATCCAAAGACGGCCTCACAAATGCCCAGATAATTCCAATAGCAACTAATACTAACAGGATAATCAGTACATTCGTAACAATATCACTCAACCCCCTTCGAGAACGCATCCCATCAAAAAGCAGAACATCTATTTAAATCTGACTAAGTATGCGCAAACCAGAACTCAGGAATTTTATTATGCACACCATCATACCGCACAAATCCAAACCGCTCAAACTGCACAATCGCATCTTTCTTGAGTTTCTTCGCTCCAGGCTCGACAAGACCCTCTGCCCATTTTCCGTCAGGCATAAGCACGCGCGCCTTGATGCCCTCAGAAACCCAGTTTATTTTAGGGATATCTTTAATATCGATAGAGCTAACCGATGCTTTCTTATCTGTAAGATTAATATTATACAGATGCAGCAATCGCACCTCTTTTCCCATGAATTTCTTATAATCCTCTCCTGAAATATAAATGTCCTTGACCGAGATTTTCTTTTTCTCCTTCTTATCTGGATGTATCTTAATTTCAACTTCTTTAATCATAGGAGCGTTAACCACATCAATCTTGACTGGCTCCCGCACAAACGAATATCTATCCGCAATCGGGTCAACAATCTTTCGGTTAATTGCAGCCAGCATGTCAAACTGCAGATTCACCTGATGCTGTGATAATCCGATTTGTTTTGTCAGTTCATACAACGCTTCGCGCTGGATGCCGCGTCTACGCAGCGCACGAAGCGTAATAAGTCGGGGATCATCCCACCCCCTTAACTCGCCAGATTCAAACATCTCGCGAATTTCTCGCCCCTTGGTTGTGAAATCTTCAACATTGAATCTCCCATACTGCACAATTTTCTGTTTCTTCAAGCCAAGCAGTTCCTTGAGCTTATCCTGCAACTCAACGCGCATGTCAAACTCGTTGCTTCTCAATATAAGCGTCACACCCATCAGACTATCACCGATTGGATTGTAAAAATCATACATCGGCCAGACCTTGTACTTTGTTCCATGACGATAGTGCTTGACATCTAAGCGCCTGAAAAGCACAGAATCTCGCATCACATGGTTGGAACTTTGCATATCCCCCCTAAATCGCATCACTGCCTCGCCGACTTTATATTTTCCCTTGACAAACATCTTCCATCGCGCAATCTGAATTTTTTTTGGAAAATTCCTGCATTCACACTCAACACCATCATGTCTAAGCTTCTGCATTTTATCCCGATTGCAGAAACAGATATACGCATGACCTTTATCCATCAATTGTTCAGCATAAGTATGGAAGACCGGCATATCATCAGATACATAGCGAACCTTCGCGCTCTTGATGCCCAAAAAATCCCTGATATCTTCAATAATAGCATCAACATATTCTTTCGACACCTTCTCAGGATTAGCGTCTTCCATTCTGAGCAAGCAGGCTCCATTATATTTTTTCGCATACATATAATTTATGAGAAACGTCATGGCGTGTCCAAGATGCAGATATTTGGAAGGCTCAGGCGCCATGCGTGTCACAATTTTTTTTAGCCCCTTTACATCAATTTCAGGCAAGTCCTTCTCTTTTTCCGCATATTTCTTGACAACATTTCCAAGTTTAGCAAATGCCTCGGCGCGCTCGCTCTCCTTCATTGAATTAACTTTCTTCACCGCTTCCTGAACAATAGGCATAATTTTCTTTATATCTTCCTTTTGCAGCCCATGCTGAAAAAGTTTAGGCATGACGCGCCCTGCGTCAGCTTTTCCAAACTCGCTCGCGTTCTGCAAACTATAAGCCAGAATCTC
>JBBSYO010000074.1:0-1101 GCA_038045185.1 Nanobdellota archaeon | reverse complement strand
AAGCCCCACACAAACCGCACATTTTAAGGCGCGGTGAACTCAAGGGCTTTTTGATATACGATTAAGACTTCATCGTCGCGCTCCCTAAAACTTCTTTATTAGAATTTTTGGGTTGAATACCCTCCAGCTTGCTGTGGGGTGAAAATTCTAATTAGAAAATCGTGAATCAGAAATTTCCGAATACTGCAGAGCTTGCTCCAATTAGGTAGGAAATTTAGCGATTTTCTTGACTCTTCTCTGTTACTCGTATAAATCTACTGATAATTTTGCAAGAGAAAACTATGGATAATTACGTTGATTGGTCTGCTGTTTTCGGAATTATCCATTAGAGAATTCTGATAATTGGTATAGAATTGTTCAGAATTATCTATATTTCTTTTTTAATTTATTTTCAGCCCACCAACCATAGGCTATCCCAATTACAATTAGTACTGGAATTAAATAGAGGTGGCTTTTAAATAATCTAAAATCAAAAAGATAAACCAAGATTAACCATAAATCAAATACAGCATAAACAATAACTAAAATAGTCAAAACTAATTCTTCTGCATTTGGAATCTTATCAATTTTCTTTTCTAGAAAAGAGACAATCTTTACAACGATAAAAAAAGTTAATAAAACAAAAGGGGTTAGTAAAACAGGATTATTAACTTCAAGTAAATTTGCTATTGGTTTCCATATCGGGCTTTCAAGTCCCTTTCCTTCTGCAAAAATTAAATCAAGAGAGGCATCAAGAACAACTAATCCTATCAAAGCCGCCCAAGCCAGGGTTTTAGATAAGACTGGTTTTATTTCCTTCCCTGTTGCGCTCTTTTTCATAATAAAGTAACGAACTTCGGATATAAGAAGTTAACGTGCGCGACATAACCACAATTAATAAAAACACGCATTCACGGTTCAAAAGATGGAGCTAAAACACGCTGGTCTTGGTTTTGTCCAGGTATTCTGGGGCAACGGCAAGGGCAAGACAACGAGCGCTCTTGGCAGCGCCCTGAGAGCGTGCGGCAATGGTTACAAAGTTCATTTAGTGCAGTTCATGAAAAACGGGGCAAGTTCTCTGGAAGAGCAAATCCCCGGGGAGATAAAAGCTTTAGAAAAATT
>JBBSYO010000073.1:0-2864 GCA_038045185.1 Nanobdellota archaeon | reverse complement strand
CATGACAATTCGCCAGCCAATCATTACAGTAGCAGGGCACGTTGACCACGGAAAATGCGTAGCCGGAGATACAATTATACCTCTTGTAGATGGAACAATGAAAAAAGCTCAAGAACTATATGATGAAAATGTCGATACTATCAAACTAAAAAAAATAGATGATGGGTTTCTACAGGATATAACAGATAAGAATATTAGGATTTTTTCGTTTAACGGAAAAAATATTGAGCCAGCGAATATTTCTCACATATGGAAAAGACAGGCAAAACGACTTATTGAAGTAAAGACATCTTCAGGAGACATCATAAAGACAACGCCGGAACACCCCTTCTTTGTATTTTCATTAGAAGGAATAAGAACAAGAAAAGCAGAAGACCTAAAAGAAAATGACTATATCGCCTTACCAAAGAAATTGCCATTCCAAAGCCAGAATATAAAGGATAAAATAATAAGCAGATTGAAGAATTTAGATAACTTCGTCTGTTTTTTAAATGAAAAATTTCAACAAAAGTTTGATAAAATAAAAAAATTCAAAGACGTAGAAAAAAAGCTAAACATATCCCATTTAAGGGATTCTATTGCAAAAAAGAGATTGAGAATAAAAGATCTTTTTATATTGGCCGAACATTATAAAATTCCCGATGAAGAAGCATATGACTGCATACAGTCAATAAAAAATTCTAGTACGATTTGGAGGGGAGGGCACACAAGTAAGAAAATGCAGCTTCCTAATCTTGAGGAAAACGAAAAATTTGGGTATTTATTGGGATGTATAGCTGGTGACGGGCATCTATCAAAAACGCGAGTGATACTCAATAATAATGACTTAGAAGTGCAAACAGCCTATCGGGAAAGCTTAAAAGAAATATTCGAACTAGAATCAACTACCGAACAAGCGCATACATGCCAAATAGTTGTAGATAAAGGCGGAAAAACGTTCCTGCGTTTTATGACTGATGTAATAGGATTTCCAAAGAAGAACAAATCTGCAACGGTCGAGGTTCCTGCACTCGCCAAGAAAAATAAAGAGGTTTTCAGAGGCTTTATCGCCGGACTCTTTGATACTGATGGTTATGTTTCAAAGTTAAACAACTCGATTGAAATAACAAGCAAGAGCGAAAATATGCTTAAGCAATGTGCGACATATTTATTGTCATTTGGAATACACGCCACACTTTATAAAAAAAATATCTATACTGTGCTAAGGATAGCAAATAAAATATATTTAAATAGGTTTCTTGATAATTTTAGGCCGAGGTTAAAAAGAAAACTGAAGAGAATAATTGATTCTTCTATTAAAGCGCAGTCAAGTAGAATTTTCGACTTTATACCCTTGCAAGGAGCAAATCTAAAGCAACTTGAAGTGAAAGGAAAGATAAACAAGCAAGTTCCTTATTTTAATAAGTATATGCACACCTCGGCCTTATCGATTGCTTTCTTGCAAGCAGTAGTGTCCAACCTAAAAAAAGACAATGAAATCTCAAGAAAATTAAGAGAAATATTAGAAACCGACATAAGTTATGTGAAGGTAACATCAAAAAAAGCTATTGACAACGAAGAAAAATATGTATATGACTTCACAGTTCCAAACAACCATAATTTTGTAGCAGAAAGAATTCTTGTACACAATACATCATTACTTGACTGCTTTAGAGGCTCGTCTGTGCAGGCAGGAGAAGCAGGCGGAATCACGCAAAAAATCTCATTCACAAAATATCCTCTTGAACAAATAGAAAAAGTATGCCCTCTAATTAAAAAGAATAAGGTCAAACTTAAAATTCCAGGGTTTCTCTTCATTGACACTCCCGGTCACGCAGCGTTTACTAATCTGAGGAAGCGAGGGGGCGCGCTTGCTGACCTGGCTATTCTTGTCATAGATATAAAAAAAGGCATTGAGCCGCAGACTGCTGAAGTGCTTTCCATTCTCAAGGCAAATAAAACCCCATTTGTCGTTGCTCTAAATAAAATAGACAACCTTTCGGGCTGGAAAAAGCGCGATTCAATTAAAGAAGCAGTTGAAACGCAAGCGCTCAATGTCAAAGAAGAATTTGATACAGCCCTTTTAACCTTCCAAGGCGCGCTCCAGGCACACGGATTTGATTCTGCGCTCTATTATGAATTAGGTGATTTTACTAAAAAAATAGCCATAGTCCCATGCTCTGCAAAAACCAAAGAAGGAATACCTGAACTTCTCTTCGTGCTCTGCGGTCTCTGCCAGAAATTCCTTAGCAAGCAGCTTGAACTCGCAGAAGATGCAAAGGGCGTTATCCTTGAAGTGAAAAAAGAACGAGGCATGGAATATGCAGAAGCCATTCTCTATGATGGAGATATCGCAGTCAATGAAGAAATTATGATTGCGAGCCTTGACAAACCAATTACAACAAAGATACGCACACTTGAAGAAATACAGCCCCTCGCATTTAAGTATAAGGCAGTACAGCACGCAACAGCAGCTACAGGAATCAGAGTCCAGCTTACAGAACGAGAGGGTCTCTTGCCCGGAATGCCTTTCCAGGAAATCAAAGGCAATTTTGATGAAATAGCAAATTCGTTCAAAAAAGAAATAAGCGGGGTCACTAAACTTGACAAAAAAGGAGTTATCATTAAAGCTGATTCGCTAGGCAGCTTAGAAGCGCTCATTACCCTGCTGCGCCAAGCAAATGTCCTCATCCTCAAGGCAGGCATCGGCCCAATCAGTAAATCAGATATCTCTGCAGCGAAGGCAAACCTTGATAATGAGCCTCTTGATGCTCTTGTTATAGGGTTCAATGTAGGCGCTGAAGAAGAAATTGAATACGGCAAGGTCGCTGTGTTCACAGACGAAGTGGTCTACAAGCTAATTGAAAAAGTTCAGGAATGGCGCC
>JBBSYO010000072.1:2485-8209 GCA_038045185.1 Nanobdellota archaeon | reverse complement strand
ATTTTCAGAAGGTTTTTAAAGGGTCTATCCGAGACTCGCTTGCTTCTCGGAGCATTTTTAGGACATCGCCTAATGACAACTTTATACAAAAACGCAGTAGACAGACATTTGGAGCATGAGCTCAGCCGCATAAGAAATCGAATGATGCGAGGAGGGAATATTATCTTCGATACCTCGTATATAACTGCCTTTGGAAGGCAGCGCGTTGGAATCGCCTCTCCGCTATTCCAAGCTGAATTTTATACTGAATTGATGGACAACATATTTCCATCTGTTTCTAATGGAACTGTGAGTTTCCCTCTTCAGACCGATATTGAATACGGAGTTTTTGCACGCGATAGAAGAGAATATGCAAATCAGGTGAGAGCTAGTAGCGCTACAAGTGAAAGGGCAGATATTCATCAAAAAGCCGTTGAAATCATAGAAAGTTTAGGCATGTTTATTAAACTCATGCCGAGCGAGGTTCTTATTGACCCTGCTGTTGAGTCATATCGTCCTAATGTGCAAAGAGCCATTGAAGAAGTAGCGCAGCGCCCTGGAGTGATGAAAGAGTCAAGGAATATCCCTGGGGGCGTAACTGCACTGGAAGAACACAAGCACAATGATGTGAATAGTACGACAACGTTTGTGTTAGTTGGCATGAGCGACCCTCTTAGAAAATCGCACTTCTATACTCGGGATAGCGATATACGGAACATTGGGCTCGAGCTTGAACGTACTGATGGCAGGGGTCTTGAAGGCCTTGCTCGTAAATATGATTTCCCGTACTCGCCTGAACTTGGCGAACGCGTCAGAATTGTGCACGACCGCCCCCGTTCAAACGTAACGCTAAATATGATGAGAAAATTCATGGACGCACATGCAGAGCACGAAATGGCAGAGCTTGAACGAGCGGCTAAACATCGTCGCCTTAGAGAGAAGATGGTTACAGCGACAAAATAAAGAGATTTCCTAATCATTCACTATCCCCACAACAAGCTGATTGGGTATTACTCTCGGCTTCGAGACGAAAATCTCTAATTCTCCATTTGGAAACGCAGCAAGCTGAGGAGTATTCAACCCAAATGGAGAATAACTGCTATGCCGATTAAGTGAAGCGTGAAGCTGATAACAATGAATAGGAAGGGGCGGATTCGTGTGAGACCTGCGAGCATGACGACTCCAACTTCATCCGGCAGAGGCGATGCGATAACCAGACCAGCAAAAATGTATAGCAGATAATTTCTCACGTGTGCTTTAAAGTCGCGATGAAACTCGCGTTCGACGAATTCGAATGCAGATGTTTTTTCGAGACGTTTGAATTCGTCCATGAATGACATGCGAATGGTTTTGAAGATTAGTATGTCGGCGAACACGGCACCAAGCGCGCCAATGAAAGAGGCGAGCCAGAGATTAGCAGGATTGAGTGTAATGAGCAAACCAATTCCAAATGGGGCAGTAAAACCAAACGCAATTAGCATGCCTGCAATGAATGCGACCCATTTTCTATGGATAAATTCCAGACCTGTGAACCAGGCAATAACTGCTGGATGCGTGAAGATAATATACGCGGTCACGATAGCAAGCGCTAAAGCGACAAGCTTAGGATAGTGGAACCGGAACAACCTCTTCACGCTTTCTCAAGGCAGGAAGTGTATAAAAATATGCGGATTGAGCTTCTTAGGGATTTTCAAAACGATCAAATCTTCGTTCGATAGTGGAGCTGCAGGATATTGGAGGATATTTTCTTAAATTCTATCAATTGTAATTTTGACTCGTAAGTATCTGGGGCAAATAACTGGATACCCTTGCCGAAAATTGTTGGCTCAATGTCGAGAATTATTTCGTCAATAAATCCTTCTTTTATGAAGGAAGCATTAACCTTTCCTCCTCCGATTAGAAGCGCTTCTGTAAAACTCTTGTTTTTCAACACTTTTATCGCTTCACTCGGTGTTCTTACAAAAACTAATCCTGACTCAGCAACCTGATTTTTCTCAGACAAAACAACAGTGAATGGATTGCCAATTTTTTCAAATTCATCTGCTTCCTTCATTATCTGGTACGTTCTTCTTCCAACGATGATTGTCTTAAATTTTCCAGCGATTTTATAGTAACTCTCCCAGATTTCTTTTGACCACGGCGTCTCGTCGTTATCTTTGGCCACATATCCATTTAAACTCATAGCCATGTATAAAGTAATTTTCATTTTAACTTATAGTGAAAGGCGCAAACTGGGGAAATATCAGCGTCCTTTGCTATAACGTTCTTTTATCTATTTAAGGTTATTGGATTTGACAAAGATAAGCCTCCGACGGGAATTGAACCCGTGACCCCCAGTTGATTCGACCTGCAAACTCTTCGAGTTTCCAGCCCACGCAGACTGATGTCCGCGGGTCCGTCAACACGCTCGTGAGGCGTGTTGCCGTTTTACGAAACTGGTGCTCTAACCGGCTGAGCTACGGAGGCTTAATTTTCTAAAAGCAAGGAGGTTTTTAAACGCATAGGTTTATAATTGTTGAATAAGAAAATAAGTCATGAAGAAAAGAGTTGTTGTCGGCGTTATTGTGGGCGTTATTTTGATTGCTGCAATCACGGGGGGTGTGATGTGGTTCGGAAAAGATTCTGTTCGGACTAGCACTTGGACGCCGATTACAGTAACGCAGGATAATGTGGCTGTAATTATGTCTCAGAGTTCTCTTGTGCGTGATGTGCCTGAAGATGGAGTTGTGGCATTTTATGTTGGGGATAGGGGGTACACTATTACCAAAGAAAAAATGGAGTCTGGATTGCCTGTAAATCCGGATATAACTATTACCCTGCCTGAATCGTATCTTGCTACGCTTGGACAATATGGGTGGTGTGCTGCCTTGCAGGAAGCAAGGCGCAATGGCAATCTTGGTATCGAGTTGCAAGGGTCTAAAACCAGTCTGGTATGGAAATATCGCGCACTTGAAAAGTACAGGCTTTGCCTTGGATAGTTTTGTCAAGATGATTTATCGACGGTAAATTGGACGACGGTAATAAGATTTTTTTAGGAAATAAAAGGCGTCGATAGTAAATTGGAAAAATATAAAGTTGTGTCGTCGAGGAAGAATGATAATTGAGCCAAATAAGAACTAGGATGGCAAATATTTATATACCCTTGATGCAATAATATGCACATGCAAAAGAGTGGTGGTGTGGTGACTCGAGGGTTATTAGTCTTTCTTTCAGTATTTTTAGTTTTGGGATTGGCAGGATTGACGATTGCGGGAGTGACTGTAACGCGAACAGATTTTACAACTAACGCGTTTAGCTTTAATGAAGATGTTTCTGTTGCTTACAACATTACGGTAAATAACACTGTTGTGGACTTGGCTAACGGGCAGGTTAATAATATAACTCAAGTCAATATTACAATACCAAGTGTTTTTGTTCTCTTGCACAATAGCACCAATAGCACTTTCGGCAGCGTTTCAAATAGTAACTTTTCCATTTTGGGTTCTGTTCTCAGTTGGACCAATATTACCTTCTTCATTAATGCAAGCATTGTAGGAACCAATCAGACATTTGGATTCAATGCAACCGCACTAACTCCAGGAATATATAATCTTACAGTGGTTGCGACGAACTTTACTACTAGATACAACAGCAATATCACGGTGCAGATAAATGATACAACCGTTCCTGATGTATATGCTACAAATTTGACTATTCCTAACTTTTTGAATTTTTCTGGAATACTTGTTCTTAATATTAGTGCCAGCGATGTTGTTGGAATTAGCTCTGTTAGGTTTAATATAACGAATGGTAGCGGAGCAGTCACAGTAGTTAATACAACTAATCCTACAGGACCTTACTGGAATGGCACCATTAATACAGCAAGTTACGCTGATGGCGTGTATAATATAACTATGGTTGTGAATGATACGGCTACGTATGGTAGCGTCAATACTAACCGTAGTGTTAACATAACCGCTATCTTTGACAATACCGCTCCAACAGGAAGCGTGAGCTGTACTCCTTCTACTGTTAGTACGAGTGAGACAGTTACTTGTACCTGTTCTGGTTCAGATGCTCTATCGGGCGTTAATTCTACAAGTGTTACTGCGAATCCAAGCACAACTCAAACTGGAACTTTCACAGTCGCCTGCACAGTAACAGACAGGGCGGGCAATACGGGAAGTCCGACAGCCCAGTATACAGTAAATGGTGGAGGAACAGGATCTGCGGGCGGAGGTTCGGGTAGTACGACGACTTGGACAACGCATAATTACGCAAATCAGGAGCTTTCGCAACGCGAAGCAATATCCAAAGAAATGGGGGCTAATAACCGCATAAGCGTCAAAATTAAAGGAGAAACTCATCATGTTGGAGTTGTAAGTTTAAGTGCAGCAAGTGCTGAAATTGAAGTGTCCAGCACCCCGCAGAAAGTTGTAATGAATGTTGGAGAGACAAAGAAGTTTGATGTAACTGATGATAGTGTATACGATATGAAAGTAACGCTAGTTTCTATTGCTAACAGCAGGGTAAACCTGAAAGTTGAATACCTCCAGGAAGCAATACCTGCAGGCACAGTACCTCCTGTCGCATCTGACGGAACCGCAGCAGCAGACACAGGAGCAGGAGATGTTCAAGCTAAATCAAGAGGATTAACATGGGTTTGGGTCACTGTAATTGTGGTTGTTTTGGTTGTCCTTATTGTCTTGTGGACAATGAAGCGCAAGAGTCATTAATTTTATCTTGGGATTTAAAGAATAGTTTTATTAAACAGGACTCTATCTTGTAATATGAAAGAGACAATTATTAGTTCGTTGGTGAAGTCAAGTGGTTTGCCGCGTGCAGAGGTCGAAGGTCTGATTGAGATTCCAAAGGACCCGACTCTCGGGGATTTTGCGTTTCCGTGTTTTACGCTGGCACGGTATTTCAAAAAAAATCCGAGCGAGATTGCAAAAGATATTGGAGCTAAGATAAAAGTTGGAAAGGAAATTGAGAAAATTAGTGTTGTTGGACCTTACGTCAATTTCTTTCTCAATAGCGCGCAGACCGCGCAGACTACTCTACATGAAATATTAAAGAAGAAAGACCGATTTGGTCAGGCTACACTTGGTCGCGGCAACACATTCGTGATTGATATGTCCTCGCCAAACATCGCAAAGCCTTTTGGAGTTGGTCATTTGCGCTCGACTATTATCGGAAATTCTGTTGCTTTCTTATATGAGTCGCTCGGATATAAAATCGTGCGAATAAATTACCTTGGTGACTGGGGAACACCTTTTGGAAAGATAATTGCCGGCTACAAGGAATTCGGGAGCCCGAGAGAGTTAAAGAACAACCCAATCAAACATTTATTCGAAGTATATGTAAAAGCTTCTGCTGACGAGCGCTTTGAATCCCTTGGACGCGAGTGGTTCAGAAAAATGGAGGACGGCGATAAAGAAGCGCTCGACTTGTGGAAAAAATTCAGAAAAGTGAGCATTGATGAGTTTAACAAGATTTACAAGCTGCTCAATGTAACCTTTGACCGAATCTCTGGCGAATCGGATTATAACTTTGCGATGGAGAATACAATCAAGGAGCTCGAACGAAAAAATCTTCTTGAAGAAAGTGAAGGCGCGCAGATTGTTAATCTGGAGAAATATGGGTTGGGCGTATGCCTCATCAAAAAATCAGACGGGGCAACGCTATACGCCACGAGGGATATTACTGCAGCTATTGACCGACAGAAAAAATACAAAGCCAAACGGCTGATGTATGAGGTTGGGG
>JBBSYO010000072.1:0-2385 GCA_038045185.1 Nanobdellota archaeon | reverse complement strand
GCTATTGACCGACAGAAAAAATACAAAGCCAAACGGCTGATGTATGAGGTTGGGGCTGAACAAAAGCTTTACTTTAAGCAGATGTTTAAGGTGATTGAGTTAATGGGATATAAATGGGCGCGAGAGTGCGTGCACATTGACCACGGATTATATCTTGATGGCGACGGCAAGAAATTCGCGACACGCAAGGGCAAAATCGTGTTCATGGACGCAATTCTCAGTGAGACTATCCAGATTGCAAAGGAAGAAATTCTAAAACGCTCTGCTGTGTCTAAAAAAGAGCTTGAGAAACGTGCGTTGGCTATTGCCAGAGCAGCAATTCTATACGGGGATTTGAAGAATTATCGCGGGCATGACATGGTGTTTGATATTGACAGATTTGTTTCATTCGAAGGAGATACTGGGCCGTACCTTCTTTATAGCTATGCGAGGGCGAAGAGTATTTTACGGAAAAAGCGCAGCAAACAAAATAAAATCGGCGCAATTAACGCTTTGAACTTGCACGAGCGCGCGCTTGTGAATGCGCTTGCGCGCTTTCCGGAGATTGTACAAGAGGCAGCCAATGCTTATGCCCCCAACATTATTGCACAGTACGCCTATACTCTTGCGCAAATATTCAATGAATTCTACCACAAAGAACAGGTTATTGGCTCTGAGCAGGAACATTTTAGATTGATTCTTGTTAAAGCTTTTGCGCAGGTGCTGAAAAATGCGCTCTATCTGCTGGGAATCCCTGTCCTGGAAGAGATGTAATTTAGCGCCATAATCGTTAAAAACTCTGCAAGGGGTTGATATGAATGGATGCGCTAACGATTATATTTCTCTCGGTGACTGCGGCGCTTGTTCTGATACTTATTGTGTTTGTGCTGGTACTGGCGTTGCGACCGAACTCACGAGGACGTTCGCCAAATGAAGAAATGGAAACGATTAAACACGAGATTGAGCACGAAGTAGAGCAGGAAGCTGAAGAAGAACTGATGCCTTACAAGCCGCCGAGATTGGATAAGCCGACGAAGAGGAGATTGTAACGTAGACTGAACAAGCAAAGGATAAAGGCGGGAGCGAGAGGTTTGATTTTATCGTTGTTCTAGAATGCAATAATGTTTATTAAGCGGGTTCAAGAGTGTATAAAATGGTTAAGGTTGTTGATATAACTGAAGAGGAAAGGAGAAAAAGTGAAGGGTTTGCTCAATTAGAAAGAATTACTTCTGAGAGTTTTCCTGAAGATATAACGATTAGGGTCGATAGAGATCTTGGGCTAATTTTTGGAGAACAACCGAATGCAGAAAAACAGGGAGCTCCCAAAAAATTATTTATTGTTTATGGACAGACTAAAAATATTTACGTATTCAATCCTGAATATGAAACACCTGTGCGAAGCCTTGCTGAAGAATATGAAAGGGCGGGTCAGGGAGAGTTTACTGTTAGAACAGACTATTCTGGTATGGGCTTGGGCAAAAAGAGATAATCAGTTTCCTGCTCTGCGATTAAGAAACATTGATAGAAGGGAAGATAGGGATAGTTTCTATATCTGGGGCGGTTTTCCCTGAGGGTATGCGTCCAGAAGAAGAATTGAAAAATATAGAGACCTGCGCGGGTTGTGTTACATTTTGTTCACAGTTCTCTAATGGATAACTGCTAAAACCAAGTCATCTAAACAACGCAGTTATCCATACCTATCTGAGGTTTCTAAAAATCTTGGGTTGCAGTTAATCTTAAATACCCTTTCTCGTTGTCATAATTGTGTAGACGAGCTGGCACGCTTGCCCCGTGCCTCAACGCAAACGGGCATCATGGCGGGCTTAAAGGAGTGCGTGACGTAACGGTCTGAACGTCTTGGTAGCGACGTTGATGTTCTGTCCGGTTCGATCGCACTCTTTCGAAATGGGTCAGGCCTTGATCGGAGCAGCCCTAAGGAGGAGCTGCGGTGCTTACTGGGGCGCAGAGCTGAGAAGCTATCAGGGCTAACGTTGAGATGCGTGCTGAGCAATCTCCCTGTCTACACGCTTTTGTTCAGCTTTCTACTGTGTTGTTGCGTTGTCGGGACTTGGAATAAATTTAATTTTATGTGCCGACACGCTTAAATATTTCAGGGACATGATTGAGATATGAAGATAAGAGAAGTGTTGGATAAAGAAAATCGTTGAAATTTCCTACCGAATCGGAGCAAGCTCCGCGGTATTCGAAAATGTCAAGATGCCTGATGACTTGCATCTTGAGCACGCAAGATTTGCAACTTTAAGCAAATCTTGCTGTTTCTGATTCACGATTTTCTAATTAGAATTTTTACGACACAGCAAGCTGGGGGGTATTCAACCCAAAAATTCTAATAACAAGTTAATGCCCTTCGGGCAACTCCGCTAAGACAATCTCTTCATTTCCAGC
>JBBSYO010000071.1:0-4168 GCA_038045185.1 Nanobdellota archaeon | reverse complement strand
AAAATTCTAATAACGTCGACGCACAATCTTTATAAAGTTGTTTTATCTGACCGTTTGATGAAGTGGTGGAATTGCCTTTTAGTTTTGTCTGCGCTGGTTTTTTTCGCTCTGCCTCTAATATCTGCGGCGGACTACGACTGTCCAGCTAACCAGCAGATTTTCCGCATTTCATCGCAAAGCAATGCGCATGCCGAGCTTGTGAGCGGCAGTGGTAATTATGGCACAGATATCTGCTTTGACGATTATTTTGGGGCGTTTACCAGCACAGCGAATCGTGTTTGCGGGACGAGCAACCCGCCTATTATCAAGCTAAGTCAGACGAGCAATGCGCATGCCCAGATACCATCCTTGTCTAATTACAATTTCGGAGTGTGTTTTGAAGGGTTATCTTGTATTGTGCAGACGTCGGCATGCTTAGGAAAAGTTGAAATTGCCTCGCTTTCTGCGAATACGAATGCGCACGTCGGCATTCCCGGGACGTACACTGGTGCAGGAAGTTATCGTTTGTGCTGCAGCGTCAGTACGATTCCGCCTTCTTCTGAAGCAAACTTCAGCTCGCTCGAATGGAGAAACTATTTGGGCAGAATCGGAAGAAGCGTGAACAGAGAGACATATGTCAATCGAACAGTCACGTTATTTGCTGCAACACAGTTCACTCCTAACACGAATATCACATTCGAGATATGGGAAGATGACTCTGGATTGAACCCTACCCCTGATGACTTTATTCGTCGTCTGACAGCTTTGACTGCGAGCGATGGCAGCGTACAGGCAAGTTATCTTATTTTGGACAGTGACACGCAGATAGGAGAAAATGAACCGAGTCCGCTCGAATTTTATTTCAAGACGTATACGACTAGCAGCACTATTTCTTCAGAAGTTAATCGCAGCGAGATTTTGGATATAAATTTGACAAGCCAGCCAAATCAAAGACCGAATGCCACAATCATCGCACCGGTTCATAGGGGTGTGTACTTCAAAAATACGGTTGTGCTGTTCAATCAGAGCAGTTTTGATCCTGACGGAGATCCTTTATCCTATCGCTGGACTATAACTGAAGATAATTATGAAAGTACAAGTCCTTCATTCTTTTATACATTTACAAGTGCAGGGCAAAAGACTGTGACGCTTCGCGTTACAGATAGCAGAGGGGCAGCGCATGAGGTACAAGTGGCGATTTTGGTTGTGGCAAGCCCGGGTATGCTCGCATACATCAATCGACCTTTCCATAAGCAGACAATTGTTAACGAATCACTTTGGGTGCGCGTGAACGCCAGCGATAGTTATGCAGTAAACAGCGTGGTGAGTGGAACTCCATGCCCGACTGTCACGTGTCTGGCAGGTAACTGTCCAACACCAACGCAAAACAGTCCTCTTGGTTGTACGCAATCAATTACTATTCAGAATACTCCTCAAGGATTTAACGCTCTCTATTTTGACTGGTCTTTTAATGATGGGGATACAGGTAATGGTTTTGATGGTCTGGATAAAGTGTCTATTGTGAAGAGGTTTGGGGGCGCATCCGCCAGTTCATATGATAAGCAAATTAACTTGCAGCTCAGTTACACTGACTCTTCCAGAGGAATTATTAATTTGCTGAGTTCAACGAGCCGCGTTTTCACTCTTTTGGGGAGCGACCAATGCATTGATAGCGGCCGCACATTTGTTGAATATGACCCAAACACTGGTCAGGAAATTGGGCGTTATTCTACCATGAGTTCTATACGGTGTGCCGGTGCAGATGGGATTGCAGGAAATGCAGGCGACTGCTGTCCTGGAGGATATGCGTGCTCGACAGACAACGCAAATCCAGGATGCAGACAAACGAATCTAACGCAATGCAGCGACTATACAAACAACAGGACTTGCACAGATGACCCGTATCGGCTTTCAAACAGTTCAGCTAATGTCGGATGGAATAACGGAGCTTTATGCGGAGATTATGTGAATGGAACTGTTGGAACTGTTGTTCGGTGCAGCTGTGTGTGGAATGGCACAAGTGAAACGAGTGGTGCATGCCTGTTCAAAAAAGAATTTCCGGGAACCGTGCCTGGCGGAAATTGTCTGCCTGCTTCTTGCACCTATGGGGCGAGTACACCTACACAGTGTATTGATGGGTTTGCCAGTGTATTTGTGACTGCAACTTATTCTCCGGGTACTTGCAGTGAACAAGGGATAACAGAACAGGAATGCAAATCTGCTGAAGGACAGCAGGCAATCCTTTGCGGACAACCGAGCGTGGCACTTGGATTCTTTAATTATCAACAATTTATCCTGAGCATTATCGCGATTGCGGGAATTTATTTCCTGATGTATCGCAGGCGAGCATGAAACGCGCATTTGTTCTTATTTTGATAATGAGTATGCTCGCGATATATTTCGCTTCATACGTGGCTGCGCAGACAACGCTCAGAAATGAAACCATTCCAACGCAGATTAGTGCTGGCTCGCGCTTGGGGGGCACGATAACTGTAATGTTTAATGATGAAAATCTTGACGCGTCGCTTAGAACAAATTTTGGACAGTCTATATTGCTTCGAACTTTGCTTGAGCTCAACCAGAAAACAGCAGGAACTCATTATAATTGCAGCAACTCGAATTGCATGCCCAATTATGAGCCAGTATCTGTGGTTGAGCAAATAACATTTGGCAGTGAAGGGGCTGAAGTTGGCTTTGTTTTGGAGGGAGCTTCGATTCGCAATGTGCGCGATGTGCGCCTTGACATAAGAGGAAGCAGCGCGCCTTCGTGTTTTCCTGATTTAAGTGTTGATATGTTCAATGCAGGCACGCGTATTGTGACAAGCACGCGCTACACTGACCAAGGGTGCTATGTTCCTCGCTATGGGTGCTTTGAAAGCGACAGAACAAATTACCAAAGTGTTAATGTGCCTGCTGGAAGTGCTTCCTACTGTGAAAAAATTACGCTTCCTGCTGCCCCGGCGTTTCGCATTGGTGCGAGACTGACGAATAGCAGTTCAGGCAGCGCTGTCCTGACGATGAAACTCTATCAACTCTCTGGGACGCTCCTCGGGCAGTGTACGCTGCCTTTGTTTGCGCAGAATGAAGAAGAATTGAACTGCGTTGTTCCACGAGGGGCGGTTGCGCAGGAAGATTATCTTGTTTGTATTAACGCAGGAAGCGCATCGAGCTATCGCATTCGTGCAGAGTCTAACGAGCCTTGCGGCACAACTGATAGAGGCGCAAGCTACATGGCAGATTACGAAATATTTGCCCAAAACTTGCGGTTTGATAGCCCTAGTATTGAACTCAGCGACGGAGCATTCAGAAATTCTACAGGACAGGCGCTATTGCCTCTTATACAATCCTACCTAACAGAGCGTTATAACAATCAATGCCGACCTAACTGCATTGTTCCGTTGCGCATATTTGGAGCGGCACAGGAAGTTAGATTTTCTAATGCATTCATACGATATGACTCAGCAATTGGAACAGGCGTGGAATCAAGCTCTGTATATTTGTTGACTATGGATAATGCCGCAATTGACTCTGGGGCGCTTACGCTTGACCTGAGCATGGCTAATTTTACGATACCGCAGGGATTCTCTGGGAGAACACTGGAATTATTTATTGACAACCGCAGCTTAGTCAGAAAAAATGTAAATGTTTCTATTGGTTTCTCCTTTGATTTACAACCTAAGTTTGCTGCTTTTGCAAGAGATACTGGATTTACCATTACGCCTTCAAACAATATTAGCAGAGCAACATGGAGCTTTGGCGACGGAAGTGCGGCGCAGAGTTCGCAGGGCGCTACGACGCGCCATCGTTACAATACGCACGGTTTATTCGTAATTACAGTGGATGCAACAAATACAATTGGTCAGACGAGCAGGCGAGCATTTAATGTTCAAGTTAGCAATCCGGAGAGCGCAGTTAATGAAACGCTTGCACTTTATGAACGCGATTTGAAATCTGTTTTGGGCAATATTAGTCTTTATCCTAACTGGCTCCAGCAAGAACTGCTAACACGGCTTGAACTTGCTGCAATCAATCAAACCATTGCTGCTGCACGGGCGGCTCAAACAAGTGCAGTCAATGAATCTGATTTTGTGGAAATTATGAACAGCCTTTCTGATGTTCGCGTGCCTGCAGGAATTTCCATTAGTGTCCGAGGAACGTTGCCGCTTTCAGTTGGAAGTGAAAACATGGA
>JBBSYO010000070.1:0-23536 GCA_038045185.1 Nanobdellota archaeon | reverse complement strand
ATAGAAGTTGAGTTATGCGCTGTAAAGTCTTCGACTATTATCGAATATTGGGATTCTCAGAATAATCTCGAGGGCGAAGTTCAGGCTTCATTTGGGGAAGCATCGTATCTTTGGGGAATAGCAGCCACATCTGGAGAAAACGAAGCCATAGACCCAGACTTGCGTCGAAGTGTGCCGCAATTAGAAGATGCTTTAGGATTTTCTTTCATCCCAGGAAGACTATTTAAACAGTTATTGGAGAAAAAAGCAGATTTATATTATGCTGTATATTTCGATTCTGATAATTCTCCTGGAGAAGTAATTACGTTCGATGAAATACAAGACGGTCTCGATAGAACAAGACGCGCAGGGGAAGAATATCAAAGGCAGGAAGAGCAAGGAATGTTAGACTTGGAACGAAAACTCCGTGCCAGAGGGGTAGTAAGGTAGCCCCAACAACATCTTTAAATAACTCTCGTCTCTCGTTTTCGCAAGCGGTCATAGTATATCGGTTAGTACGGCTCGTTGCCAACGAGCAAGGTCGGGTCCGACTCCCGATGGCCGCATCGCACGGTTGAGCGCACGAAATCGTGGAAGGCCAGCGGTACTAAGAATTTTCTCTTTCGAATTCTTTCAACCGATGGCCGCATAATGCTCTTCACAAGCGCAGCAAAAACATTCTTAAATCTCTTTTCTTGCAGTATTTTATGAAAAACCTCATTCAACAACTCGATGAACTTGCAAATCACATTGCTAATGACGCTCAATTTAATTTTACCGAGCGCAAGCGCGTGTCATTCTTTTTGGGAAGTATTGCGTACACGCTTGCCACGCGCATTCACCCAGCCTTAAAAGACAATCCCAATGCCGACATTCTCGATGTCTCCGCACGCTTCACAATTAAAACCATAAGCCCGCACCTTGAGGACATCGCGCGCATTTCGTCTAAATATGACGGGAGTACAGTTGATGTGCTTGGAATATTCGATAATAACTACTCTGAGCGACTTGACGTTCCCTCTCAAGATACTCTTGATTCTATTAAGACCAGATTTTATCAGCTTCTTGAGCAAAGCAAAAAACTTCCTTCTCCTTCATGGATAAGCGAGATGGTAAAAGAAGAGCTAAATGAAGGCGGACGTAGAGATAGCGACCATTATCTGAAGCACGCGGGCGGCACGAAAGGATATTCGTGACTATTCGTCATCAACAATAGGCGTTTTCAGCGCGTTTTGAGTTTTATCAGATGAAACAAGAACGTCGTCAATGCGCAATATCATATTTGCTACTTCGGTTGCTGCGCTGATGGCCTGCGTTTTAACTTTCAATGGCTCGATTATTCCTGCAGTCATGCAATCTTCAATTTTATCATTAAGCAAATTCAGCCCGTCGTGCACGAGTCCGGTGCCGTGTCTTCTCCGCAATTCAGTCACGATTTCAATAGGGTCTAAGCCGGCATTTTCCGCCAGCGTTTCGGGAATTGTCTCAAGCGCATTCGCAAATGCCTCTGCAGCAAGTTGTTCTCTGCCAGACAATGTGCTTGCAAACTCGCGCAATCTCCGCGCCAGCTCAATTTCAATGGCTCCCCCGCCAGCCACGATTCTGCCGTCTTTGACAACTGACGCAACAACTCCCAACCCGTCTTTCATGGCGCGCTCAATCTCATCAAGCATATGATTCGTGCTGCCATGTAAAATTATGCTGACTGCCTTAGGATTCCTGCAGCCCCGAACATACACCCATCCGTCTTCCCCCTGCCTAATCTCTTCAACAAATTTAGCATATCCTAAGCTATGCTGCGTTAGTTCCTGTAAAGCAGAGATTATCTTGGCAGAAGTAGCTCTGGATATTTTTTCCATGTCAGACCTCGACATGCGGCGAAAAGCCATTATCCCTGCCTTAGCAAGGTAATATTGTGCGGCATCATCAATTCCTTTTTGGCAGAATATTACATTAGCACCAGTCTGCGCTATTCTATTCGTTATCTCGCGCAAAAACTGTTCTTCTGCATCCAAAAAGCTCTGGAGTTGCTCAGGACTCGATATGGATATTTTGGTTTCCCTCTCAGGGCTCCTTATTTCCAAGGGAATATCAACAAGAGCAATTCTTGCTTCTTCAACCTTTCTAGGCATGTCTGCATGAGTTATTTCTTTATCAACTACTATTCCTTCAACAAGCTCGCTTTTTTCTGCGCCCTCACCAAGAACTTTGACAATCTTTATGTCGCTCAAGTCAATTTCCCGTCTGTTAGCAACTTTGTCTACAGCCTCAACAATCAGTTCAGCGAACTTTTCCTTATGCCCTTCTGCGCCCTTTCCAGTCATCGCAGTCATTGCAATCTTTTTCAGCACCTCTTTGCTGTCTGCTTCCTTAGATATTTCTTTAGCAAGCAATAAAGCCATGGCCGCGGAACGCTCGTAGCCCCTTATTATAACTGTCGGATGTATTCGCCTGTCGAGCAGTTTCTCCGCCTCTTCAAGAAGTGAACCTGCAAGCATAGCCACAGTCGTCGTCCCATCGCCCACTTCATGTTCCTGCGTCTTGGCAATGTCCACAATAAGCTTCGCCGCAGGATGGTCAAGTTCCATCTCTTCCAGAATCGTCACACCATCGTTTGTGATTGTGATATTTCCTGCTGAATCAACAAGCATCTTGTCCATGCCCTTTGGTCCCAAAGTAGTTTTAACAATGTCTGCAATCACACGCGCAGCCATAATGTTATTGCGTTGCGCTTCGCGCCCAAGTGTCCGCGTCACATGGTCAGGCACGCCAGAAGTTTTCTCATTCATATTATCCCCCGTAGCTCGCGCTTTTTAAGCATTTGTGCACTCTTGCACAAGAAGCTGATAATGATGTTGGCGGTTTCGTAGAATAAGTCTTCACAAAATTAGACCTTAAACTTGTGCAAAACCGTGATGAGCAAACATATAAAAACCATGTTGAGATAATTTCGGCATGACATCGGAATTAGAAAAAATACAGCAGGACATACGCGATTTTATCGCACGTATCCAGAGCTGGAATTACGACGACCTCTCAGACGACGAACTTGAAGATGTGCACGAATTGATTGACGACCTGCTTGCCGAGCTTGCAGGTGAGACTGAAGACGAATTTGAAGCCGAAGATTCTTAGTCCAATTCCCTCATAGGCTAACGCACGGTCAAGACATTAGAGGGATAAAGCAGCTAAGGGCATGCTGTATAAATACAGAAAATCCTTAGAAGATAAATCACAATCTAATCAGAGTCATATTGCTTTCTTCAGTAATTCGTTCTCTTTTGTCTAATACAATGCTCAATAGCAGAATGCTTTAGAAGGGTTTAAAAGAACGCTTCGAGGAAAGATTATATGGGTGTTTTAATTGAATTTAACTGGGTGCTCGCGCTAAGACCTAATAACGATTCAAATAGAAGAGTGCGTGATATCTCTGAACTGCTTCCTTCAGAATTAGTCTCGGGAAAGTTATATTCATTCAGAAAGAGCGGTTTTCGTATTTACCCCTTAGATCAAACAATGGCACTTTGCGAGACGCAAGGCAGCAATCGTCTTTCCGACCCTTTAGCTTTTGTGATGGTGCGCGAGTATACGCACAAGAGAGAAGGTGGAAAGGACGTGACTGAAGGAAAATATTTGGTTGAACGCAAGCCCACCCGAGAAGACTTAAGCAATCTTGGCGATTGCGGGTTGTGGGCTCCAAGGCAGCCATAAAAGCGCGGTCTATTTGAATGAAATTATCTGAAACCCGTATTTTTCAACATCTTCTTTTGACCAGAAAGTTTGACTTTTGGTCTTGCCAACATAAGTGACTATCTTTTCAATGGTTCTGCCAGTATATTCTTTTGTTTTTGGATTCCATTCTTTCAAAACCAGCACATCTCCCTGATTGCATTCAAAGTCAGCAAGACGCAATTCATAGGTTTTAACACCGTCAATAATCTTCTGGAAATATTCCGGCCAAACTTTCTTTTCAATTTTCATAATGAAATCAGACAAATTTTAAAGTTTATAAGGTTTTCAATGTTCAACGAAGTATAATAATCTTAAAATACTGTGTTCCACACGTGAAAGCATGATTCGCAAGGTCGCGGTAGGAGATGTTATGACGCGCCAATTTTCTTATGTTTCTCCTGAAGCGCACTTGCTCGCATGTGCGCGTCGCATGGTAAAAGACGATATAACTTCCTTGCTCCTCGTACAAAATAAAAAGTTGCTCGGTCTGATAACCCAAACAGATATTCTCTGGGCACTTACAAAAAAACCAGGACTAGACCTTACCACCGTCAAGGCAATTGATATCGCTGTGCGCAAAGTCGCTGTAATCAAACCATCTGCAGACCTCGCCCAAGCCTTCCAAAAAATGAAGCGCCTTGGTTTTAGACGTCTCCCTGTGCTTGCGAAAGGAGAAGTTGTAGGTCTTTTAACAATCAAAGATATCCTTCGCATAGAGCCAGAGTTCTACACCAAAACAGCAGGCTTAATGGACATCCGTGAAGAAGCAGAGAAGCGTCAGCGCCTCGCAGACACCGCGGAGTCAGAGGGTTTCTGCGACAACTGCGGTGCCTTCGCCGACCTTCTTGCAGTCGATAGCCGTTCACTTTGCGCAGACTGCAGAGATGAGTTGTATTGATTATGAATTTCATACGCCCTTTAATGCCGGGAGCTCTCGTTAGCATTTTGAGGGAATCAGAGGATGCCTTTGATCGAATATCTCATCTCTATCATGTCTATTTTGCGCGTATGGCAAATAGTGGAGCATGGAATGCATCACATCTACCTTATGAAGAACGGCAAGCATCAGCTCAAGACGCAGAAAATGATAGAGTAAATTTGCAAAGAGATGTGACGAGAATTAAGACATTTTGTTATGGTCCATTAATGATGTTAAGCGCAGAAGTATCAACATACGCAATCCCCTTTATTACTGCTTGGGGAGCAGTAATCGAAAAACAAGGAGGTCTGCCTGCTGTTCTTTCCTTGCTTGGCGTGGTTGCAGCGCGTAACTATTTATATTCTCAGGCAGAAAGTCTTCTTACCGACGCTCAAATTGAAATAAATGAGTTAGAATTTAAATTAGGCTATCAAAAGACAGCTTAAGCAGTTTTCTGCCATTCGATAATGTCACAAAACCTGCTGGTTTTAACCCCCCATTAAAGCCTCAAGAAATTTTATTTCTTGATGGTCATCAAGAATGTAGATTAAGCATTCTTGAGATGTGGGACTTGTTCGTGGTTTTGTGACCACCGGGAAAATCCGCAGCAAAAACAACCGCAGACTAAAGTCTGCGGATTTTAACGAGTGTTCAAACCCTCTAAGACTGAGAAAATTGTGCCAACGTACCCTGCCTACTTTAGTTCGTTAGAAAGGCGGCACAATTTTCGAGGTGCTCAAGAACCACACAACACGCCACCTACTTTAGTGGGTGGTTCTTGACATTTTAGTTTAACAGCCCCAAGGCAACTTTTAAATAAGCCCTTCTCTTATTTAAACAGTAAAAGATGGTTGAAAAAGACAAGCTTCTGCGGGAGAAGATTAAGTATGTTGGTTTAGGAGACCTTGCGAACACGTATAAATTTGCCCGCGACTGGTTCGTCAATGAAGAGTTCAACGTAATTGAAGAGAGTTATTCTGAAAAAATAACTGGTGGCGGAAAAGAATTAGAAATAAAGTGGGTTTGCTCGCGCAAAGTCACAGACTACTTCAAAATTACGCTTAAACTAAAATGGATTATTCTCGGCATGACAGATGTTGAGGTAGAAGTCGACGGCCGCAAGAAGAAAATGAACAAGTTCGTCGAGTTATCCATTGAGATTGATGGTTTGCTTGAAAAGGATTATTCAGGCAAGTGGGAAGGCTCTGGCATGCAGAAGTTCTTTCAGGAAGCATATCATAAATACATCATCCCAGCGCGCACAGAAGAGAAAGAAATTCAGGTACAGAAAACTGTGCAGGACTTCAAGGAAGAAATGAAGGCATTTCTTGAACTAAGCGGGCGCAAATAAACCCCTGAAATGGTTTATTACTACAGATATCTTTAAATACAAAACCACACATCTCGCGAGATGAAATGGATTGGCGTATTTGTTATCTTATTGATGCTTCCGCTCGCCGCAGCATCGTTGCAGATTGCTGAGCAAACATACACGCCAGTTATCATTGCTGGCGCTGAATCTTCCGCTCCGCTTATGCTGCGCGTTACCAATACTGGCACGTCTGGCGAATTCGAGATATACTCCCTCGTTGGCATAAAGCTCACACCCCCAAATCTGGTATTAAGTTCAGGCACGCAACTCATCGAAATTACAGCAGCTCCGAGCGCGCAACTTATTCGCTCAACTAGCGGCTTTCTTATCTTTCAATACGAGCTATACAATAACCAGGCAGGGCGAACCATTGACCAGCGAACCATTAAAATTGTCGACCTAAAGGATGTATTCGCTATCAATCCAGTAAGCATCAAGCCTGGAGACACCGAAACATCTTTAGTCCTGACAAATATAGAAAACCGGACAGTAGACAATCTCCAAATCGTCATCGAATCCCCATTCATCGAGCATAAAGAAACCCTGACATTAGCACCCTATGAGCAAAAGACGCTCACTGTTCCACTCGAATCTCCTGAACTCGCAAGGCAGGTAGCAGGTCGCTATATCGCTGAAGTGCATTTCGAATACAAGAACGCTAAGGCAGCGCGCGAATGGGAAATTCGCTATCTCGAGTCAAGCGGTCTATCAGTTGATGAAGCAACTTCCGGAATTATCATCCGCCAATACAACACAATAAAGACAAACGAAGGCAGCGTTCCTATCACTGCAGCAATATCCTATCATCGCGATCTTCTCAGTCGCCTCTTTACCACGCTTTCCCCTGAACCAGCACAGGTCACAAAGCGAGGACTTGGAGTCACTTATCTCTGGACTAAAGAGCTTGCTCCTGCCGAGACGCTTGCAGTAACCATGACTACTAATTACACTTTTCCATTTATCGCCTTAATCATCGTGCTGGCAGCCGTAAGTCTTGTATGGCTTGCATTTTGGAAACCGCTCGTAGTTAACAAGCGCGTGCACTTCGTGCGCACCAAAGGGGGCGAATTCGCACTCAAGGTCACACTTTCACTTAAATCCCACAAAAATTTACAAAACGTAGCACTCCACGACCACGTGCCACAAACTATGCAGCTTTATCACCAGTTCGGTATCAAGCCGCATATTATCGATGAAAGCGCACGCAAACTAACTTGGCAAATAGGGCATCTCAATGCAGGTGAAACACGCGTCTTTTCCTACGTTGTATACTCAAAGATGCGTGTACTAGGCAACTTCCATCTACCTCTTGCGTCTGCAACCTGCGCCGTCAATGGCAAGCCGCTGCATGTAAGCTCAAATCAAACTGCCTTCGTCTCCGAAACCATCACTAAAGAATAATGCGATTAAGAGAAGTTGTTTGCAGTAACTTTAATCTATAAATTAAGCAAACAATTTGGGCTAATTTCTGGTTTTCACAAAGAAAATTTGCTTTAACAAAAATAAATTACCTCTTAGTCTGCTGTTCAGGGATTTTCCCGTAGAGAAAAACACGAGCTGACTTTCAAAAAGTCCTCGTGAGTTAAGAATTCTCTTTAGGGTGGGAATTTTATAATAAGCGTTCGCGATAAGTTAATAAATCTAAGAATATTCAAATAATAAAAGATGGCAGATTTAAAAAAATACTCTTTCAATAAATATTCAGAAAAATATAAAAAACTTTTTAATAAAGAGAAATCTAAATTAAAAAAGATTTTTCCCCGAGCAGAAGTAGAACATGTCGGGAGTTCAGCTGTTGAGGGATTGGGGGGTAAGGGCATAATTGATATTGCAATAAAAACTCCAAGAAACAAACTTAATCAATTTTTGAAAAAATTAAGTAAATCAGGGTATGAATCTAATTTAGAACATCCAGAAAACAACAAAAGGATATTTCTTCAAAGAAGAATAAGATACGGAGGACAAGAAAGGCGTATACATATTCATCTTACTTTGGACAATAATTTTTGGGTCTCTTTTATTGCTGTAAGAGACTATCTTAGAAATCACAAGGATGAATGTGACGCCTATGCCAAAATAAAGAAAGAGGCTGTAAAACATTCGAGTGGCGAGGGGGAAAAGTATAGAGAATATAAAAAATCTTTTTTAGAAAAAATTCAAAAGTTGGCTTTGAAAGAGTATTTTAATTGAGCGAACGGTTGGGAAAGGCGCTCTAAATAGGTTCGACGGAATCAGCGCCAGAAGTGCCATCCCCGCGTTCTATTCCAATTAAGTTCTGATTCGCTCCAGACTGTCCATAAGTTGGTTCTATTCCGACTCGTCCATCTAAAAGAAGACCTGCTAAAACATTTACATCTGCCACATGTCTTAACTCGGCATTCTCTTCTTCTAACCTTTCAACCTCTGCCCTCAAATCTGTTATTTTCCCATATAGTCCGTCTCTTTCCTCATGTGCGGCGCTTAAATCATTAAGAGTTCTATCAAACATTCTGTAAAGTTCCGTTAGCTGTTCGGAAGCAGGTGCAGAAGCCGCCGGTTCTTTCCCTGAAGAAACAATCTCTTCTCCTAAACGGGAAAGCAATCCTAGAACGTGTTTACGTCTTTGAACAGGCAGTTCCGCCGGAGTGTCTTTTTCTTCAACGCCCAGCGCTATTTGTAATTGTCTCTGGAGTTTTGTAGTCTTCATGCTTACCCCCGCATACAAACCCCGAACTATCTCAATAATCCCGGTATAATCCTGAGCATCGCCACCCAATCTTATCTCAAGTGCTCTCGTCAATTCCGCCAAGCTTCCAATTGGTTGAAAAGGACTCTCTAGCACATTCCCTGCATTGTGCGCCATAGCCTCGTCAATCACTAAGTAACCTGCTTTAATCGCAAGACGTGCTAGTTCTGCAACAGTTGGCTTGCCTTGGGTCGCAAGGCGTCTTTCCAAGAGTGCCCCGAGGACTTCATAAGCTTCTCTACAAATGTCTGGATTTTCATCAAGACCAAGAGGAGCATCACGCATGTGTCTAATTCTACCAGCAAGATATTTGCCAGTCCCCATTTGCACAATAGGGCTACCACTACGGGTAAAAAGTTGAGGCGGAGGCGACGTGCCATCCTCGCCATTTTCCGGGTAGTAGTGATTCATCCTTAATTTTCTTAAACTAACCTTTTAAACCTAACGCCCAAATTTCGTGGCGCATAAAAAACCTTTAAATACCGCCATCTCGCTTTCTCCCTATCCCCCGATAGCTCAATGGTAGAGCACTCGGCTGTAGACTTCGGTCTAACGCAGACTGTCTTGATACAAGATATAGGATGAAGCGCGAACAGACTACGCTCATGAGAGTGTAGCAGAACCCGGGGCATCGCAGTTCGATTCTGCGTCGGGGGATGAATCTATTTGAAAATAGCAAGTTTTAATTTGCATTACGATTATAGTAATGCATAATAGAAAGTCTTATAAACCCCGAGTTTATAATTATATACTGGGAGTTTATATGAGAAACGTGACAAATAACGAGATGCTATTAATAGCGACTATACTGAAAAGTCCGGAAGTTCCTTATAACGCTAATACTCTGGCAAATATCTTAGAAATAAGCCCTATGGGTGCGTGGAAAATTGCGCAGAAACTCCAGAAAGAAGATATTCTCCACGCTGATAAGATAGGAAATGCCCATATTTTAAAACTTAATCTTGCCAATGAGTATGCGCGCAACTATATGCGATTTGTCCTTGCCCGGGAAATAGAAATAGCTCCCCCTTATGTAAAACGCTGGATAACTGAGCTAAAGAAAATCAAACATGCCGAACTCATTATCCTATTCGGCTCAGTTCTAAGGAAACATGAAGATGCACGTGATATTGACGCACTCATAGTTACAGATAATAAGCAGTTTAAGATGCTTAAGAAGGAAATTGAAGACATTAATTTCTTGAACGATAAAAAGGTTCATCCAATCTATCAAACCAAAGAAGATTTAAGGAAAAACATCGCTAAACGGGACAAGATTGTACTAAACGCAATCAAAGGTCTAATGGTATCAGGGCAAGATGCATTTATTGAGGTGCTGACAACATGAGCCATGCAGAAAATAAACTAAACTGGTGCTTGAATAAAGCAGGAAGAGAGATCAGAGAAACACGTTATCATAGGGGATTGCGTAAAATAAGCCCAGATAAGCAGCAAGCTCTTCGGCATGTAACGAAAGCAGAGCACTTTTTGAAAGCTACTGCTTATGTCAAGAACCACACGGAGTGTGGCATTTGTCATGCCACCCGTCTGTGACTGGTGGTTCTTGAGCACCTCAGAATTCCACTCGTGGAATTCTAAAGTTTGAAAGATGGAGATTTTTCAGAAAATAACTTAATAAGCACGCAAGGCCCAAGCAACCAATAGGTTTTTAAATCGCGTCCCTTCTTATTTTTATGAGTAAAGAAAGAAGCAGTAAAAAAGATATAACTGAGTTAGTGGGGCGTGTAGTTAACGTGGAATACGAAACAGTAGATGGTAGCCTTCGGGTTGAGGATTATAGAAGACTGTACGTGACTCTCGTTACTAACGAAGGGGAATCTTTATCGGTAACCTATGATTATTCAGAAGAGGATGAGCACGCGGGTGAACTCATGAGGTCTTATATTTCAGATAATCTGAACAAAGGCAAAACAGGTGTCAAGGTTCGTGTTAAAAGATTTAACCCTCGTGCCTTGGTGCATAGAGGCGTGGGGGCGATTCAGTTTTTAGATAACGGCAAAGTGTAATAAACTAACCTTTATATTTGAATTAAAAGGAAGATTTTAATTCCCCCCCCCCGAACGTTTTCATTCAGGGTAGCGTCGGGGGATAAATTATTCTTTAAGGTCTGTAAGTTCGTCGTCGCGCAGGAGCGCCTTCCCTCAAGCGCCCTTCCAGCGCAATTAATTTTTCAGTAATCTCCTTCGGAAGCGCGCCGCCCTGCATCAATGCCCCAAGTATAACTCTTTCACATGTAACGCCTTCTAAATCATAGCTCTTGTGAACAACAGTTACTTCCTCTTCAATTCCGTCAAGATGCGCCTCGCTCGGATGCCCGCAAAATAAAATTAAAAGAGGAGACTTATTTCTTTCACCAGACCAATATCTGCAAAATGCCTTGTAATCCTCAAAGTTATCGTCAAACTTTTCGCTCAAATACTGCCCGATTGCTGAATCTCTGCCGCCATAAAGGTCAAAAAGCTCATCAAAGCTTGATATTTCATTAATCGGTTCACCCGCATCTTCGTCTCTTCGGTTAAGGCAGTAAGCTGGGCGTCCCCTGATAATGCGAAGAAAATCATCGCCGTTAACATCATAGGAGTCTATGTCTCCTCTCCCCAAATGATTGTCTGAAATAATTGCCCCCAAATTCTCGCCCTTGTTCATTTGCTCACGCATAAAACTTAAAGCCTCATCAGCATCCGCAGAAGATTCAACATAAAAATGAGGTGAATGTAGAGGGTCATCACAGGTTGGAGCTTCATTAATGTCCCTGCCAATTTTCTCCAGATAACGCTTTAGGTAAGCTACATTGCTTTCTTCATCATCTATGATTAAAATCGGGCTGTATGATTCCATATTTTAAGCGACTAAAACACCTTTTTAAAACTATGGACAATTCTCAGGTTGTGTAGGTTCATGACATTTGTCACCCTTATGGATAATTCTGTTGATTGTAGCACTTATTTTCCAGAATTATCCATTAGAGAATTCTGAACAAATCGTGTTCTAATCATCAGAATTCTCTATAAAACAGCTTAGAAAAGACAAAATATGCCCCTGATGGGCACTTTTTCAACAGATCCGAACACATACATCAAATTCCAACAAACCTTAAATATCCGCACGTTGTAACAAAAAAGTGAAAATCTTGCTTAAGAAACCTTATATCTATTACGTGCTTGTTGTCTTTTTGATTTACCTCGCTGTCGCATTTGTAATAAGCGGGTTCTACAACACGATACCGCTTGTTATAAAATACGCTTCAAGCGTCAATTGGGTTGAACTCGGACTTTCTATATTATTTTCATTGATTATTGGTGCTCTTGTAGCAATAAATGCTGTAGCCGTCTATAGTGCCTATCGTCAACGAAGAGCATGTAAAGAAGCAGGAACAGTCGCAACACTAGGAACTGTAGGAGGACTTGTAGCAGGTATTTGCCCTCTCTGTGTTACTGGTCTTTTTCCACTTGTATTAGGTTTATTTGGGATCAGCTTCTCATTTGCGACCTTGCCCTTAAAAGGACTTGAGATACAAATTCTCTCCATTCTTCTCTTATCCCTCAGCTTATGGATGATGACGTGGCGTTCTTTCACAACGTTTAAATAAATCCGTCATGGCTTATATCTATGGAAAACAGGCGATTGGGGATTGTTCTGGTCATTATCAGTCTCTTAGTGTTAATAACTTTCTTTTCGGTTAATACCTCGCTAACAAGCCAAGCTCAAGAATTGGGATGTTACACGCAACCTAATTGTCTTCCGCTTGAAAAGAATTTCTCGTTTATCCATATAGGAATCGGGGTTTTTTCATTTCTATTATCTCTGGGGGCATATTTGCTTTTTTTCAATAAAACTGAAAAGGCGATTTTAGAAAAGCTTGAGAATGATAAAAAACGCGCGATTGAAGAAGGAAAATTCGAAAGTTTCTTGAAGGGGCTCGATTCTTTTGAACAACGCGTTGTAAAGATTGTTCGCGATCAGCAAGGCATCACACAAAATCTTATTCAAATAAAGGCAGAGATGTCAAAAGCAAAGTTAAGTTATGTACTGCAAGACCTAGAAAAAAGAAATATTATTAAACGTGTTGAAAAAGGCAAAACGCTTGCTGTATACCTCAAAGTTTAAAAGAAATTGAAGTATAATTTGCCCTTATGAACGGTCTAGAGCCCATAAACGGGCTTTTTAGCCAATTTGGACGCTATCGTTCACACCCAATTTCTATATATAACACCCACGTAGAAAAATAACAATAACCCAAGGTGAAAGGGGGTATGTAACTATGGAAAAAGAAAAACAACCAAGCGAAACAATCACGATAAGAAAAGATTCGTTATGGAAATATTCGGCATTTATCCTACTAGGGATACTCGTTATAGGGGCATTCTTTGTGCTAAGTGGCAAAACCACAGGAACTGGTAATATTGTTGCAGATAATCCTTCAGCAGGAAATCTTCCGGCACCAAGTCCACAAGCTGTGCAAGTCAATGCGGATGACGATGCAGTTATGGGGGACAAAAATGCACCAGTCACTATAATCGAGTTTTCTGATTATCAGTGTCCGTTCTGTCGTAAATTCTGGCAAGAAACATTACCGCAGATAAAACAAAACTACGTTGACACAGGCAAAGTCAAGTTTGTTTATCGAGACTTTCCGCTAAACTTCCACGAAGGTGCAATTCCTTACGCCGAAGCAGCAAACTGCGCTCGTGAAAATGGCGGAGATGAAGCATATTTCAAGATGCATGATAAAATCTTCGAGGAACAAAACGTACTCGATGGAGGGTCGGTAAGTTCAACCGTCCAATATCCTGGTGCAGAAACGCTTAAGCAGTGGGCGCGGGATTTAGGATACGATATTAGCTCGTGTCTTGACAGTGGAAAATATCAAAACGAAATTCAGAAGGACTTTGCAGATGGAGGAAATGCAGGCGTTCAGGGAACACCCGGTTTCTTCATTAATGGAAAACCGCTTTCAGGCGCACAACCTTACTTTGCCTTCAAACAATTTATTGAAGCTGAACTATCAGGATAAAACAGCTTATTATTTTTTTTTATGTCACGAACGTTGAAAACCTTGCCCTTTAGGGCAAGGCGTTCGTGAGCATCCAAAAGTCCTCCACAAACCTCGGCTTGAAAGCCGAGGTGAACTCAAGGACTTTTTGATTTTTATAAAAAGAAACAAAAACATGGAAACAAAAGAGGATTTTATATGCGAACACTGCCAGCACAGTTTTCATAGCGGGCGCGCTTTAGCAGATCATATTCGAGATAGACATGAAAAACTGGAAAGCCTGCAACGTGAACAGGAATCTCGTCTTACTATGCAAAAAGTTAAAGAGCAAGATGAGGAAAAGCATCGTCTTGCTATTGAAAAAAAGAGAAGAGCCAAACATATGATAATCTTTTTCCTTGTCTTTCTCGTAATAGCAGGCATTATTGCAGGAATCTACCAGATTTCGGCTCTTTCAAAAGAAAGAAAAGAGGCGCTCAAACTTGAAGGGGTTCCTTCAGATCCAATTCACTGGCATCCCCATTTAACGATTATTATCAATGGTAAAACACAATCGATTCCTATGGATATCGGCATTTCATCAAAGGTTCATTACCCTATCCATACGCATGAAACAGATGGAACCGTACATATGGAGAACAATAATCCTAATTCAGAAAATGTAAGACTTGGGTATTTCTTCAAGGTCTGGGGCAAAACATTCAGTGATGAATGCATTTTTGACTTCTGTAAAGATCAAACGCACGAGCTAAAAATGTATGTCAACGGCGAGGAGAATAAAGAATATGATAATTACATCATGCGGGATAAAGACGATATTAAAATTGAATACCTCAAAATATTATGATTAATAAAATTAAATTCTCTGAAATTTTAGAAACTTGGAAGACTGTTTTTAGTAAAAAGAGGCATCTAATCTTAGTGGCAGTTATAGCCGTAGGTTTTTATCTTTTCAATGTATTCCTCTTCAGCTTTAAAACGCTCATTGCAATTTATCCTTTATTTGGCATAAGTAAAACATTACAGTTTTTCGCGATATCCGCTTTAGGGTTTAAGTCAGTGATAATGGCGCATTCTTATATCGGGCTCATCATTACGAGTATTTTGCTGGGTATATTAGGGTCTTTAGTTATTTATAAGCTCAGAATGGGGCTTCAAACCGCAAAGACTGCCAGCGGGCTTCTTGGATGGATGGGTGCTGTTTTTGCACTAATAGCCCCCGGTTGTGCTGCATGCGGGATTGGGCTCGTTTCTTTATTAGGAATCAGCGGGGCATTTATTTCATTTTTGCCTTACGAGGGTTTAGAATTGACGCTGCTTTCTATTTTTATTTTAATAATTGCAACTCTAAGCTTATCAAGAAATATGTACCAATGCTCAAGGTCAACTCTTCGCTGAAAAGGAGGTCTTTCATATTACCAAAGTTTTCCTCAAAATTAATTATTGGGGGTTGTCGTTCTTTGCCTCATTTTACTAGTAGGTCTCGCATTTCCCATTATATCAAAATTCTTTCATAAGAATAGCGCAAATTGACAGTATTTAAACATTCTCAACACATACATCAAATTCCAACAAACCTTAAATATCCGCACGTTGTAACAAAAAAGTGAAAATCTTGCTCCCTGCCTTGCTTGCCATCATCTTTCTTGCTTTGCCTGCAGCATCTGCCGCAAGCTGCCTCACTTCATCTGAAGAATACTCTGTAGAAGTCGTTGTGCCAAACTACGATTTCTCTTCGGCAATGCTTCTGGCTGAACGCATAGATGGAAACTATATCAAGCCCTCAGAATACAGTCCAAATAACATTCTTACCATACTGAAAGAAACCGAACTGCCAAACGGGTTATCAGTTCGGCTGCAGCTTCCCACAGAAATAAAAGAAATCGAAGAGCCGTACATTAAAATTCTTTCAAGTTCAGCAAAAGGTCAGCTGCCTGCGCAACCCGCGCAGGTAATCGCTGGCTGGCGTGCATCATGCGGCGACCAGTCCTGCTTGTTTAAAAAAGATAATCTTGCGCTGACCGTCACTCGTGCATCTGACCCAGAGGTAACTATTGAAATAAGCCGCCTGCTCAATGCATGCTCCGAGAGCTGCTCTGGTTTTTGCTTCTCATCAACAAGCACCTCGCGCTGTTTAGATAATCAGGTACGGTCTGATGTAAACAATCTCTTGCGCATCACGCGCCTTGCGGCAAACACTGAAGAGCTTTTCGAGTCCTATCGCATTGTTGGCACAGAGAATATTGTTGTTCTTGATATCTTGCCGACCAAGAGCACTTCTGTTGATTGGCGGGAAGCCCTAAAGCAGGAACTGGTGGCGTTGTCATCAAAAAACGCAATTTCGCTCGCAAGCACAGACATCGAGGATATCTCGCAACTTGCTAAGCGCGGGCAGGCTGGACAGAACTATCGCATCGTCTACGATGTCGAAACAGATAGCTGGAATTATTATAACCTCTTGCCGGATGCAATTCTAATAGACAAGCGCGACTGCCAAGCCTATCGTCTCCCTGCTGAAGATATAAAAAATTCGCCAGAGACTGCTAATTTATTTTACCTTGTGCCCATTATCATCACAATTGCTGGCGTACTCCTTCTTGGTCTGCTGGCTGTTATTGCAAATCTAATCACTCGCCATAATCGCCGTAAAAAACGACATAATGCGCACCGCCCCCATCACTAATGAACTGCATCAAAAATAGAAATGTTTCTGCGCAGAAACATTTAAAAATTAACTAGGGCATATAAGAAAATGAAAGAAATTGTAACCAAGCCAGCGTCATTAGACGAAGAGGACGATGACGTCGACGAAGACGACGACCCAGACGCAGGCGACGATTCTGCTGACGAATAAATTTTAATTCCGCACTTCTGTCGCGCTAAGCGCAAGATAGTTATTATTTTCATTGAGTTCTCTTGAGGAACTCACAACATGAAATAGTATCTCGCTGCCTGAGCGCGATGCTCGCAGATTCTGCACGCTTAGCGTCTTTCGCACCCCGATATCCAGATTGCCAAGATCAAATGTTTGCAGCACCTGTTTGCCTTCAATAACTTCAAGCTTCGCGTCATTAGTCTCAACCAGTCCACGGTTCACAATCTCAATTGAAAATGAAATATGGCGTCTTTCTTTTGTCGCGTTTGCATTCGTGATAACAAGGTCGGGCAAGCTTTCTGCTTCATAGAGTGCGTTGATGCTTTCAACAATATAGCGGTCCAGTTCTTGAGCGCAGTCTAGTGTAGGATAAAGAATACTGCGCGGATTCGAGTTATGGTCAAACCCCAGCACATGGAGGAGTTCATGCAGCGCAATAAGTGGCTTATCACAATTCTCATTGCGATAGAGGGAAAGTTTTCCCTCGCGTATAATTGAATAAAGCGTGGTGTTAATAATCTCGGTCGGTCCGCCCTCTCCCGCAATAAAGTGCCCTGTCTGTTCTGGCTCTGGCCCGATTTCAGAACACAAAATATGTATCTGCGCATCTCTCGTAGGCTGCTCGTTAAAATCAAGCACACTCTCGAACTCTAATATAGAAACCGCTTCACGCACAGATGCCTTCTTTTCATCTGAGCACGCTTCTTCAAAACCATAGGTTATCACGTATGTTGCAAATCGCAGGTTAGGATAGAACTGCTTGCTCGTGCTATACTGGCGCGGAGCAGATAAGTTATCGTCCTGCGGCGTAGCGTGCAGCGTAATCGGCGCAGTCGGCAGCTGCATATAAAGAAAATACCCTGCTCCTGCGAATGCAAGCAAAAACAGGATAATCAAGAGTGCCGCCTTCATTCTTTTCTCAAGTTTTTATTCTATATAAAGAGATTGTATAAAGCAGGCATCATTACAGAGAACTTTGCAAAATTGCTCAAGGTTCTCTACAACTATGCTTGCACTTATCCCACGCTTTAAATACTTCATTTTGCTGAAGAAAGCATGAACAAAAAAATGCTTTGGGCAGTGGCAGGGATTGTGCTGATTGCGCTTATAGGTCTGACTCTGTTATCAACTAAAAATACAGAAATCAAGCAGTTTTCCTCGCAGTCTGAGCTAAAATCTTTTTTGGAAAAAAACATAGACAAAAACTATGGTGAAGCTGGTTTGGCAAATTACTTCGCAGGTTCTAACAGGAAAAGTGCAACAGCTTCAGAAAGCTCCGCCCCTTCAGCAGATAGCGGCACACGCTATTCAACCACAAATGTCCAAGTTCAGGGAGTTGATGAGCCCGACTTTGTAAAGAATGACGGCACGCATGTTTTCATCGGGAGCGGCGAAACAGTCACTATTGTAAATGCCTACCCTGCTGAAAGCGCAGCCATCGAAACAACTATCAAAATTAATGGAACAATAACAAATATGCTTCTCAAGGACACCCAGTTAATTGTTTTTGGCATTGAACCTGCGCAGCATTATCCGTGCTATGATTGCGAAAGGTCTGCTGATTCCCGCAGCCTTGATTTAGAGGACGAGCCTGCTGCTCCGAAAGAACCGTATTATCCTTCAGTTCCACAGGAATACCGCACACCGCGCGCATTTGTCAAGATATACGACCTTTCCAACATTGATAACATTATACTAGAAAAAGAATTATTCTACGAAGGAAATTATCTGGACGCGCGCATGATAGGAGATTATGTTTATCTCATCGCAAACCAGCCATTAATAACTTCAGGCGAAACAATTGTTATGCCTAAAATCGCCTACGAAAGCAAAGAAACAGAAATTTTAGCCGAAGAAATCTCATTTTTTCCTGTTCAGGACTACAATTACCAATTAACAACTATTTTTGCATTGGAATTGGACAATCTTGACAAAAAGCCTGTTTATTCATCTTTCTTAACAGGCTATACGCAAACTCTTTTTGTTTCAACAGATAATATTTATTTAACTGCGCCAAAATACGTTCCGTATGAATCTCGCCAGGAGCGCATGCTAAAAGATGTTATTATTCCAGGCTTAAGCGGAGATGCAAAAGAAAAGGCAGAAAAACTGTTGAATGAAGACATAAGCCCGTATGAGGAAGAAAATATAATTCAAACCATACTCGCAGATTATTACAACGAATTATCTGAAAGTGAAAAAATCTCATTCCAAAAAGAGCTGACTGTTCGCATGAATTCGTTTGAAGAATCATGGCAGAAAGAAATGCAAAAAACACTAATTCACAAGATACATATAGATGCAGACGATATTTCGTATATTGGCAAGGGCGAGGTTTCAGGCTCCCCGCTCAATCAATTTTCAATGGATGAATATAAAGGATATTTGCGCATTGCAACCACAACAAATGGCTGGTTTGGCGGAGGAATAGGAATTCTATCACAGTTTGAATCAGATTTAGCCACAGGAAATAGCGATGCTGGTTCATCTGAAACTCTAAATGCAGATGAAACTGGTCGAAATGGCAGGATAATTCCCAGACCCCTGCCTCCCGAGCGAATACAATTTCCCGAGCCACGCCAGTTCGCAACAACAAATAATGTGTATGTGCTTGATGAAGAATTGAATCTTGTCGGAGCTTTGGAAAACCTCGCAAATAACGAGCGCATTTTCTCTGCGCGATTCATTGGAGACCGCGCGTATTTAGTCACGTTCAAACAAATTGACCCGTTATTTGTCATTGATTTAAGCGAGCCTTCAAGCCCAAAGGTCCTCGGCGAATTAAAAATTCCAGGTTATTCAACATACTTGCATCCATTTGACGAAAACACGATTATTGGCATCGGTCAGGATAGCGCAGGCGAGATTGACGAAGGAGGATTCATGGCAGCTATTCCCGCAGGTCTTAAAATAGGTTTATTCGACGTTTCAGACCCGAGCAACCCTCGTGAAATAGACCATTTTATTGTAGGTGATAGAGGCTCTTCATCTGATGCGCTCTACGACCACAAAGCATTCACGTTCGACGCAGAAAATGGCAGGCTCATCCTTCCAGTCAGTGTGCAGGAGCGCGCATTGTCAAAAGCGCAGGGTTATCCCGAAGAGCAGTTCTGGTATCCTACCACAACAACTTTTCAGGGCGCATACGTGCTTAAACTATCACGAGAAAACGGCATTGAATTGCAGGGGCGCGTAACACATTTGACAGCAAGCGAGCAATCAGAAATGGAAAAGGCAAAAACAAGCATAGCCCATTACTATCCGCCATACGAAGCATCTATTCAACGCAGTTTGTATATCGGCAACACATTGTATACTGTTTCACAACGCACTCTCCAGTCAAATGACCTAACTTCACTTAATATCATAAGCTCAATAGAACTGCCAAGAACAATTGAATCTTATGGCTGGACAGTAAGCGTTGCCAGCGGTGCCGGGCAAAGCACCCCCGGAATTTAATCTGGTCAGTAATTAAGAACTTTTTCATTTTTTAATATTACTCTTCGCCGAAGGCATCAAAAACGAAAAGACTATTAAGAAGAGGCCTATAATTCCTGCAATAGCGGCATACAAGAACACGTTGCGCGCAATAGCACTAACGAGGGAGTTTGCAAATTCTGGAAGCAGAGGATATTGCACAGTTGCGATATACCCTTTGAAAGCACTTGCCCCGAAGAGTGCGCCAGCAAGGGCGACTGCCCCCGCAAGCACAAAAGTAAATCCTGTCCATCGCATAAAACCTTTCAAAGAGCGGCGTTTCAGCAGAAAAACAATACCTCCTAACAAAACAACGCAGAGCGCAGATACAAAAATAACATACCGATAATACAAAAAGTATCTTCTAAAATTATCCAGATTTAATCTCCCGGCACTGCCTTCTTCCAGACCATACACACTGACTAAATCAACTGTATCTCTCTCAAAAAAACTTAAATTCTTAGCCACTAATAGTTCATCAAGAAGCTCATTAGCGCTTTTATTTGCAGGTCTGCACAAACTATCCAAACTATCAAATGAATATTCTTGACCCTTGCCGCAAACACTCACGTTGTTTATGCTATCTAAAAAGAATGTCTTAAGTTTTTCCTGGTCAATCTCTACATTTAAGGCAAGTTCGTTAGTATCAGACCGCATGTATGCAAGCACACCAGTAAGCAGCCTAGTTGCAATCTCTTTAACACCGCCCGCAGGAATCTTGATAAAGCTCGCCATGGGCACAGCATTAAGCTGTTCTTCAGCATAAGAAAACGCGCCAGCGTTATCTAAACTTGCAATATAAATATCAGAGTAAAGAAGAGGATAAAGCGAAACAGAAACAAGCAGCACAAGTATGGTCACAAACATTGCAACTGCAATACAAAACAGCGCCGTGCCCTTTATCACGCCCATCTTTCCCCTATGCGCAGCGCGCATATAAGTCTTTCCAGTCAATAAAGGCTTCGTTATTCAACAATCAACGTCCCGTAACCCATGCCCATGCCGCACGCAAATCTAAAGTTTCCTTTATTGGTTGGCGTGAACACAATGGTGTCGCTCGGATTTTTAGAAAGCTTTGAAACGCCAAATGCCGGAATAGTAAACGACCTAAAGCAACCAGTTACACCTTTGTCGAGAGTAATCTCGACTGGCTGATTTGCCTTGACACGTATCGTATCAGGGTAATAATTAAAATTCTTCATGCCGAGCGTGACTTTCTGCGCATCCCCCACAACAGTGCCAGTATCTTTGTCTCGCTGGCCTGTAAGCATGAACACGCCCCCAATAATAATAATCAGCACAATAACAACAGCCCAACTAATATGTGATTTCATGTTATCCGAATAATCCGCTCCTCGGTCCAAAGACCATGACCCAGAGTGTAGCTGCACTAAGTGCGGCGCTTAAGATAATTGTGCGGGATTGACTTTCAGTATTCTGGCGCGACTCTTTTTCCATTTCCTCATGCACCAGCACGTTCAAACTTAAGATAATCAATGCGCTTATGCCTGTTACAATTAACATGGCTGTTTGCAAGTGATCGTTAAGCATCATGACTGAAGTCATCGCCCCCATAATTCCTCCCATGAATCCCGCCATAATACCTTCCATGTAGCCCATAATGCCACAGCAGCACCCGCCTGTCCAGGTGCCTGCGCCGATTCCAACAATCATCCCAAAAACTGCGCCTACGAACATGCCGTTTGTAGCGCCAAGATAAAAACCACTCAGAAATCCAGCCATCATTCCAAGCGTCATGCCTATCATCATGCCAGTCATGCACGCAAACTGCCCGTAAGCGCGAATCTGTCTTATGGCTGGCACAAGCAAAGCATACATGAGTACTGCATATCCTGTAATAAGCCCATAGTCTGACCAGAACCCATCGATAAAGCGCAATCGTACGACCCACGCCAAAACAATAACCGCAAGCGAGCTTATCAATGAAATGAAAAACGTCTTAACTAACTCACCCTCAACACGCGTTCCGCTCAACTCTGCAATAAATTTTTGCAAATTCATGTTAACATCCCACGCTTCCCCCAATAGGACAAACCCTGGACTTATTCGCGCCATTCACACTGCCAGGCTCTGGTCCAGAGCTAATATAGTCATCGACGCTTGTGATATTCCATTCGTGTTCATGATTCCATCCTGTCCAGTCGTATTTCCATTCATTCCACCCAATGCCGAGGTGCTTCACATAGACATCTCTCTCGGCGAGAATTTTTCCAACTTTGCGTCCTGTCATGCACGGTTTACTATAGCAATAAACTATTATATCTTTGCCCGCGGGCAGATTCTCAAAACTTGACACAATGCGCTCAACAGCCCCATAGTCAGAATTGTCTTTATCTTTATAAGCAGGGATATTTATTGCGCCCGCAATATGTGATAAGTTATATTCTTCTTCACTGCGCAAATCGACCAGAATAAAATTATCTTCTCCCTTTGCCATCATCTTGCGCAGCGAGTGCGGGCTCACGATAACTGCATTCTCAGTTTCATAATAATTTTTAATTAATTCTTCTTCAGAATCGCTATCAAGTGCCTCAAACAGCCAGGCTCCAACAAGTCCAGCAACAATTCCTATCAGCACAATGAGCGCAACCTGCTTTATTTTCGTTTCCATGCATATAATTAAAATGCAGGCTATTTAAGCGTGCGGGTGAAACTGGTTTCATCTGCTTTATCTTCTTTCAATGGTGTATCTGCTTAACGCACCCAGAACAAGCAACATCACAAAACCCGTTAGCACCATCACTGGTATAGTTATATACCCAAACACAGGCGCAAACGTCGCAGTGCAAGAAACAGAGTATCCCAGCGTCGAGCAAGGCAAGGTAATAATCGGAGCACTTGATATTTGTATATAATAATGAAATCCTGCAATTAACGCTCCAATAACAGATAGCACTGCGCTGTACGTCCATACTCTTAACGGTTCGCGTTTCCACAAGGCGACCGCAAAAAGCGCAACCTGCGGATACATAGCAATGCGTTGGTACCAGCAGAGCACACACGGCTCAAACTTGAGAATATCAGAGTAGTAAAGACTGCCGAGCATGCTCACCAAGCTTACTATCAAACCAAACCATAGCGCATTTCTTCCTAAAAATTCCCACGTTGGAAACAATCGTTTCTTTAGCCGCATCTTGACTGCAAGCGCATCAAGCATTAGCGCAACAAGAGCAATATCGCTGACTAACACAAGCTTCATCAAAAATTCTGCAATGATTGGCATGCCTCATTCAGAAAATCCAGCTATAAAAATATGTGGGTAATCCTGGTCTTTTCTTTAGAGAAGTTTGAATTAATCAATCTGCAAAATTTGCAGTCTCTAAAAGACAAGATTTTACCGTTTCAAACTTGTCTTAGAGAACTTTGCAAAATTGCTCAAAGTTCTCTGTAACAATCTTATGTCACGAACGTTAAAACCACAC
>JBBSYO010000069.1:0-9632 GCA_038045185.1 Nanobdellota archaeon | reverse complement strand
TAAAGGGTGTGGTAAAACTCATGGACTTTTTGATACATAAAATGTATCCCTTTAGATTACTATTCATAAAAGTAATTTATTGGCTTAAATCTCCATTGATAATGGAAATGTTTATAAACTAACTACGAGTTATGATATCATAACCCTGAGTTATACAATGATAGAGATTACACAAGCCGAACAGAAAGCCTTGCTCATAATATACAAGGACTTTACCCATTTTCATAATGCTAATTCTCTTAGCGGGCAATTGGGCATAACACAAGTCGGCACTATGAAACTTCTAAAGCGTTTTGAGAAAGTCAATATTATTTCAAGTAAAAGGATTGGAAAGTCTATTATTTATAAGATTAATATTGAAGAAGAACTAACCAGAAAACTTATCGGATTTGCATTAGTTAATGAAGCAAAGCAATATGAACGGTGGAAAGAGGAATTTAAGCCTATTTATGGAGTGGCAGAGATTGTCTTATTTTATGGTTCAGCAAGCAGAAACTACACGCAAGCGCGTGATATCGATATTTTTATTGTACAGGATAAAGAAGACATGAAAGAAACTTATAGAAAACTTAAAGAAATTGAAGCGCTTTTGCCTAAGAAGGTTCATGAAATTCAGGCAACAAGCGAGGAATTTCTAAAAAACTTAAGGGCGCGAAATGAAACATTAATCGAAATAATTAAAACGGCAATTATATTAGGGGGATATGATAAATATATGGAGATATTAAATGAGTTCGCAAAGTTCTAAACATCTAGATTGGTGCTTAAGAAAAGCAGAGAAGGAGTTGGAAGAGTGCAAAAAACAGAAAAAGAAACTTCGCCATCGTGGCTTGCGCAAAATAGAAGCTAATCAGAAGCTGGCTCTTGAACATATAAATAAAGCCCGTCATTATCTAAAAGCATTGCAATTATTACGAAAACAAGGTTTTTCAGATATAGCGGTCAGTATGGGCTTCTATTCTCTGTATCATTGTTTTCTTGCTATTGGGACGAGATTTGGTTACGAATCAAAAAATCAGACTTACACTATTGCTTTAATAGAATCTTTGCAAGAAGAGGGTAGAATTTCTCTTAAACCAGAGATTATCGAGTACATGAAATATGAAGAAGAACAAAACGACCGTGATAATAGCGTCATTGAACTGCGAGAAGATTATACCTATGGGGTTGACCTTGAAGTTAGAAATAAAGATCAATTAGACAGGATAGAGAAGCTATGCATAGATTTACTCGATGCCACTGCTGGAATTATTCAGAAAAACTAACCAACAACGCGCTTGATGTTTTCTATGTGGTCTGCGATTTCTTGGCCTTTTTTAGTAAGCTTTATTAGTTTCATTCTGCCCTTTTTCTCGAACAGAACAAGACCAAGTCTTTCTAATGTCTGAAGAATTTTGACTGCATGGCTATATGTGCAGTCGACTTCTTTTGCAAGTACGCTGCCATATCTTGCTTTCGTGAGCTTCTTGAGCGCGACAAGCATGAGCGCAGGCTTACGTCTGAAGAATACATCGAAGTTGTCTTTTGTCTGTTCTGACATATGCGTTTTAACCTATATATCCCATCCCTATATGACTTTTAAATCTTTCTCATAAAATGTTATCTAACAGAGTAGTCAATATTTTTGACTTTGCACGAGCAAGGGGTAACTTATTTTTTGTGCCACAAACCTTATAATTGACTGTTCTTTCCTATACTCGTGAAATTCTCTGGAAAACTGCGCGTGCTGGCGGCATCTGATTTGCATGGGGACAGCAAGGCTGCGCGGCGACTGGCTGAACTGGCGGAGAAGGAAGATGTTGATTTGGTGGTGTTGTGCGGAGATATTACCGGGATTGTGGAAACGCAGGGGATCATTAAACCGTTTAAGGACAAGCGGCAAAAGGTGCTGATTTTACCTGGAAACTGGGACTCATTTGCGACGACTGATTTTCTTGCGCAGTTCTACGGTATTAAGAATATTCACGGTTATTCTGCCAAGTATGATAATGTGGGTTTCTTTGGGGCAGGCGGGGCAGATATAGGACCGTTTACTATGGTTAGTGAGCGTGAGTTGCTGAAGACGCTTGAGCAGGCGCATACTGGTCTGAAGGGGATTGAAAAGAAAGTCATGGTGACTCATATGCACCCTTCGGGAAGCAAGTCGGAATTTTCTGGAGTTGCAGGAAGCAAGGCGATTCGCAAGGCAATCGAGAAGTTCAAGCCAGATGTGTTATTGCATGGGCATATTCACGAGGCGGGAGGAGCCGACGAGAATATTGGAGGAACAAGGGTAATTAACGTGGGCAAGAGAGGAACAATTGTAGAGATTTAGCTAGATTTCTTCGCGGCATTCTGCACCATTTCGTAAAACGTCTTGGCGATTATTTTTCTAAAGCTCCCTGACTGTAGTCTATTACGTAACTGTGCATTATTAACCTCAATTTCAAGAGCGCTATAATTAGGATGCGGCAGTTTTTTTCTAAAGTAGCTCACTATTCCGTCTTCTGTGCCTCTATATGGATAATTCTTTCTGATGCGCGCTTTTGGAAGATTCTCTTTGAGCAGCATTATCCATGCTTCTGCTAATTTTTTTTCCTTGAGTCTTCGTGTGTCATACAGAATTCCTATATCTGCGTTTCTCTCCTTTCCTTTCCATACAGGTGCGAAACTGTGTACGAGCAGATGCAGGACGGTTCCATTCATTCGTATCTTTTCTTTAAGTTCCTCCCCCAATTTTTTGTAGTAGGAGAAATAATACTTTTTTAGAAGGCTTTTTTTTGCTTTCTCATCAAGTCTCCCTGTAATTTCTGAAAATAGGAATTTTTTGTTAGTTAATGAGCAGTCAAGCTCAACAAGAAGGCGCGTCACATCCGCCTTATATAACTGGACTTTTAGCTCATTTGCAATCTCTTTTCCCAATTCAGATGCCCCTATATCGCTTCCTGCCGCACCCCTGCGTTTTTTTTCGAATCCCTTAAATAACTGTTTGTACTGATGCGGAACTTTTATCGTATTGTGCACACAGGATACAACGATATTTTCTGTCATGCAAATAACCTGGTTTGGCTTGAACCTTCAATAATCTCCTCGAATTTTTTATTAAAAAAGAAAAGAAGCGTGTTGGCTATGGGTGCAATTTGCTTGTTTATATAATGCTCATAGTCTATTTTGTGTTTTATTTTTTGTATGGGTTCTGGACCGTTTTCGGTGATAATATATTCTATTACGCTGCCTTCCAGTTTTTCTAACTTGCGAGCTGCCTTTACATGGGGAGGAGTTGTCTTGGTGTATTCTTCGAGCGACTTGCGGATTGATTTTCGATAGACTAATTTTTCATCCATCTTGCCTGCCTTGAGGTTACTTACAAAATCCCTTATGAATTTGACAAACTCTTTTCTGTGGAAGATGCTGAAGAGCAGTTGTTTCTGAAATTCTTGGGCTGCTTCGGTCCAATCGCCTCTGATGGCCTCTAGTCCGACTATTTCTAATTGTTCTTTGCCTTTTTCTTCAATCAGACCAGCGTAGCGCTTCTTTGAGCCCTTCTTTGAGCTTTTTTCTGTTGCGCGTAGAGGCGGTATCATGAACGATAGATAGTGGCGCTTGAATTCTATTTCAAGAAATGAGTTGCGTTTATAGGTTTCTTTGATGTAACCTGTGTAAAATTTATTGATATGCTCTGTCAGCTCTTCTCCAACTTTGCGAGCTTTATCTTTGTTTTCAAGCTTTGTGTTGATAAAAACAGAGTCGGTATCTGAATAAATGACTTCATAGCCCATTTCGCGCACTTTTTGGGCAGTTAGCTTTATTGTGGCCTGAGCGAAATGAGTTATGGCATTTGCTACGTCGAGCGAGAAATAGCGGCAGTTTGCATTTGCCAAGACGCCGAAGAAAGATTGACCACAAAAATTCAGTTTTGTTTTTCTTCCTGCGAGAACTGTGTGGTAGGGCGGAACTTCGATACATAGAACCTCCCCGGAAAATTCTTCACTCGACATATTTCTCTTAGGCGAAATGTGGGGTCGTATCCCTCTATTTCTGTTAACTTGCACACGAAACATAGTATAATCTTCATTTAGGTACTTGAATTTATCTGAGTATACAAATCCGTATATCCCAATGTGATGAATCAGCCTAAGAAAATCTTTTGCAAGCATTTCACATTTTGTTGAATATCTATCTCCCCTATTATCGCCGTCTCCAAGCATCATTGAGTTGAATAGACTAATTAACAAAGAATGATCTAGTGAATATGCCCAATCAGGAATTCTTTTAGAGTTGCTTCCAATTCCACACTCCTTCTCTAATATATTGGCTAAAATGTGATTGTTTACACTTATCCCGTTAGACTGTTTGCAGTATTTCAAACCCATTCTAGTTAACAGCTTTTCAATCTTTTCTCTATTATCTCTTATTTTCTGGTTAATCATAACTACTTTTGTTTTACCTCTCCATGAAGCCTTGCCAGCATATCTCTTAGGTTTAGAAGTATAGATATGTCCCTCTGAAAGATACCATCCTAAAAATTCTAGCCAGTCTTCTATTCCAAAAATTGGGTTAATCGAGCTATGTTTCGGTGCTGCTTGTAGTTTATTTCCTTTTTTTCGATATGTTATTCCATGTTTTTGACAGAGTTCTTCTAATCTTATTTCAGATACTAACTTGCCTGTTATTTTGGCATGTTCGGGTAGCCAGAAATTTTTCTTGTTTTTTATTAATTCACTAGCCTCTTTCCATTCGTAACCCTCTCCAAAATCAACCAAGAACCGATGGTTTGGCGTAACCAAGTAGTCCACTACGCTGCTTTTTATTCTTATCATCTTGCCCGCATAGGGATAAAAGAACTTTTTTGTGACTGGGTGAAGTTCAGTTTGATTATTTTTCGTATTAATGCAGTAAACTCTTTCACCCACAGAAACTTTTTCTATGTTCTTTAGGCCATTTTCTGTTAGCACCTCCGTATCGGGTGAAAAACAATTCATAATAATCTTGATGGCATAACTCGCGAATTCTTTATTTTCCTTCTTTGCTTTCTCCCGAGCTTCGTGTAACTTTGCGATGATGCCGGGAAGTATGCCATCTTCGTTTCTGAAATGCGCGCCGTTTGGGGCTTTTACAGTCTTTTCTTTCGCGGGATTCTCGAGATATGACGCGGGGTCGATATTGTAAGTACGTATGAGCGAAGGATAGAGCGATTTGAAGTCTAGCACCAGAACGTTGTGGTAGATGCCTGGGTTTGAGTCCATGACGTAGCCGCCTTTGATGGATTCTTCTTTATGGGAGTAGCGCGTTGTCGGGGATACAAGACCGCGCTTTGTTGCTTCGCGTATGTAAAGTGAGTCAAATGCAACAACTGAGCCGGTTATTTTGTCTAGCGTGACACCTGTTAGTTCAGAACGTTCCATAGCAAGATCGAGGGTTTTTGTTTTCTGCAACAGGTCGTAGGCGAGCTTGCAATCCTGTAAGTTGTAATTTACAAGTTCCTGATGATTGCCCTCGTTAAACCAGCTTTCTATTTTCTTGTGCCTGTTGCTGCCTGAAATAAGCTTGCCTTCACCGAGAATTGCTTGGGAGACATCTTCAAGTGTCCACGATTTAATATCGATGTTTTTTATGGACGGGGCCTCTTTAATAAATGGGTCTTTTATCATGCTGAGACCATCGAGAACCTGCCTGCCTGTGATTGTTACTGTTGACTTTTTGAAGAAGTCTGCACCCTGCCGCATTTTAATCTGGGAGTTGTCGCGGCCAATGTCGAACGGCATATTGTGTTCTTCGTATTTTTTTTTGAGGTATGGAAAGTCAAAATCAGGAAGATTCCATCCTGTAATGATGTCTGGGTCGAGCTCTATTATTTTGTCGCGTACTTTTCTGAGACATTCTGCTTCGTCTGCACAGGGAGTCGCATGAGCAAGCCTTTTTTTGCTTACGATAAAGACCTGCTTGTATTTTTCGCTATACAAGCCGATGCAGAAGAGTTTGTCTAATTCTTTGTCGGATTCTATATCTAGGGATAATGTTCTTAGTTTTATTTTTCCTTCGGAGGGTTTGAGCTCTGGTTGGCGATATATTCTATCGATGCGCTCGGCTTTTTCGTAGTCGCCGGTTATGGAAATGGTTCCTTTGAAATCATTATCTATGATGAATCGTGTGTGCGGCTTGAGGTCGGCTTCATACGTGTTGATTTTTTTTTCATGGAGAAAACTGGTAAGTTTTGTTAATTCTATGTGAGACGGATGTGAAATCTTTACGACTTCTTGCTTGTCAAATGTAATGAGCTTAGTTTTTTCTGCTTTGTATTTTGTGAGATATTGCTCATTCTTTTTGGCATCCTTCTCGCTAAGATAAAAGTAAGGTTCTATTGCGTTTATAGTGACAAACGAGTCTCTGTTTTCAAGGCGACCATAAAGATAGACTGATGTTTCGTTTTCAGTGGCTAAATATGTGGCGTAGACGATAAATCCTTTTTGTGCAGGCATTGGGGTTTGAGTAATTGGAAGTTTTTAGAGTTATGTCACGAACGTTAAAACCTTGCCCCTCGGGGCAAGGCGTTCGTGAGCACAAGAAAATCAATGATTTTCTGTGCAGCAAATCATCTTTCTCAATGATTTTCTGTGCATCCGAACCTCAAGAATGCGGACAATTGCATTCTTGATGGCACAAGAGAATTGATTAAAAGCTTCAATTCTCTGTGCAGAAAATCCCCTTTAACAAGGATTTTCTTGCATTCAAAAACTAAAAGTTTTTGATGAGTCCCAAACAACTCAGAGTTTTTTTGATCTTGCTCATTGCCTGAGATTGCAGTCTTACTTTATCGTAGTTACATTGGAAAGATTTAAAAAAGGGCTGTTTTTGTAGGAATATGGTTAAATCGCTCCAACACATCGTTAAAGACAAAACCGAAGATGGGTCTCGTTTTGCTAAATGGATTTTAGCAACGGCTCGGAGACGCTCTGCTGAACAAGAAATTTCAGATGGCGTGACTGTTTCAGGGTATGTACGTCTGGTTTCTTCGGGCTCTGCACAATCACGGTATCGCGCCTCGTTTTCATTTTCCGATACTCGTTTAGCTGACGGGTGCTCGGTGGATCGCATGTGGACTTATAAATTTTCACACGACCGCGACGATGGTAGTTTTGATGAAGGCGCGTATGTCGCGGAGCAACTTGGCAGTTTACGTAATATGCTTCTTTCAGTTGCGTCTTCTTACGAGATTCGACTTCAGGGTTCTGGCAGTGACACTGAACTTCACGTGAAACGTGTTCAGGATAAAGAAAATCGTTGATTCACGATTTTCTAATCATAATTTTTAGAGAAGTTTGCAATAATCGATAAAAGCAATAAAATGCTGCAAATTTCTCTAAGAAGAAGTTTGAAACTGCCTCAAAAAATATTAATTCAAACTTCTCTTTACGACACAGCAAGCTGTGGGGCATTCAACCCAAAAATTCTAATGTCAAGGAACTTGACTAAAACCACATCATAAATGATGTGGTAGTTCCTTGAGCATCCAAAACACGAGCGCCTTTTCAAACCACACCCCTCAAAGATGCAAATCTTTGATGGCCATCAAGAACCATAGTTCTTGAGGCTGTGAAATTCTTTGAATTTCGAGGCGCTCAGGAATCCATGATTCCTGACGTTTTAAGGTGTGGTGGCGCATCGTGTTTTTGATAAACACGTTTATTAACTTCTTCTCTTGTTTTAGTTCATGGGTCTGCAGATAGGCGACATTGTGCCGCGGCGCGAGATAAAGCTTGAAGAGCTTAAAGGAAAAGTGATTGCGGTTGATGCTTTTAACGCTCTCTATCAGTTTTTGAGTTCTATTAGACAGCCTGATGGAACTCCTCTGATGGATTCTCAAGGAAGAGTTACGTCGCATTTTTCTGGTCTTTTTTATCGCAATATTGCGTTGCTTGACGAAGGCATTAAGCTTGTTTATGTTTTTGATGGAGAGTATCACGAACTCAAAGGCAAGACGCACGAGAAACGTGATGCGGTTAAGGATGTGATGCGCGAACGCTATGAAGAGGCTCGCGATGAAGGTGATATTGAGCAGATGGGCCGCTACTCAAGGGGTTTTATGAAACTTAATAGTGAAATGATTGCTGAGTCTAAGGAATTGCTTGAAGCGATGGGCGTGTGCGTTGTGCAGGCGCCTGGCGAAGGGGAAATGCAGGCGGCTTCGCTTGTTAGGCGCGGAGAGGCGTACGCTGTTGGCTCGCAGGATTATGATTCGCTCGTTTGCGGGGCGCGCATGATTCAGAATCTGACTTTGGCGAAAAAGAGAAAACTCTCAAACGGCGACTTTGTGTACATTTCTCCTGAAGTTATTGAATATGAGCGCACCTTGCAGGAGCTTGGAGTTGATGGAGACCAGCTAATTTGTTTAGCTATTCTTGTCGGAACTGATTTTAATGCAGGGGGTGTGCGCGGTATTGGTCCGAAGAAGGCGCTGGCTTTGGTTAGGGCGCATCGCTATCCTGTTGCGATATTTGAAGAAGCTCAGGAACGTTATGGCTCACAGGATTTTGACTGGCGCGTGATTTTTGAGATGTTCAAGAAGCCGAATGTGACGCATATTGAGTTGAAATTTCCCAAACTTAATGTTGAGAAGATTAAGTGGATTCTGGTTAAAGAACATGATTTCTCTCTTGAGCGCGTGGAGAAACAACTTGAGAAGCTTGTTAAAATAAAGAATGAAACGAGCCAGAAGAAGCTGTTTTAGAGAGAATTCTGATAATTGGAATACTATCTGTTCACAATTCTCTAATGGACAATTCTGAAAACAATAGACTAATCACAGAATTATCCATAGAAAAAACTATATAGTTATGTTGTCTTTTTTGCTGATGGTCGATAGTCGCGTAGCAGATAGGAGGGTTGGCGATAGAAATATCCTTGATGCTTTTGCATTGAAGTTTTGCGCCATAGCTGAAAGGCATGTTAGATACATTGTTGTTTCGGGATTTGTTGCTATTTCTCACGGCAGGAGAAGAACTACCGAAGATATTGACATGATTATTGAACGAATGCCTAAACCTGAGTTTATTTCTTTTCACAACGATTTAATTGAAGAAGGTTTTCATTGCATGCAGTCTTCTAAAGTAGAAGATGTTTACGATTATCTTAATAACGGAGACGGCGTGCGTTATACTGATAACGACCAATTTTTCCCTCCTGAGATGGAAGTTAAATTTGTAAAAGACGAGCTTGATACGTTACAAATGGCTACGAGGAAAAAGTTGGATTTTACAGGACTCGACATCTGGTTTTCTTCCATTGAGTTTAATATTGCATTTAAGGAAGAATTATTGAAAAGCCCCAAGGATATGGAAGACGCTCGGCATTTGCGAATTATTTATAAAGATGAACTGGATGAGAGTTTTATTGAAGAAATAAAGACGAAGATACGAAAACTTAGGCTGAAACAATGAGAGATAAACTACACATGGAAACTGTTGAGGAATGGGCGGAGTTTGTACGGGACAATCCGAGAGAGAAATGGAAGAAACCAGTTGATATGCTGATAAATGCCACATATGAGAAATCCAGTGATTTTTATGCTCGCTTGGATAAGACTGCTGAAGGCAGGAAGATACTCGCGCGCCTCAAGGTAGAACGGCTCAATAGCGGGAAGCGAGGGGAATAAT
>JBBSYO010000068.1:0-11108 GCA_038045185.1 Nanobdellota archaeon | reverse complement strand
TATATAAGACTTACGAAGTAATTTTATAGTACTAAATCTTATTCGGAGATACTGTAGTTATAAAATTTGTTAAAAATGGTGGTTGCAGAACAAAAGTCCCACAATCTTCTTATAATCCTTCTAATAATAACTCTGATATTTTCTGTTGCTTCGCTCGCTGTAACCCTGAATATGCGAAGCGAATTCCGTTCCGGCTACCAGTTTGTCCAGCCGTCTCCAAGTTCTTCTGGCGGCACACCGAGCGGTAATTTAGGATTGACTGTTAATTCGCCTGTTCTTGCTTCTGGAGGCGCGCCATGAAGCCAGACAAAGTTATTATTTTTATCGCTGCATTTGCCGCGCTTTCAGCTTTGCTTTCAGCAGGATTTACATATTATTCAGCGAGTTCTTTTAAAGAAGGAATGATTACTGGCTTTGCCTCGCAGGCAAATGCTACAGTTAATATTACTATTAGTACTCTCTTGAGCATAAACTTTACAACTGCGAAGATTGATTGGGGTTCTGGAACATTCAACGCAGGTTCAACGCGCGCCAACCTTACGACTGCTGATTATGAGGATGGACTGGCTAATGCAATTGGAGGCACGTGGTCTATCACAACTGCGGCTAATGGTTCGAAGGGTTTTGTTCTTGAAAATGTGGGCAGTGTGAACGCAACTTTGAATCTTATGGCGGGCAAAACTGCGGCAACGTTTTTAGGAGGCACTTCTCCGTTTTATCAGTTTAACATTACTAGCATTGAAGCAAGCAGCTGCCTGAATAATACTGGCGGTACGACACCAAACGGTCCGTCTTTCTCGAACGGTGGGCTTATTAGCACAGGAGTATTTACCGATGTTAACATAACTTCTCCCGGAACGCCGATTTGCGGACGCTTCCAATTTCTTGATAATGCTGATTCTATTCGCGTAGATGTTCATTTATCTCTTCCGTATGATGGTTTCAACGGCACTCTTACTGATACATTCACTATGACTTATTGCTTAGCGCCTGGACCTTGCACGTAATTACCTCTTTTATTGTAGAAAATTCTCTCAATTATATTTTTCTTGTCCAAAAGTTTTGATGAGCCCCACACAACTCAAGGACTTTTTGATGAGTTCACACAAACTACACATCTCAAGAATGCTTAATATGCATTCTTGACGACCATCAAGAAATAAAGAAAATCGTTGAAATTTCTGATTCACGATTTTCTGATTAGAATTTTTACGACACAGCAAGCTGGGAGGCATTCAACCCAAAAATTCTAATAAAATTTCTTGAGGCTTTAGTGTGTGGTAAACTCCTCAGAGTTTTTTTGATTTTCTCTAAAAATATTTAAGCAGCATTCAAGCAATATGCAAACGCCTTGCCAAAATTATCTATTATTATAACCTTCGCGCCGCGCTCCGCGTCCTACGGAACCGTCACTATATACCTGATTTCTTGAACCGCTATGGAAGTTTTCTACATCAAAACTTATGCTTTCTCTTGCAGGGTCTTGTTCTCTTATAATTTCGTTCCTTATTCCGCCTTGATATATGCGAAGAAATGTGCCTGGATAGTAAGAAATTCCCCCGTGGAAATTGACACCCCGCGATTCTCGGTTATCTGACACACACCACCATGGTTTCTTCTTTTCATAGGCAGTTCCTCCAATCATAACGCTTGGAGGTGCGCTATTCATGAGTTCTCCAAGCATTTCTTGCGGGCTTGTCCATCGTCGATAGGGTTTTGAATTTATTGTAAGTTCCTTGTGGGCAAGATTGTAAGCGATGCCCCAATTCCTTAAATTGCCTTGGCATGATGCGTTTCTTCCGCTTTCTCTTGCTCTTCCCAGAGCTGGAATGGAAATGCCAACAAGAAGCGAAATAATTCCCATTGACATAAGCAATTCTGTTAACGTGAATCCTTTCATATTTTTCATTGTGATTTTGTTTTGTTTCTCATAATTTAAGTGTTATTTAGACATATTTAAATACATCGCTTAGTTATAAAATTTGTTAAAAATGGTGGTTGCAGAACAAAAGTCCCACAATCTTCTTATAATCCTTCTAATAATAACTCTGATATTTTCTGTTGCGTCGCTTGCTGTAACCCTGAACATGCGAAGCGAATTCCGTTCCGGCTACCAGTTTGTCCAGCCTTCTCCAAGTTCTTCTGGCGGCACACCGAGCGGTAATATAGGGCTGACGGTTAATCCTCCAGCTTCTGGTGGCGCACCATGAAATCAGAGAATATTATTCTTTTCATCGCTGCGTTTGCCGCTATTTCAGCTTTGCTTTCAGCAGGATTCACATATTATTCAGCGAGTTCTTTTAAAGAAGGAATGATTACTGGCTTTGCCTCGCAGGCAAACGCTACTGTTAATCTTACTATCAGCACACTTTTAAGCTTAAACTTTACGACTGCGAAGATTGATTGGGGTTCTGGAACATTTAACGCAGGTTCAACACGCGCCAACTTAACTACTGTGAAAACTGGTGCTGGTTCAGTTAATGCAGTTGGAGGTACATGGGTTATCACTTTGGTTGCTAACGGCCCCTATGGATTTATACTTGAAAATGTTGGAAGTGTGAATGCGACTTTGAATCTTATGACAGGCAAAACTGCGGCAACGTTTTTGGGAGGAACGTCTCCGGTATATCAGTTTAACGTTTCAGTTATGAATGCAACTAACGCGCCCAGTTGCCTCAACAATACAGGGGGCACGACAGCCGGTGGAAACGGCGGGCTTATTGCTTTGGATGTTTGGACTGACGTGAATACTACAAGTCCTGGAACGCCGATTTGCGGCAGATTTAATTTCATTGACACATTTGACGGTATTCGTGTTGGTGTACACCTTTCTCTTCCTTATGATGGCTTTAACGGCACTCTTACTGATACATTCACTATGACTTATTGCTTAGCGCCTGGACCTTGCACGTAATTACCTCTTTTATTGTAGAAAATTCTCTCAATTATATTTTTCTTGTCCAAAAGTTTTGATGAGCCCCACACAACTCAAGGACTTTTTGATGAGTTCACACAAACTACACATCTCAAGAATGCTTAATATGCATTCTTGACGACCATCAAGAAATAAAGAAAATCGTTGAAATTTCTGATTCACGATTTTCTGATTAGAATTTTTACGACACAGCAAGCTGGGAGGCATTCAACCCAAAAATTCTAACAAAGATATTTTGGTCTTTTAACCATTCAATCGCCTTTTCAATATAACTATTCGCTTTCAGAAATGTTTAAATACGTCCTTATAATATTATCTTTGTTAAAAATGGTGGTTGCAGAACAAAAGTCCCACAATCTTCTTATAATCCTTCTAATCATAACGCTGATATTTTCTGTTGCTTCGCTTGCTGTAACCCTGAACATGCGGAGCGAGTTTCGCTCTGGCTATCAGTTTGTCCAGCCATCTCCGAGTTCTTCGGGAGGCACGCCGAGCGGCAATATAGGGCTGACGGTTAATCCTCCAGCTTCTGGTGGCGCACCATGAAATCAGAGAATATTATTCTTTTCATCGCTGCGTTTGCCGCTATTTCAGCTTTGCTTTCAGCAGGATTCACATATTATTCAGCAGCATCTTTTAAGGAAGGAATTATTACAGGATTTGCCTCGCAGGCAAACGCTACTGTTAATCTTACTGTCAGCACACTTTTAAGCCTGAACTTCACAAACGCAACTATACAATGGGGTTCTGGAACATTTGCCGCAGGCGTAACCCGCGCTAATCTTACAACTGCTCTTGGCGGCTCAATTACAGCTACTGGGGGAACATGGGCTATTACCGATGCGAACGGTTCTGCAGGATTTGTTCTGGAGAATTTAGGGAACGTGAACGCAACTGTGAATGTTATGACTGCTAGAACCGCAGCAACGCTTTTTGCAGGCACATCTCCGTATTATATGTTTAATGTTACTAACTTTGAAGCAAACAGTTGCCTGAATTCTACTGGCGGCACAGACAACACGACAAATGCTGCAACAGGAGGGCTTGTCCCATTAGGTTTTTTCACTAATGTTAACATAACTTCTCCTGGAACGCCGATTTGCGGACGCTTCCAATTTCTTGATGCGTCTGATGCTATTCGCATAGGCGTTCATTTATCTATCCCATATGATGCCCTCAATGGTACATTGTCTGATGCGTTTACTGTGCTTTATTGCTTGGCGCCCGGACCGTGCACGTAGTTAGAAATCATGATTGGCGCATTAATAATAAAAATTTTATAAATGACTCCTCAATAGAATCCTCAAAATTATTGCAAGATAACCAACTTCTATCAATCGCTAAATATTTCACAATTAATATTTGTCGAAGATACAGAGAATTAAGATAATTGAGTTGTATTTGTTCTTAATTCTCTGTCTAAATAATTTGAATATAACTTGTAACATAATCAAGTAAATTCTCTATAAGCCATAATCACTGAAACAAATTTAATATTGGAACAAGCAATAAAGGTAAGTTTAGTCCAAAAAGTGCCAAATTGCTTTCGAAACTTATAAAAAGTGTTTTTTGTTAAGATAGTTATGGAAAAGCGAGAGTGGTTTGCATTCTTATTTTTTATTATTTTGTTTTTTCCTGCAGTATCTGCTTCAGGCGTCAGCCCTCCGCAGTATGGGGCTGATTTTACTCCTGGCGCGAAACTCGCTTTTTCATTCACTTTTTTCGGTACGCCTGATTCGCGGAGCGAGATTTCAGTCAAGGGAGATCTTGCTGAATATGTCAGCTTAAGCGAGTCATCAATCATTGGGACAGGAACGGTTATTGCATATCTCTCGCTTCCGAATGCAATTGAACGGCCAGGACCGCATTATCTGGCTGTTGTGGCTCGCGAAATAGTTTCTACGCAGGGCATGGGCATTAGCGGAGAGGCACAGGGCACGATTGTGGTTCATGTTCCATATCCCGGGGTGTATATTGAAAGCTCTTTGGAAGCTACAGATGTTAATCAGGGAGAACCTGTTCCAATTAAAGCAACTTATACTAATCGAGGCAAGGAAACAGTCAATGTTTTTACTTCTGTTGATATTCTTCAGAATAACAAAACAATTGAGACGCTCGTGCTTGATACTATTTTACTTGCTCCAACAGAATCAAAACAAGTTTCTAAGATTCTAGACACGGCGTCTTATCGTCCGGGGAGCTATACTGCCGCGGCGCTAATTAGCTATGGCGGCAAAACTGCGCAGGCTGAAGCGAACTTCCGCATAGGCACGCTTTTTGTTGATATTGTTAATAATTCTGACTGGTTTGACCGAGATAAAATCAATAGGTTTGAAATTGATGTTGAAAGCGCGTGGAACAGCCCCATTTCAAATGTTTTTGCCAACGTAACTATTCCTGGAACAGATATATCTTTGCTTACGCCGTCTATTAGCTTAAAGCCCTTTGAACGCTCGCGCCTGACAGGCTTTTTTGACACTACAGGCATTACTGACGATCCTTTTCCGGCACGGATTATACTCTCTTATGAGGGGGCTGTTACTGAAAAGATTGTTGAGCTTCATTTCAAGCGCGTTGTTAATTACACTGTGGTCGCTATAGTGGCAGTCTTTGCACTTGTCGTGCTTGTTCTGGTATTCATTATACTGCGGATGCGGCGCGCGCTTAACACTAAACGAGTGGCGGTGCGCAGATGAAAAACTTTAAGCATTCCCGTTTCCTGCTATTCTCGCTTTTTTTTGCGTGCCTCATTTTACTCGCGCTTTCTTTTTATTTGATTCAGCACCGCCCATTTGACTCCCGTATTTTGCCTGTGCGTTTTATGATAGGAGATAAGATAGGCATAGAAATAAACGACAGTGCCCTAACTTTCGGGCGCGCTGTGCCGGGTACGTCTCTTCACCGTGGGGTTTTTGTGGACAATCCCTATGCCTTCCCTATTACTGTGCGTGTTTTTATTAATAAAACAATTACCTCTTACGTTTTTGCTCCAAACGCGACTTTTATTATTTCACCTGGCGCGCGTTACGAAGTTCCGTTCGTTTTAGCTGTTCCTTCAAATGCAGAAGCAGGGAATTATTCAGGCACAATTCTCTTTGAGTTTTGGAAGTGAGGTGTATAGTCAACGTTACACCTATTTCAGAAATAGCATTTAACCCAAGATTTGTTTTAACTGTGTTCCTGCCCGAAAAATTATTATAGGGAACTGCATGGCTCAGGCTTCATTTATTTTGCAGTTCTCTATCTGGAAAACTGCGACTATACTGGCTATAAATCACGCAGTTATCCATAAAGTTGTATGAATTGCAGTTTGTGAGACGATGAATGGCTTATAGAAGGTTTTGAAACTTCAGAATTCCACTCGTCTATGACGAGTGGTTTAACCGCTCGTGGAATTCTGAGGTGCTCAAGAACCACACTGAATGTGGCATTTACTATGCCACTAGTCTGTGACTGATGGTTCTTGACAAACCCCTGAAATCTGCCAAAACCCTCTAAGAAGGACTTTGAAACAGAGCGAAAGTGAGGGTTATTCAAAGTCCTCTATAGAAAATGTTAAATAGTAGATACTGGCTTTGTATTCATGCACCCCAGACTTCGGATTGCTCGGAAACGGAGGCAGCCTAATATTCTGTATGCGCTGTTTATCTGTGTTTTACTTGTCTTGAGCGTGTTTTCAGTGTCTGCTGTTTCCTATGATTTTTCGTATGACGCGAATGGCAATCTGATACAGGACGCGACTTATTCTTATGATTATAATGGTTTTAATCAGCTTTCTCGTGTGCGTGAAGGTAATGCCAACGGGCGCATCGCGCTTGAATTCGTGTATGGACCTGATGGCGAGCGTGTGATGAAGACGTTCTATCCATCGGAAGGACAAGCAGAAATTACTTATTATCCTGACAAGTCGTTTGTGCGCACGAGCAACGCGAGCGGAACGACTGACGAAGTTTATTACTATGATGCTTTGGCGCTTGTTGCGCGCGAGGATGCAAACGGTGTGCGTTTTTACTATCATCCAGACCATCTTGGCAGCACTGATGTGGTAACTGATGCCAACGGCACGGTTGTGGAAGATGTAGATTATGAGCCGTTTGGCGAAGTTATAGGGGAAGGCGCTGAAGGAAATATTTCAAGCCGTTATTTGTTTACAGGTCAAGAACTTGATGTAGAGAGCGGGTTGATGTATTATGGTGCTCGGTATTATGCTCCAGGAATCATGCATTTTACCCAGCCTGATAGTTTGCTCGCAGATATCTACGACCCGCAGCAGCTTAACCGCTATGCTTATGCACGCAATAATCCGCAGAAGTATGTTGACAAAAGCGGGAACTACATTGAATCCTTCTTAGACGTCGGTTTCTTAGCTTATGACGCTTATATGCTGATAAAAAATCCAAACAGCAGAACTAATTGGATTTCTTTGGGTGCTGATTTTGCCGGGCTCGCACTTCCTGGGGCAACTGGGCTTGGAATGGCTGTTCGCGCTGCGGATAAGGCTGGTGATGCAGTTAGAGTTGCGGGCAAGATGGGGAAGGGGGGGAAGGTTGCGAGCGAGATTAAAGGTGCAAGTAGCGGGATACGTACAGCAAGAGATGTGAGTGAAGGCGCCACAAGCGCAGACAAAATTATTTTTTCGGAACAGCAAGTTCAAAAGAAATTTAAGCACGCCAAGAATTTTGGTGTTGAAGGTAACTACAACAATGAAAATGCCATTAAATTTAAAAACGCCCTTATAGGCCACATAAATTCTAAGGATACATCACAGATTACAGGAACATTCAGAGGAGGAGAGGGTACTAGTGGAGGAGCAGGGGGAACACATTTCTTTAATTCACTGACGAAACAGTGGGTTTTTGTCGATGCCCGCAATAAATTCGTTAGCGCTTGGAAATTAAAGCGAGAGCAAGTTAAAAACCTCTTGAGGAGGCGCAATGTAAGATGACAACAAAAAAAAGTTGGTTAGCGACGACTATAACTCTTATCGAAGATTTTTGTAACCATAAAATTACTGGAGCTTATTACGAAAAAGAGTACATTCGTAGATGGAATGAGTCGAGAGACAGCAATATAATGTACGAGCATGAAGTTGAAAACTTATTGGACGAGCTTTTTTCTGATTGTGATGTTTATTGCAGCAATCCTAAACTGTTTGATTCTAAAACAGATATCAATGAGGATACACTAAGAAAATTGTCTAAAGAGAAATTGTCTAAATTAAAGAATTTTTTGGAGGATAAAATGGAAGGAAATAAAGTGGAGGAAAATAAAATGGGGGTTCTAAATGTCTATTTTAAAGAAGAATATCCAGAAGTAAAGAAGCGCTATCTTGAAGAAGACTATAAGATTATCGAGTTAGATTTTAAAAAATTAAATTCCGAGCAAGACTTATTTATTTACCTCGCAAGAAAGCTGAAATTTCCCTCTTATTTTGGGTATAATTGGCATGCAGTACAGGAATGTTTAGAAGATCTCGAATGGATAGATACAAATAATATTGTTTTTATTTTATATTCCTTTCCTAAAAGTAAATATAAAATTATAGAGGATTTTTTCTCCTTTGCTTTACATTCTTCTTTTTATCAAAAAAAGAATGATCTAAAAAATATAGAATTTGCTATCTTTTGTGACCAAAGTCGTAAAGAACAAGCACTGCTTACTGTAATTACATCTATTTGCGATAAATTAAAACAGGTATATAAATACAAAGTAAGAAAAAATGAAAAATAAAGAAAACAACATAAAACAATCTCGGCATGAACATCTCAAGGCACATAGAAAGAAGCCCCTGTCTTTGACGCTGATTACTGTGTGGATGGGTTTTATGATATTTCGGATTTTTCTAAAACTGTTCGATATAAACAGACTGGAGAGAAACGCCTCTGTTTTGGGAGATATGCTCGCGTATGTGAATTATTTCATTGATGCATTCATATTGCTGATGTTTGTTGTGCTGATTTGCCTGTTCTTGTTTAAGCACAGGAACGCAGGGAAATACTTTATTGGACTTATGGCAATTCTTATTATCGGAAATTTCCTTGGCTTATTCTATCTGCCTGCCTCTTTAGCCTTATTTCCGCCAGAATCGCAGGGATTCATGTCTGTTTTCCTTATTTTGGCTTCTATCCTAATTGCCTTATTTTATGCATTTCTTGCTTATGTTGTTTACAGAAAAAGAGGTTATTTTGATAAATGACAAAACAAAATATCTTAATCAGAATGCTCGCGTTATTCCTCATTGTGATAAATCTGGGGAGCAGTTTTGGCGTTTATGCGCAAGAGCCTGAACTTTTGAGTCCTATTCTTAAAAGTGACGATAAAAATACAGATATTCTTTTTGATGGCGAAGTTGACGACCCGAGCGAAGAAGAAATAAATGCTCCTTGGTTGTTAAACAGAGAAGATGAGCTTTCGTCTTTCAGTTTCGAATCTTTTTATAGAGGCGACGATAAAAGCGGGCAAAAATCCGGTTATGACCCTCGGGATTCAGGACCTCCATTACTCACTTCGCCAATTGTACCCAAAGACACGCCAATCTTGAAGCTCAAGGGAGAGGAATACAAGACTGATTTATTTACAGGCGCTGCATCTTATAGTTATCCTATCGAAGTGCCTAAGGGTGTAAACAATATTGCGCCCGCGCTTGTTCTTTATTACAATCATCATGCGACGCTCGGAGCGCAGGATATAGTAGGAAGCGGTTGGAATCTGCCAATTCCATCAATTACGCGTGATGTGAACTATACTCGTTCAAACACAGCCGATGACAGTTATCGTATAAGCTTTGAAGGCACGCAGGACGAGCTTTTGTATGTGACTTCTGAAGATAGATATCACACTAAACATGAAAGTTTTTTATGGATTAAGAAAGTAAGCGGAGGCGCGAATGAGCGCGGTGAGTACTGGCTTGTTAAAACCAAGGATGGAACAAGCTATCGCTTTGGCTTTACGAATACGAGTGAAATTGTTTCCACGCTTGAACCTTACGCTGTGCGATGGAATCTTGACCGCGTTGAGGACAGCCATGGGAATGTGATGGATTATGTGTATTATGATTCTGGAGCAGTTTCTTATCCGCTTGAAATTCGCTATGCTGACGGTCTTAATCTTGTGAGGTTTATTTATTCAAATTCGAGCCAGAATCAGCGTTCTTTTTATAGTCAGGGAAGTGAGATGCGCGAACCTCCACTACTTGGGCAAATTGAAATCACACATAGAGGAAATCTCGTGCGGAGCTACGAACTTTCCTACGTGCCTCTTGAAACGCGCTCTTTTCTGGAGAGTATACGATTGATTGGAAGCGATGGAATACTATCGCTTCCTGCGACCCGATTCAGTTATGCTGCTGTTGGAGGAGGATGGGTTGAACAAGGAAACCTCGCTCTGCCTTCTGGTGTTTCATTTGGCACGACGCGTGATCAGGGAGTTCGCCTTGTGGATGTTACAGGAGACGGGTTTACAGACATAATACGCGCCGCTAATAGTAATGCTGTCGAGCAGTGGGATGGTGTTGGAAATGGATGGGCTTCACCTGGAAGAAACAGTTTGAATGGACTCGTCTCTGGGGGGTTTGTTGACCAATACGGCGGTGATCAGGGAATTCGTTTCGTTGACATAAATGGAGATACACGCGTGGACGTTCTGCAGATTGTGTCTGGCACTAATATTTTGCGTCGCGCGCTTCTTAACAGGGGCAATTCGTGGGAAGCAGATTCATTGAATATACCAAGCGAGATTTCATTCAACGAATTGCGTTCGTCGTGCGTTCCAGAATATTGTCCGAGCGGATATGATGAAACAGGCTTCAATTGTGATTCTAATGGGTGCACACGCGCTTGCGCGCAGGTTACCTGTTCCGGCTCTGGAAATCTCGTGCGGTCAGGCGTTGCGCAGGACCCGCAATGGAACGATGACGACCATGATGAAAGCGACGCAGGACCTTCTTTCACTCCCGCGCCAAATAAGTGCTACAAATTTGAATATATCGGAAGTTTTGATACTGATGGTGACGACTCTGAATGTTACGACCTTACTACTGATGATGATTATGGAGACTATGACATAAGCTGTAACGGTGAAGACGAGAATGCTTATGGTTCTCTTGGTTTTAGCGGAAATAGGCAGTCCGCTTGATGCAAGCACGCATAGCAATCATGGAATTCAACAGGGAAAC
>JBBSYO010000067.1:0-3004 GCA_038045185.1 Nanobdellota archaeon | reverse complement strand
TCAAGAAGATTTATGCACCATGCTCAAATAGATCCACTCACTTTTGATTTTTCTCTTCCTCACAGTAAAGCAGAAGATCGGTCCCTACTCGATAGACTACCAAAAAATGCAACAGAAGACATAGTCGCGACCGCCCTTGAAGCCATGGAATCAGCAAGAAATGAAAGAGATAGAGTATATTTTGTAACTCCTCTTGTACATGGGTTCACAGCCGCCGATTTAACTATAGTACAATATGGGAGAATAACTGCTATTTTAGAAAGGGGTCTTAATTCTTCACAACAAATAAGGTGGCAAGCTTTGGAATCAAAGTTAATTGTACCATGGATAATATTAGAATATGCGAGCGCAAAAATGGGACAGGGTAATTATTCAGCTGGTGAAATAGAGGAAGTAGTGCGACGATTTAACAATCAATTTATAATAGATAATCTCGATGATGTTGATGTTATTAGTAGAACTATCGAACAGGTTTGCAAAGCTTCCAGAGAAGAGGGTGAATTGGTACCGAAGCGGTCAATAAGACCAGAGAGAGCCTCTAACCCATTGAAGTCTTTATATGAAGCGCTACCTTCAGCAAGTGAACATGGGCAAGAAATACCTGAACTTGCTCGAAGAATAGACGATTATATTGTAACTAAACTGTTACCCTCTCCTGAAAAAATACTGTGATTCTTTATTAATAAGAATCTGATTTTTCTATTAGGTTCCCAGCGCAACACCATAATGCTTAAAAAGAAATGACTACGTGTGTTCATAGAAAAAGATGACAATACAAGAGAGGACAAAACAAGATATTCAAACCAAGTTGGCTAAAATGGGCGACTATGTTAAAATTGATTATCTGTGCCGCGCTCTTTCATCTGGACTGGATTTTGAGACGCGTAAATTTGTTTTGCTTGAGCTATCAAAACTCTACGAGTCGCGCTCGATGTATCTTGAGGCAGGCAAACTTATGAAGAATGCGGCGGAAATTAATACGACTTTCAAGGGAAAGATTACTGATTTCATGAAATCCGTTGAGTTGCATGTGCGCGGCGGAAATTACCAGGAGGGAGATACTATTTTCGCTCAGACACTGGCGTTGGCAACTGACCGCGAGAGGCCTGAACTGAAGGTGCTGCTGAAAGGATATTATTTCACACTGGCGCGCGCGTTTGCAAAGGCAGACAAACGCAACCACGCAAAGAAGGCGTATGAAAAATTAATGACGCTTGAACTCAATCCGCAAGAGAAGAAAGAAGCGCAAGAGCAACTGCTTAGTTTGTATCAGAAACTCGGCAATATCCGAGATTTCTACAAGCTGCGCGACGGTCATGTCGGCGGCACTGACCAGACGAGATATTAATTTGTTTGTTAATGTCTATGGAAAAAATCTTGAATTAGTCTGCGAAGGAAGATTCTTGTCCTTCGGTAAGCTCGTCGATATCAACTTCACTTTCGTCAGCCTCGGCAACCGACATTACCTCTGGCTCAACTATTTTAGGCGGAATCACCATCTTTTTTCTAATCCCACTGGCACGTCGTTCTTTATAAATGTTTCCGCGTTTTCCGTCGGTGTTCCTGATGCGCAGTAAAGTATAAAAAGGGCTGACGGGAGCCAGTTCATGCTTTCTTGTTTGCACATAAAATTTGAAAAGAGAAACATTTAAATATCATATCACTAGAGTACATTTATCACTTAGTGCTGGTAAAGATTAGTTCAGCATATCATGCTCACTGGTTACGCGGGAATTTCCGCGTGGAACGGTATCTATCTTTCTCAGTTAAGCAACAAACACAATGGCAAAAGTAAGCCCAGTATCAATAAAATACATGATTTATGCTAGCTTCAGCGCTCAGGGACCTGTTGAAAAACCCGATGTGATTGGGGCTATCTTCGGACAGACTGAAGGTTTGCTTGGTTCTGATTTGGAAATGCGTGAATTGCAAAAGGAAGGCAAGATTGGTCGTATTGAAGTTGACCTTAGTGTTGTTGATGGCAAGTCGGTGGGTGAGATTCGTGTGCCAAGCGCGTTAGATAAATCAGAGACAACGATTATTGCGGCTACGCTTGAGACAATAGACCGTATCGGGCCAACCGAGGCCAAGATTGAAGTGAGCAAGATTGAAGATGTTCGCGGGAGCAAACGCGACTACATTGTTGAGCGCGCACGGAAACTGCTTGAAGGTCTCGACAGTTCTGACGGAGACATGGCCAAGAGTGTTCGTGAGGAATCTCGCGTGGCGCGAATTGGAGAATACGGTGATGATAAATTGCCGTGTGGAGACTTATCCGGAGAGGAAATAGTTGTAGTTGAAGGGCGGGCAGACGTTGTGAATCTTATTAAGAATCGCGTGTTTAATGTTATTGGCATGAGTGGTGCAAAATTGTCCAAGGATATCGCGCGCTTGGGCGAAGAAAAGGAATTGACTCTGTTTGTGGACGGCGACCGCGGGGGAAAGCTCATTGCCAAGAATGTTATTGCCAATGCAAATATTGCATATGTTGCGGTTGCGCCCGATGGAAAGGAAGTTGAAGAACTGCAGGGCAAGGAAATTCTTATAAGTCTGCGCAAGCGATGGCCTGCCCAGGAATTTATGAGAAGATTGGGAAGAAACGGAGATGATGAACACACGCCTGCTGAAAGTGCGCCGGTAGCAGAGCTGTCACGCGAGGAAGTTAAAAAAAAAGTCAGGGAACTCTACGCTGAGATAAAAGACAACAAGAAAGCCATTTTTGTTGACGCATCTTTCAATATTATTCAAACAGTTGGAGCTACATCTGCGTTAGGTTCGCTGATGCACTCCGACACGCCTGTCAAAGCAATCATCATTGATGGGTCTGCAACGTCGTCACTTATTTCTGCGTGCGGAGAAAAGGGTGTTACGTATCTTGCAGCACGCAATTTCTCCCATGTCGAAGGCACAAGTGTGCAGTTGATTAGCTTGTAAGATAGATTGTAACGTAAGCGGGAGTTATTGGACTCAAAAAAAATAATTAAGTAAAAATATTTTATAATAA
>JBBSYO010000066.1:0-29735 GCA_038045185.1 Nanobdellota archaeon | reverse complement strand
TGTTCCATGAAAATCACAGCATGGATGCCATGTTTTATTGCGTAATTGTGTAAACCTAATGATTGGGCCCTTGGGTTTCTCGCCCCTGCGCAGTACATGTAATTTACCCTTAGAATCATACTGTTTCGTAACGATTTTCATTAAGAGTTATACTACTATTTCTTGCTGGGTGCCTTTGACCAAATTCCAATCTAATTGGATAAGTTGTTTGACTGCTGGGTTTTTTGTGTTTAACTTGTAGAGGTCTGATTTGCCTACGCGGCGCGTTTTAATGACAATATTGTTTCTCACAAGTTTGTCCCAGAATATTTGAAGGGTTGAGTAACTTACACCCGAGTTGCGCGCTATTTCAGTTAGCGGGTAATCAAAATCAGCAAACGTAATAAGGAAGTCCAAGACTTTTATGATAGGGCTTCCGCCCAGTACTTCTACAAAGATACTGTTATTGTCGAGACCGTTTGTGGCATTCATAGACTAAACTGCATAGTCTCTTATTTAAATGTTTCCCTTCATGTTTTTATATTTCTATCTTAGAAACATTTAAATATTGTCGTGTGTACTTTAGGGCGTGGAGTTTTCTGTCGAAACGATTAAAGCGCGACTTCTCTATCATTTACGAAAAAAGAAGGTTATTGGAGGAGTTCATACGCATTTTGATACGTTAACAAGGGGTTTTCCTTCTCACCTAGGAAAGGACGTAAAGAAAGCTGCGCACGAACTTGTTAAAGCAGGGCTTCTTGTTGCGAAGTCCACATCGTATGGGTTGCAAGTCTCGCTCAATAAAGAGCGGATTGTTGAAATCGAGACGTTTATTAAGACTGTTTTGAAGTTTGAATTCTAATTGTTCATCTATGCACCCGACCCTGACAATTATTATAAAGAGAACTTTGCAAAATTGCTCAAAGTTCTCTAAGATAAGTTTGAAACGGCAAAATCTTGCCTTTTTAGAGGCTGCAAATTTTGCAAATTGATTAATTCAAACTTCTCTAAAGAAATTGCAAAATTTAAAAAGTCGGAAGGTTTAAAAAGGCACTTTACAGAGAATAATTACTTCCTGGTTACGGATTACTCTGTCGACGATGCATGCGCTACAGCCCAAACACTCAAAATTGAAATTAGATGAACTAAAAGAGCTACTTGTCGCGTTTAATATTTCTGTTTCGCAATTGCCGAAGATAAAATCAACCGATTCTGCGTTGCCGGAAGGATTCCAGCGCGGAGATGTCATTAAAATCGAACGTTCTGTCGAAGGAAAGCTTCGCGCGTACTATCGGGTCGTAATATGAACACTAAACACCTGCTTATCAAGAAGTATCTGGAACAGCACTCTCTCGTAGAATCTAACATCCGCAGTTTTAACGATTTTGTCAGTGCGCGCATGCAATCTATTGTGAATGAAGTAAATGACCAGACAACTAAAGAAGACGTTGATGTGACTCTGGGCAAGATCCGCATCGGAAAGCCGGACGTTATTGAAGCAGACGGGAGCGTCAGCCAGATAACGCCTACAGAAGCGCGCCTGCGAAGCTTAACTTATTCTGCACCCGTGTTTATTGAGTTGAGCGCGCGTTATGGCGAACAGGCGGACAGCGGCGAAGTAGAAATCGGACGCATTCCCATTATGGTGAGAAGTGCTACCTGTAACACGAACAACATGAACCGCGAGCAGCTGATTGAACATTATATCGACCCGATGGACCCGGGAGGATATTTTATTGTAAATGGCAATGAGCGCATAATGATTATGGCAGAGGATCTTGCTTCAAATCAGCCGTTTATTGAAGATGGCAGGCAGGGACTCATGTTGCGATTGTTTTCACAGAGAGGAACGTATCGCATCCCCACTACTATCACTGAAACGAATGAGGGTATACTTGAAGTAACGTTTAGCCGACTAAAGAATATTCCTGCTGTTGTTTTGCTTAAGGCATTGGGCATGATTAAAGAAGCAGATATCGCCAAGCACATCGGCAGAGAGGACGACTGCATTATTGTTAATTTATACGAGTACGCCTCGCTCCAGAATGCTGAAGAAGCTTTGCTCGTTATTGCCGAAAAATCATCTATTCAGGGCACGAAGAAGGAAATACTTGACAGGACCAAGAAACGCATTGACGACTTCCTTTTGCCGCACATTGGATTTGATAAAAATGCTCGGGAGGAGAAAGCAGTGACGCTATGCAAACTAATCAAACAGTTTCTGAATGCAAAAATTGACAAGAACATCCGCACGGACAAGGACCATTATGCAAATAAGCGCGTCAAGCTGACAGGAGATTTGCTTGCCGACCTGTTCAGGATTAACCTTAGCATCCTTGTAAGGGACATTCAATATTCGCTGCAGAAGGTGATGAAGCGAAAGAAATTCTATTCTATTAAGACGGTTGCTAAATCTACGCTGTTTACTCAACGTATCGAGAGCGCGATTGCAACAGGCAGCTGGATTGGAGAACGCACAGGCGTTACTCAGAATATGGACAAGACAAACTATTTGGCCATTTTGTCACAATTGCAGCGAGTGGCGAGCATGCTTCCTGGGGAACAGGAAAACTTCATGGCGAGAACGCTCCATCCTACGCATTATGGTCGTTTCTGCCCAACTGAAACTCCTGAAGGAACGGAAATTGGCCTGAGAAAGAACTTAGCAATATTAAGCAGAGTTTCAACGAACGTGCACGTGGATGAAGTCAAGACTATTAAGCGCTTTGAAGCATTTGGATTGAATAATGATGCTGGGACGGACGTATTTTTCAATGGAAGATTTATCGGGTTTGCGCGCGAGGCAGATGCGTTTGTTGCGTATGTGCGTGAAGCGCGGCGTCATGGGGAGTTTCCGCCGGAATTAGGCATTCGATCGAAGAATGAGATTGGAGTCATTAGTGTTTCAACTGAAATCGGTCGGGTGCTTAGGCCGTTGATTGTTGTTAAGAACGGAGCCAGCATATTACGCGATGAACACCTGCTGATGCTTGAACAGGATAAAATGAACTGGGTCGACCTTGTTAAAGAGGGTGTAATTGAATACATGGATGCTGCTGAAGAAGAGGACGCACTTGTTGCGTTCACGCCCAATGACATCAGCGATAAACACACGCATCTTGAAATAGATAGCATTGATTTGTTTGGGCTTATCACTTCTATTGTGCCGTTTGCAAATCATGACCAGTCTTCGCGCCTCAACCGAGGAAGTAAAACACTCAAACAGTCACTTGGTATTTATGCAGCAAATTATCTGGCGCGCATTGATACAGATGTTTCTATCCTGCACTATCCACAACATCCTTTGGTTAAGAGCTTCATGTATGACACGCTGGAAGTTTACCCTTCTGGACAGAATCTGACTGTTGCAATCATGCCGTTTGAAGGATATAATGTAGAAGACGCGGTTGTGCTGAATCGGGGCAGCGTTGACCGCGGCTTGGGAAGAAGCACTTATTTCCGACCGTACAAAGCTACTGAATTGCAATACACAGGCGGATTGAAGGATGAAATTGTTGTTCCTGAAAAGGATGTTGCTGGGTATCGCACTGAAGCATCATACAAATATCTTGAAGATGACGGCATTGTTTATCCGGAAGCGCAGTTGGTTTCTGGAGATGTGGTTATTGGCAAGACAACGCCGCCAAAGTTCCTCTCTGAAGCTAAGGACATTAGCATCCAATCAAAGAAGGAAGCAAGCACTGTTATCCGACAGGAAGAGAAGGCAACGGTTGATGCGGTCTTCATCACTGCTGATAACGACGGCAACAAAATTGCCCAAGTGCGCTCGCGCGATTTACGCGTGCCTGAACCTGGAGACAAATTCTCGACGCCGCACGGGCAGAAGGGAGTTGTTGGCTTGCTTGCTGATCCGAGAGATATTCCATTTACTTCGCGTGGTGTTAAGCCTGACCTGATGTTCAATCCGCATGGCATCCCGAGCAGGATGACAGTTGGTTATTTGATTGAATTGCTTGCGGGCAAGGCCGCAGCCACGACAGGACGCATTGTTGATGCTACCCCGTTTTCAGGTATAGCTGTCGATGAGTTGGAAAGCATGCTGAAAGAAATGGGCTTCAGGTACGACGGGAAGGAAAGCATGTATGATGGAGTGACAGGAAGGAAAATGCAGGCTAAGATTTACATTGGAACCATGTATTACCTTAAACTAAAGTATATGGTCAGCAACAAAATACACGCTCGTGCGTCGGGCAAGGTTGCGCTCTTGACGAGACAGCCAACTGAAGGCAGGTCGCGCGGTGGAGCGCTTAGATTGGGAGAAATGGAACAGCAGGCGCTTGTAGCACATGGGGCATCCCTATTATTGAAGGAGCGCTATGACTCTGACAAGACCACGCTCTGGGTTGCAACGCAGAGTGGGCACCTTGCGATACGCGACAGGATACGCAATAAAACCTACTGCCCGATTACTGGCAGCACTGATGTTGAGCCAATCGAGGTATCCTATGCATTTAAATTGCTTATTGACGAACTGCTATCTATGCATATAGTTACCACGTTCGACTTGAAGAACAAATACGAATAAAAATGACAATACAAATACTGAAAAAAATAGCATTGGCAGGAATTGTTGGATTAGCGGGGCTTCTAAACGGATGTAAAAATTCTGAACTATCTGACTATCAATTTAAAGAAGAAAACAGTGTTTATCATCCTGCTGAAAATAGCTCTGATAAAAGCAGCATAATTGGAATAGAAAAAAGCAATAAATAAAATGACAAACCGAACAATCACAGCAATTGATAGAACCCCTCCTGAATGGGTCGCAGCCAGAGCATATGTAATAACTAATGAAAGAGAATTAAGAAGAAAATACGGGGGCAATTTTTTAGCCGTTACTCCAGAAGGAGTTATAGACTCCGATGAAAACAGAGATGAGCTATCAAGAAGAATGGAAATAGCCCATGAAATCGGGTCTGTGTATCCTTTAATAGCACGTATTAATGATGTGATTCACCCGAGACTATTAGAACTGCCTGAAAGGGACTTTATAATTTATAAGGAAGACCCAAGATAAAAATGGAAGAAATCATACGAAAAAAAGTCAAATCACTGAAGTTCAATTTAGCCAGTCCTGACATTATCAAAAAACTTAGCGTGGCAAAAATTGTCACGCCTGAACTATATGATGTTGATGGATTTCCTGTTGATGGCGGTTTGATGGATTTGCGATTGGGCGCGATTGACCCTGGAGTGCGATGCAGAACTGATGGCGCGACAATGAAAGACTGCCCGGGCTATTTCGGAAGCATTGAGCTTGCCAGACCAGTAATGCACATCAAATATGTCCCGCTCACAGAGCTTTTCCTGCGCAGCTTCTGTTTCAAGTGCGGTAAACTGCTCTTGAGCGACGAGAAACAGGCTGCATTGAAGCCTGTTGAGCGCGCAAAGAAAGCGCGTGACAAGAAAGCGTGCCCGCACTGCGGCGAACCCCATGAGAAAATTAAACTTGAGAAACCGAGTTCTTTCATGATGGGCACCCGACGCATGTTCCCGACGGAAATTCGTGAGATTCTGGTCAAAATCCAAGATGATGAAATCAAGAAGATTGGAGTTAATGCGCGCACGTGCAGACCTGAGTGGTCAATTCTATCTCAGCTTTTGGTGCCGAGCGTTAACGTGAGACCGAGCATCACTTTAGAGAGCGGCGAGCGCAGTGAAGACGATCTTACGCATAAGTTATCAGATATTATTCGTGCCAACCAAAGACTCTGGGAGAATCTTAATGCTGGGGCTCCTGAAGTTATTATCGAAGACCTCTGGGATCTTCTGCAATATCACGTGACGACGTACTTTGATAATACGATTACTAAGATTCCTCCTGCGCGACATCGCTCAGGTCAGCCATTGAAGACTATTACTGAGCGCATCAAAGGCAAAGAAGGGCGCATCAGAAAGAACCTTGCCGGCAAGAGAGTCAACTTCTCAGGAAGAACTGTCGTGTCGCCGGACCCTTATATTGATATCAATGAGGTTGGTGTTCCGCTTGAGATTGCTACAGTCATCACGGTTTCTGAGAGTGTAACAAGCACTAATATTGAGCGCATCAAAGCGCTGATTAGACGCGGCGATGCGCATCCTGGCGCGAATTATGTCATTAGACCAGATGGAAAGCGCAAGCGCATTACGGCTGAATTGCAAGAGGACTTGTGCAATGAAGTAGTTCCTGGATACAAGATTGAACGGCATCTGCAAGATGGAGATGTTGTCCTTTTCAACAGACATCCTTCTCTGCATAAACAAAGCCTGATGAGCCACCGCGTGCGCGTATTGCCAAACAGAACGTTCAGACTGCATCCCGCAGCAACCTTCCCGTATAACGCAGATTATGACGGAGATGAAATGAACATCCACTCGCCTCAGACAGAGGAAGCTCGCGCTGAGGCGCAAATCCTGCTTGACGTGCAGAATAATATTATCTCTTCTAAAAATAACGTAAATCTTATCGGCACGATTTCAGATGCAGTAACAGGCACTTACCTCTTGGGCCAAAACAAAGTCTCAAAGGCGGATGCTGATCAGTTGCTTTATTCTGCAGGCATTGTAAACACGATTAAAAACAAGGAAATTGATGGCGTTGATGTATTCGCGCAGATATTGCCGAAAAATGCTAGAATCGTAGTTCCTAAAGAATTGATTGGGGATCTCACGTTCGCTGCCGAGGGGGGAGAGATGGTGAGAGAGATTGATAAGCACGTTGGCAAGAAAGCAGCGCTTGAATGCATCCGCAAATCTTTCGCGCTCGGAACAAGTTACTTGTCCCGACATGGATATACGCTTTCCCTTCAAGATTTAAACGTTCCATTGAAAGTCAAGGAGCTAACGAAGCAGATTATCGAAGAGGCGGAGAAGAAGACTGAGCAAATTATCCGCGATGCTGATGCTGGCGCGCTGGCCCCTATTCCTGGCAAGACGATTGAAGAGTCCAGAGAATTAAAAATTTCACAAGTATTGAACGAGGTGCGTTCAAAAGCAGGAGCGGTTGTGAAGAGCAACTTCCCTGCTGAAAGCAACATCAGTAAAATGATTGCCTCCAAAGCAGGCGGAAGCATCCTGAACATCACTCAAATAGGTTGCTGTGTTGGTCAGCAGATTTTGTGGAACCAGCGAATTAATTTCGGTTACAATGATAGAACATTATCTTTCTTCGAAAAGGGCGATTTACGACCAGAAGCGCATGGTTTCATCAAGTCATCTTTCTTTGAAGGACTAAAGCCGACAGAGTTCTTCTTTGGAGCAATAACAGGAAGGGATGCCCTTATGGACACTGCGCTTAGAACGCCGAAGTCCGGGTATCTTTACAGAAGACTGGTAAGCGCGTTGCAAGACCTGCGCGTTGAGTACGATTATACTGTTCGTGATGCCTCTGGTAATGTGGTACAATTTGCGTTTGGTGGCGACGGTCTGGATGTTGCACAGATGCACCTCGGAGGGCACGTGCCTCCTGGAGAAGCAGTTGGAGTGATAACTGCACAGTCCTTTGGCGAGGCTTCGACTCAGATGGTTCTTAACGTATTCCACTCAGCAGGAGTTGCGGAAATGCAAGTTACCCTTGGTTTGCCGCGCTTGATTGAAATCTTTGATGCGCGCAAGAAACCAAGTACACCCCTGATGGAAATTTATCTGGAGAAAGAGTACAACAATGAGAAAGATTCGCGCGTTATTGCTGAAAAAATCAAAGAAGCCACACTGCGTGAGATTGCAAAGGAAATTAAGATTGACTTTGCAAACAAGAAGATTGAAATTGAGGTTGATTCAGGTTCTTTAAAGATGGTGCATGCCGGCGTGCAGACTATTGTTGAGCGATTGAATGAGAAAGGATTTTCGTGCAAGGCAAAAGACATGAAAGTTATTTTGAGTGCTGAAGAACTAGGCTTCCGAGATCTCTACAAAGTGAAGGAGAAAATCAAGAAGACTGCAATCTCTGGAGTTAAAGGAATTTCACAAGTCGTGGTTGCACAGCGCGATAAGGACTATGTCATCCTGGCTGCAGGAAGCAATCTTCGCGATGTTATGACTATCAAGGGTGTTGACAAAAATCTCACTTGCACGAACGACATTTATGAGACAGCCGACGTATTAGGAATTGAGGCCGCGCGTCAGACGATAATCAATGAAATCAAGAAGGTTATTGACAGCCAGGGACTTGAAATCAATATTAGACATCTAGACTTGATTGCAGACGCGATGACCTCTGGAGGAATTGTTAAGGGAGTTACGCGTATGGGCATAGTTTCGGACAAATCAAGCGTATTTGCGCGTGCGGCTTTTGAAACACCAGACAAGGAGTTCATCAATGCCACTATCCAGGGCAAGAAAGATGATCTTGCTTCGGTAATTGAGAACATCATCCTTAATCAGCCGGTTCCTGTCGGCACTGGTCTGCCTGGCTTGCTTGTCAAGGTTACCGGACCTTTGGTTAACAAGGAACTTGAGAAATCTAAAAAACTCTAAGGATTTTACCACACACTAAAGCCTCAAGAAATTTTATTTCTTGATGGTCATCAAGAATGCATATTAAGCATCGTCAAGAATCTATGATTCTTGAGCGCATCCAAGAATTCAATTGTCAGAATTCTTGGTGTCTTGAGATGTGTGGTTTGTGAGTTTTTTGGATGCTCACGAACGCCACACCTTAAAAGGTGTGGTTTTAACGTTCGTGACATCTAAAAAGAAGAGCGAGTAATTTATTTGAACAATTCTTTAACAGATTCTTTTAATAATCCAAAAAGAGAAGAAGTTATTTTAAAAGCTGGCTTCTCAAGGGCTAATTTGTTTAACTTGACCTTGTTTAAACTCTCCTTGGCTTCCCTTTTAGTTAAACCTTTGCGCACAAGCTCCCCTATTAAGGCATTCTTAATCTTTCCATTTGAAAGACAAATCGTCAATAAAATTGCGTCTTGTGGATTAATTTCATCTTTTTTCTTAAGATGAATTAACCAAGAGTTTATTCTTGGCTGAGGGTTAAATGAATTTCCTTTAATAACGGTTAAAGTGCGAGCATCGTAAAAGAGTCTTGCAATCAGTCCTATTTTAGTATTAGTTTCCAACTTCTCTTTAAATTTTTCTCCCACGATAAGAACGCAGTCTTTAACGCCGAACTTAATTGCCCGAAGAATTATTGCCTCGGATAAATGATAGGGAATATTGGCCACAAGTTTTGTGTATCCTTTCCAAGAATAACGAAGGCAGTCTGCAAAGATAACTTTAATTTGCGGATATCTATGATTGATAAGTGTCAAGTTTTCTTCAAATCGCCTGTCGAGTTCGAAGACCGTGACATCATTGCATGCCTGCGCAATCTGCTCTGTCAGCATTCCGTCTCCTGCACCTATTTCCAATACTCTGTCCTCTGGCTGCAAATTTGATTCTTTAATAAGAAGGTTCGCAAGATTGTTATCTACAAGCATATATTGCCCCTTGCTGGAGTCAAATTCATCTGCCATAGAAATAAGTGCTCTCTTTGGTTTATATATCTTCATAATATCAATCGAATTCTCCATAAGTTTGGAACTTATCTTGGCGGTCATCGTCGGAAAAATCTATTTAAAATAATAATTTTGAGATACATTTATATAGTTGCATACTAAAAAATAATAGCCATGGTAAAAGAATTGCAGACGCTAATTGAACAAGATAAAGTTCTTTTTGGGATGCGCGAATGTGTCAAGCACGGCAAAAAATTGACAAGAGCGTATGTTCCTGCAGACAGCCGTGCTGAAATAATTGAACAGCTCGCAAAGATAGGTGTTGAAGTAAATAAGTTTGAACTGACCAAAAAAGAAGTTACAGAAAAACTTGCGCTCGGTTTTATGTGCGAAGTTTTTGGAGTGAAAAAATAAAATGACTGTTATCGATATGCAGATGATGCGTTATTTGAACCTGTTTAACAAAATTTCTCATGTGCCGACTACGCGATGCTTCATATATAACAATGTGATTTTGTTTGCCGTGCCTGCCGCGATGGTGAGCAGAGCTATTGGGATGAACGGCAGAAATGTAAGACTTATGCAGGAAACTCTTGGGAAGCGAATAAAAATTATTTCTGAAGCGCATGGACTGCGCGATGTTGAGCGTTTTTTGCGCGATGTTGTTGAGCCTGTTGGATTCAAGTCGGTCAGCCTGCAGGACGATGAAGCGATTATTACTGCCGGTGGGCAGTATAAGGCGGCGCTCATCGGACGCAATAAGGTGCGCCTCTTCGAGCTTGAGCTTATCATCCAGAATGTATTCGGCAAACAGCTGAGAATTGTTTAGATTTATTTCAAATAAAGAAAATCGCTAAAATTTCCTACCGAATCGGAGCAAGCTCCGCGGTATTCGGAAATTTTTAGTTCGCGATTTTCTAATTAGAATTTTTATTCCGCAGCAAGCTGCGGGGTATTCAACCCAAAAATTCAAATAAATTTATCTTCCAACTAACCCTTCAATTGTATCTTCCAAATAGGCGATTCTATCTGCCTTGGACTGCGGGGAAAGCAGATATCTCCTCCACGCAGCTCCTTCGTGCCCAACAACGCCAAGTTCCCAGCAACAAAATGAACCTATTTCTTCAGTAGATCTCCTCTTTAAATCCTCACCAAAATGAAAATTCTTCAAATCCTTTCTTTCAAAAGTGTAAAGCGATTGATTAAGTAAAGATGGATAATCTCCTCCCCACATACAAACGTTTACGACTCCGTCTGAAATAATGCTGAACCCTAAGCCAAGGCGTTTATCGATGCGCCCTTCGACTAAATCTATTTCGACATTGTCTCTGATTTTTCTCATTTCCCCGGGAATAAAATCTGGTTCATTTTCCGGAACCATGGTGTATACTTTAACATTGGTATCTACTCCTAAATCTGCCCCCCATGGATTATGGGGTCTAACTATATGTTGTAGTGGAACATACGCTTTTTTCTGACTCATATAAAATTCATCTGAGACGTATTTTTAAATCTTTCTACAGCAAAGTAATAAACATCAATGGAAAATCTCAGCCGACGATTCTCGAAGGAACATTTAAAAAGCACTTTTTCTACGCAACAAGATGGGATTGATGAATGCTCGCAAGATTAAGAAAGATGCACGCAAATTCAGGTGGAGCCAGAAGGCTTATGCAAAACGTGGAAGCAGAAAGAAGTTTGATCCTATGGAAGGTTCATCTCAGGGAAAGGGAATTGTCGTTTCCAAGTTTCAGAAAGAAGCAAAGCAGCCTAACTCAGCTATGAGAAAGTGCTGCAAGGTGCAACTTATTAAGAATGGAATTGCGGTTGGTGCGTTCATTCCCGGCAATCTTGCGCAGAAGTTTGTTGACGAGCACGATGAAGTCTTGATTGAGCGCATTGGCGGAAAGCAGGGTCGCACCAAGGGAGACATTCCTGGCATCCGCTACAAAGTTATCAAAGTAAATGACCAGCCTCTTCATCTTCTCTGGAAAGGCAAGATAGAGAAGGGAAGGAGATAATTATGGAAATTGCACTATTTGGAAAATATAAGACTGCGGACGTTGTTGTGAAAGATGACGCTCTGCGACCTTATATTAACATTGTGCCGCGTTTACTGTTGAAGTCGCATGGTCGGCACATTGGCAAATTTGCTGCAGCTAAGACGCATCTGGTTGAACGACTGGCAAATCGAATCGCTGTTCCAGGACATCTGGGCAAGAAGCACAGAATTATCACTTCATGGGCTTCTGGCAAGTACAACCGCAATATGCGAACAGTTATTGAAACGCTTGACATGATTGAGCAGAAGAAGAAAGAAAGCCCTATTCAGGTGCTGGTGCGCGCCATTGAAAATGCAGCTCCCCGAGATGAGACGACCACTATTGAGTACGGCGGCGCGCGCTATCCGCAGGCAGTAGATGTCAGCCCGCTACGCAGAGTTAATCTTGTACTGCGATGGATGGTGCAAGGCGCGTATCAGCGCTGCTTTGGAAAGAAGACGAAGATGGCTGAGAGTCTGGCAAAAGAGATTATTCTTGCATCTGAAAGCAACATGGAAAGTTTTGCCATGAGCAAAAAGAATGACGCTGAAAAACAGGCTGATTCTGCACGTTAGATAAATTTAATTTTGGACACATTAAGGTTTTTAAACTCGGAGTAAAAACAAATACATGGCGGATAGATGGTTACAAATAGCTAGAATGAATCAGGAACAAATTGGCGAGCTTCATTTGGCGTATAACCGGGCTTTCGCAACGGTCATAGACAATGCAGGAAACCCCATTGCTGCAGATTCTCACATAACTCCAAGCATGCGAACATTCCTGGAAACATTATATCTGCAAGCAATGAAAGATGATAAAATGCTAAACCCGAAAATACAACAAATAGTTGCAGAGCACGGATGTATTCCTTCGGACATGAGAGCTATTGACAGATACATGGAAGCAACCCCTCAGCAAAGGTGGAGCATTAAACTTTCAAAGCGAGCTCAAAGGACTATGACGTCCATGAATAAACTTTGTGGAGAGATGCATGACGAAATCAATATGCTTTTACTAATAAGCCCCCACACGTTCTGCCAAACCAATACAGATTTATCGGATTCAGCAATACAAAGAATTATGGAGCATATTACTTGTCCAAACCAATATAATCGATTTTCTGGAGGGTTGGGAGGGTGGGCTAACACTCCCCCCTTATCTGTAGTTCAAGCAGGGGATTTTAGGGTAGATGTTATGGGATACGCTCATTTAGAACGACCAAGACTTAAAATAAAAATACATGCCAGAAATACAAATGACGGCTTAGAAGACAAGCTTGACGTAGAAGAAATGTTTGCTGGCGGCGAGTTTGCAGGAATCGTTCATTATCACGTTGAAAAACCTTATACTCTGGATAGATTAATACGGGAAAATAAAATATCTGTGAAAGAAGCCAGCCGAACAAAGATAGAACTTTCTAGAAATCCGGACAATAAGGCAATTATAATAGATATGGGCGAAGGGAAGAAAAGGACTTACAAAGATGAAATTGGAGACAATTTTGTCGCTGGAACATTTAGTTTCTGGAGGAATTATCCAGAGGTTGTTGGCGGTTGTCTGGCTCGGCAACTAGTGTATGTAGCTACTCAAGACCCAAGGATAGTTGAAATACAACGGTTTGCGGTAGCTTCGCTTAATCAATAAATGCCTTTTTTATCGGTTATTCCTGCATGGGAAAATATTTTTCTTTCGGATAAATTTCAAAAGGTTTAAAAAGCATTTTTTGTTTGACGTCTTACACAACTTTTTACGATGGCAGACAAAGAAACAGGATTGCATAAGATAGAACGGCTGATTACAGAGCAGAAGAACATCCGCAACATAGCGACAAGCGCGCATATACATCACGGCAAGTGCATTAATCCGGATGCCAGACTGAGCCTTACTAATGGAGAGGTTAAGAGCGCGCAAGCCATTTTTGAAGATATTATGAAAGATGGGTTAGTAAAAGAAGAAAATGAAGACCATATTGTATTCAGCCCTTCTAAAATGGTAGAAATCTTCTCGTTGAATAAAGAAACCGGAGCTATTGAAAAAAGACCTATTCAGTACGCCTGGAGGTTAAGTGGTGGAGACACTATCAAAGTTTCTTTAAGAAATGGATTTTCTATTTCAACCACGCCAGAACACAAGTATGTTGCCTATCGTGACGGGTTTGTCGATGTGGAAGCTAAAAATCTTAAATTGGGAGACCGAATTGTTTGCGCACGAAAACTCGTTAAGTATTTTATTAATAATTCAGAATTTGAAATAACAGAAACACCAAATAGAATCAACATAATTAAAGAAATTTGGGCGGGAAATCAGATGCAGTTAATTAAACAACAAATTAATGCGATGGATTTGGCGTTTGTTCCCGTAACTAAGATAGAATCGGGTTACGAAAAAGTGGTGTATGATTTCACAATTGATAAAACACACAATTTCATTGCCGAAGGAATGATTATTCATAACACGGCCTTCACAGACAACCTTCTTGCTGCTGCTGGAATGATGGCTGAAAAAAATGCTGGCGACCTTGAAGAGGGCATGACTACATGGCAACATTCTGATGAACAAGAACGGTTGATGACAGTGGATGCTGCGAATGTTAGCATGCCTCACGAATTCCACGGACAGGAATATCTGATTAATCTGATTGACACGCCAGGCCACATCGATTTCTCTGGAAATGTGACTCGCGCCATGCGTGCGATTGACGGAACTGTTGTTTTGATATGCGCGGTTGAAGGAATTATGCCGCAGACAGAGACTGTTCTAAAGCAAGCCTTGCGTGAGAGAGTTAAGCCGGTATTGTTCATCAACAAAGTAGATCGTCTTATTAAAGAATTGAAATTAACTCCTGAGCAGATGCAGGAACGCTTCATGAAGCTGATTGCACAATTCAACATCTTATTGCAGCAGATTGCCGAACCTGAATACGCTGCCAAGTGGCAGGTTAACGTTGCTGATGGCAGCGTGACCTTTGGCAGTGCGAGAGAGAACTGGGCACTGAGCGTTCCGTACATGAAGAAGCGTAATATCAGTTTCAAGGATGTTTACAAGATTTATGAGTTTGAGGATGAAGTCAAGAGGAAAGAATGGGTTTGGAACAATGCGCCATTGCATGAAGTTATTTTAGACATGGTTGTCAAGCACCTGCCGAATCCGATTGAAGCACAGGCTTATCGTATTCCTAAAATCTGGAACGGAGACAAAGAAAGCCATCTTGGGAAAGATTTGCTTACGTGCAACAAGAACGGAAAACTTGCATTCGTGGTTACGAGAATAATCATTGACCCCCGCGTGGGCAAGGAAGTATATGCCGGACGCATTTTCTCTGGCACAGTCACGAACGGCATGGAAGTTTATTCCACATTGACCAAGCAGAAGACCCGCGTTCAGCAAGTGCTAGTCTATGAAGGCATCAAGCCGAGGCAAGTCGACCACGTGTCTGCAGGCAATGTTATTGCGATTGTCGGACTTAATACTGATGTGGGCGACACTATTTCTACAGAAGAGATACAGCCGTTTGAAGCAATCAAGCACATTTTCCAGCCAGTTATCACGAAGTCGATTGAGGTTACACGATCTGCTGATTTGCCAAAACTTGTTGAAGTATTGCGCAAGGTCAGCAAGGAAGACCCGAGTATAAAGATTGAGATTAATGAAGAGACTGGAGAAAATTTAATGTCAGGAATGGGCGAACTGCATTTGGAAATTATCGAAAACAGAATTAAGACAGAAAAAGGTCTTGAAGTTAAAACAGGTCCGCCGATTGTGGTTTATAGGGAAACCGTGCATAAGGCGTGCTCCAAGCTTGAGACACGAACGCCTAACGGTCATAATATATTCTTTCTTAGCATTGAGCCACTTGAAGATGGGGTGTTTGAAGCAATTCAGGCAAACCAGATTCCTGAGACGCGTTTCAAGAAGAAAGCTGAAGACGTGTGGAAAAAACTTGAGGCGCTTGGAATTGACAATGATGAAGCGAGGCAGTATAAGGAGATTTACAAAGGAAACGTGTTCCAGGACAGAACGCGAGGACTCGTTTTATTGAGTGAAGTTATTGAGTCAATCCTCGATGGATGGAAGCTTGTTGTCGATGGCGGACCACTGGCGCGCGAGCAGTTAACTAAAACCAAAGTGATACTTTATGACGCTAAGCTACACGTAGACCATATGCACCGCGGACCTGCACAAATCTATCCTGCTCTGAGAAATGGACTGCATGAAGCCATGAAAGCAGCGCAAGCAGGTTTGCTTGAGCCGGTGCAGACGCACATGATTGAGGCGCCACTGGACTTCATGGGAACTGTTACCAATTTAGTCGCCAGCAAACGAGGCGTATTGCAAGATGTGCAACAGGAAGCAGGGCAGGTCACGGTCAAGGCAGAAATTCCTGTTGCTGAAATGATTGGGTGGAGCAATGACCTGCGCAGTGCGACTGAAGGCCGCGGCATTTCAAATCTCGTAGATCAGCGATTCAAACCCCTGCCACGAGAATTGCAGACGCAGGTTATTTATAAGATTAGACAGAGAAAGGGCTTGAGCGAGAATCAGTAAGATGAGATACAACATACCCGAAGGTCCAGCATTAGGCATCGAAACCCGCAAAGGAAGAAGCGGTTGCCAAGAAGCATACGACTTTGTTCGCGGAACTAAACTTGCCACGTTAGCAACAGAAATTAAAGAATCTGGGCATCCTATTGAGCTCGCAGATATATTGTGTTTAGCAGCATTATATGACTTAGCTGCCAAAAAATATGATTTTGCTGCAGGGCACATGGCAATTATTGCAAATCGCTTTCCAAGATACGAACCTAATGAATTGTTTGGTAATAATGGAAGACAGAGAAGTTCAGTAGTTAGCCATGAAATTACTGCGTTTCGCAGCATGCACCCAAATTTTGATTTTAACCGCGCTTGGCAGTTGCTGGAGGAAGAAAAATCAAAACGTAGAAAAGGTCTTGTGAAGCATTGTTTGCAAGGTTAAGGATAATTCTGAATTTAAAGGGTTTATTCCTCAAGCAGCGAAGAGAACACTAAAAAAGGTCAAGCAAATATTCGGCAAAGAAGTTTATATTACTGCTGAAGCTGACTGGGAAGCTGAACGAATAAATACTGGAGACCCATTGATTATAGGTGTTAGAGGTAAAACTTGCTATTTAGTTGATACATTTGACTGCACGCTTAAGGAAGATTATGTTAGGAGAGAGTTTAGAAGATAGAACTCGCCTCTTTTTCCCTTAAGACATTATCACGAGCCTGCGCAAGAAAACTTAAATATAACGTGGAACATAAATAATTGAACATTGTTTTTATGTTCCTCGAATATAGCAACAGATAACCTGTTCAATTATTTAGGTCTGTTGCTATAACTTCCAAAGTCAGGCCTTCAATTCTATCAAAATGCTTCTTGTTTTCTGTTAATAAAGATTGGTTATTTGTGATTGCTATTGCGGCAATCATTACATCTGCAATATCCAAAGAACTTCCTTTTTCCTTCAGGGTGTTAAAAATTTCTGCTGCTTTTTTTGAGGATTCAAAGTCAAAATCCAAAATTGTAAAATTGCCCAAAAAATTCCTTACGCGATCTTCCTTAAGTTTTGAAAGATTAGAGGCTCCCCTTAATAATTCAAAGGAATTTACAGATGTTGTTATTAATTCTTCATTTTTTTTATTTAGTTGGTGTATTGCACTCAATGCCTGCGGCTTGTTTCTTAAAAAATTTATTAAAACATTCGAGTCTATGCAAGTCATTATTCAAACCTCTTAGATTTGAGCTTTCTTTCCTCGTAAATTCTCTCTTTCATTTCTTCTCCCTCCTTGCCCGATAGCGTTCCTGCAAATTCCATTATATTTCTTTTAGCTTTTTCTATGGCGAGATTTACAATTATTTCTGAAAATGAGCTTCGGGCTTTAAGCTTCTTTAGGGCATAGTACGCGTCGTCTGATATTGATATTACTTTTGTCATGCATACATGCATACATGCAGATATTTAAACCTTTGTCCCAACTGCTTCTGAGATATTCTTATAACCATCTTTTTCAAGCAATTTTACCAAACCATAATTAATTTCGCCGATTAAGCCTGGACCGCGATAAATCATTCCGGTAATCAACTGAACTAAATTAGCACCGAGTTTAATCTTTTCATAAGCATCTTCTGCGGAGAATATGCCTCCGACGCCGATGATAATATATCTTCCCTTAGTTTTAGAGTAGAGATATTTAATTAAATCGTTCGCGCCCTGTTCAACAACTTTGCCTGATAACGCTCCTTTTCCAAACTTATGCTTCTTTGTGAGGTTGGTGCAAATAAACCCGGCTATTGCATGATTCTTAGATATTCTTAATAATTTATCGAGATTATTCTTAGTTAAATCTGGCGACAATTTAACAAATACTGGTTTGTTTAGGTTAAATTTATCGACTTCTTTTAGTAACTGTTCATATAAAGCCGGATGAGCAAATGGCTGTCCGCCATAAGAATTGGGGCAACTTATGTTCAAGGTATGGTAATCGCCAATATTACGTGATTCTTTTAAGGAAGCAATATAATCCTTAATCCCTGCCTCTGAACTGGCAGTATCTTTACAATTTGTTCTGGCCAGACTAAGACCATATGGAATGTTAAACTTGCTCCCTTGCAATCGTTTTGTTATTTCGTGCACCCCATTATTATTCAATCCAAGATTAACCCATAAGCTCTTCTTGGCTGCAATCCTGTCAATTCTTTTTCCAGAATTGCCTTTACAAGGCAAGGCAGTTATGCTTCCGACTTCAACAAATCCGAAGCCAACACTTTCCATTACATTTATGAGCTCAGCGTTTTTATCGAATCCTGCGGCAAGCCCTATCGGGTTTCTAAATTGCAAGCCAAGTATTTTTTGTTCTAACTTTGGGTGCTGATAATTGAATAATGAAGAAACTGCCATTTTAGCTGCCCTATTACTTCCTAAAAACTTGCCGATTTTAATAAAGGAGTTATGAATGTGCTCGGCATCGTGCATAAAACAGAGCGGTCTAACAATCTTGCCATAAATAGTCGAATTTGCCTTGTTTCTTATTGATACCAGTTTCTCCATTAAAAAGAGAGTTTTGGGTAGTTAAAAAATCTATAGATAACTTTGCAAAATTGCTCAAAGTTCTCTAAGATAAGTTTGAAACGGCAAAATCTTGCCTTTTTAGAGGCTGCAAATTTTGCAGATTGATTAATTCAAACTTCTCTATAGAAAGTCTTGAAAAGAAGGGGTTATTCAAAGTCCTCCATAGGCTATCTGTGAAAAGATTTATTAAGATTAAATAACTAAATGAGTTAAGTAAGAGAGGAAAATGGCACTTAAGACATTTAATCTGGACGAGAAAAGTTATAGGAAATATTCTGCTCACTGCAAGGAGCATGGCATAAGCATGAGCAAGCAAGTGGACAAGTTCATCGCGCAGGAAGTTGCTAAAGTTGCCAAGATGTCAACAAACGTGAATTCTGGGACTGATTCGCGCACGACGGTTGATTCACAGAAGAGCAGTCATTCGATGATAAAGTATTGTTAGAAGATTAGGCAAACTTCTCAATCTTAAAAGAAACATCTTTTTCTGTCAACTCGGCAACGCGCCAGACGCGCTTTGAGCCGTTTTCTGCCTTGAGAACGAGATGAGTGATTTTGAAATCTCCATTTGTATCTGCAATGAGATTGTAAGAGCCTTGTTCGACAATGGTGTCTCCGCCTAGTGTTTGTGTTTCTACAGATGCCTCTTTTTGCCGTTCCATTACATCTTTAGAGAGAACAAGTTTAATAAGTTTTGCGTCTTTGAACGTTCATGAAGAAAATTTTGGTAATTCTTGGGCATCCCCGCAAAGAAAGCTACTGTGGAGCAGGGCATGAAGGACGCGCGGGAATAGCATGTGGCATAGTTTTATTTTTAGGATAGTCCCAGAAGTCTTAGAGTACTAAAACCTAAATCTGTTCTATCGTGGGACGTTGATTGATATAGGCTTTTGGCAGAAGTATAGGAACATGATAAAGATAAATAAGTCATTGCCAGGACCACGCGTTAAAGACACGCTCGCTCGGTTTGAGAAGAGTATTGGACTTTACGATCCGCCGTACCCTTTTGTATACGGGGGAAAAGGCTCCGGAGTATATTGCGAAGATTTGGATGGAAACGTGTTTATGGACTGGGCTTCACAAATCGCCTGCCAGCCTCTCGGGTACAGCCATCCGAAAATGATTGAAGTTGCACAAAAATATGCTGCACGCGCACCACTCAAGCTTGCAGGACATGACTATTTCTCGCTTGAACATCTTGAATTAATGGAAGAACTTGTTTCTATTCTTCCTAAAGAGCTTAATGCTGTGTTTCTCATCAACTCTGGGGCTGAAGCTATTGAAAACGCAATCAAAGTAGCATATCGCAAACGCCCTTCTGCTAAAATAGGGATATCTGTTCAGGGAGCATTTCACGGACGAACTCTTGGAGCGCTTTCCTGCACCAACTCAAAAAGCATACAAAAGAAAAATTATCCAGAGATACATATACGAAGAATCACGCTTAACCATGCTGAAGAGCTTGAGCGTCTTCTCAAGCATGATGTGCATCCTGAAAATGTTGCGTTTGTGCTGGTAGAGGCAATTCAGGGAGAGGGAGGATATAGGTTTGCTGACACGCAATGGCTGCGCGATATCAGAAAGATTACGCAAGAGCATGAGATTATTATGATTGTTGACGAAGTTCAGGCAGGGCTGGGGCGCACTGGCTCATGGTGGGCATTTGAGCGTGCAGGAATTGTTCCAGATATTATCACATCTGCAAAAGCTCTGCAAGTCGCGGCAACAATTGGTCGAAAAGAACTGTTTCCTACGGAGTCAGGGTCTATATCAAGCACTTGGGGAAGGGGAGACTTGATTCATATGGCTATGGGCTGCGCAATTATTAAGACTATTAAGGAAGATGGCCTTCTTGAGAACATAAAACAGCGAGGGGATTATCTGCTAAAAAAGTTATTAGAGCTTCAGAAAAAATATCCAATTATCCTTAATCCGCGGGGAGCGGGCCTTTTTATCGCGTTTGACCTTCCTAATGCTGAACTGCGCAACAAATTAGTTGAACGTAATTTTCATAAAGGGCTTCTGACGCTGGGATGCGGGTCACAAAGTCTGAGAGTCATACCGCCATATATAATTACTAATGCTGAAATTGACGAGGGGCTCGCTATCATTGAGCAAAACTTGGGCGAGCTAATGAGGGGGACGTAACATGGAACCCCTGCCAAATAGAACGCGCGAGGACAAGATTGAATGGCTTCGGAGTCAGCGGTTTAATCCATATCCTGCAAAAACAGATGCAGCCATGCCAATTGAGGTTTATAGAAGACGTTATGATACTTTGACTCCTGGACAGACTTCGCCTGATGAAGCGGTTGTTGCGGGCAGAATTGTCTCGATGCGAGACATAAAAAATCTCGCTTTTGCAGACATCACTCAAGAGCATGCTGTACTTCAGCTTTACCTAATAAAAGAATCTCTTGGAGAGAGCTATGATAGATTCGTACAGGCAGTTGACAGAGGAGACTGGGTGTGCGCACGCGGCAATCCTTGCAGAACCAAGCGCGGAGAGCTCTCTCTTCTAGTTGAGGGATGGACAATGATGTGCAAGCCAACCAGAGGAGTTCCGTTCGGAAAAATCGATAAAGCAACAGGCTCAATGTATTCTACAGTAACAGATCCTGAAATTCTGCGCAGATGGCCTGAGCTTGCACTTGCAACTGACCCTGTTGCATATGCCACATTCAAAAAACGCTCCCGCTTAATCAGCGCAATCAGAAGATTCTACGAAGAAAAAGGTTTTCTTGAGGCAGCGATACCTGTTATTGAACGGGAATATGGCGGAGCTTCAGCGCGCCCATTTATGACTGATGTCAATGCGCTCAAAAACGGAGAGTCTGCTCCTGGCGGAAAAGAAACGAGCCTGCCTCTTAGAATATCGCACGAGCTTACCTTGAAAAGGCTTTGCGTGGGAGGTGTTCCACGCGTTTATCATCTTGGACCGGCGTTTAGAAATGAAGGAATTGATGCTGACCATCACCCTGAATTTTTACTTACAGAGTCTTATGCATTTAATCAGGATTACAAGGATGTCATGGACTTTTTTGAAGAGCTTGTTGCCCGCGTGCTTGAAGATGTTAATGGAACAACGAAAACCAGATTTGGCGCACATGAAATGGACTTCAGACCGCCATGGAAAAGGACCACGATGGTTGACTCGCTGAAAGAGCATGCAAGCATTGACGTAACACGCATGAGTAAGCTTGAACTTATGGCGGCAGCTGCGCGATGCAATCTGGATGTTTTGTCTCGGGAAGGAATTGATGAATTATTGCCTGATGGCGAGCTTGTTGAGAGAGTTCTTGCAACTAAAAGCCTTCCTCTTAACCGTTTATGGGGCAATTTGGTCGCGTATTTATTTGAACAGAAAGTTGAGCCTCACCTCATACAACCTACAATTGTATATGACCATCCATGGGAGACAACTCCTCTCTGCAAGCGTCATCGTGATCCTGCCTTAGCTGACAGATTTATAGAAAGATTTGAAGCTTTTGCTGGATGCGGTGTTGATTCCAAGAGAGGAATTGTTGGCAGCGAGCTTGCGAACGCTTACACTGAATTGAATGACCCTGTTGACCAGCGCAGACGGATGGAAGGGCAGGCGCAGGAACGAACAGACGGCAACGAAGAAGCATATCCTGCACCAGAAGAATTTATGACGTCTGTGGAATATGGGCTCCCACCTTTGGGCGGACTTGGATTTGGAGTCGACAGGCTTGCAATGATTGCACTCGGTCACCTGTATCCTCCTGAACGACCACCGCGCATTCAGGATGTTGTCCTGTTCCCGCTTATGAGGCCGATGGAGAAGACTTCTAAGGGAAATTAAAATGGAATTTGCAAAATATCAGGGCTGCGGCAACGACTTCATTCTTTTGGATGAAAGAGAAACTCTGTTAGTCAGAGACCAAGACCGCGGAGAACTGGCTAAAATTCTTTGTAATCGAAATTTTGGGGTAGGTGCCACAAGTTTTCTTTATGTTCTTCCGCCAGCTGATGCAAAAACAACAGACGTTAGAATGAGGATACTTGAGGCGGACACAACTGAATCGAATATGTGCGGGAACGGAATTAGATGTGTAGCGGATTACGTATTAAATGGAACAACTAAAGACCTGTTGCGCGTAGAGACTGGTGCAGGCATAAAAGTTATACGGCGAGTAGACGGCGGAGTGTATGAAGTAGATATGGGGCTGCTCGCCAGAACTACGGAAGAGATTAATCGCGGACTTTCGCGAGGTCGCGCTTTGTTAAGCTTAAAAAATCTGGGCTTGGAAGATAAAGTAGAAGGAATACCTTTCTCAAAAATCTCTGAAGACTTGTCTCAGTATGGAATATTTACCGTTTACGGAACTGGCGAACCGCACATGGTTGTTTTTGTAGATGGAGATGTTTACAGCGAGGACTGTACTAAAGAACTCAGGCACATAGGAGAAAGGTTTAACTTAAAAAACTCTGAACTCAGAAAAAGAGTTGAAGACGGCGGAAAGGGAATAACACCTCATGGCTGTAACGTTAATTTAGTTCGGGTTGCTGGAAAAGAAACAATACGAATAAGAACATACGAGCGGGGCGTAGATGATGAAACACTTGCATGTGGCACGGGTGCTTCGGCATGCGCTGCGGCTGCTTATTTAAGCGGGAGAGTTATTTCTCCTAATGTTAGTGTAGAGGTTCGGGGAGGTCGCTTTTTCAGCGAACTTGTTGGCAATGGTGACAAAAGTTCTGTGAAAAACAATATACAAATTTTGCTTGAAAAAGAAGCTGGAGGCGTACGTGTTAAAATGATTGGTCCTGCTGCAGAGAGCTTTCGTGGACAACTAAGTGCGAGCTTAAAAGAGCATATTAAAAAATATCTCCTAAGAGAAAATGGCTAACGAAAAAGATAATCTGCCTGAATTAAATGTTGATGGCTTAACATTGGAAGACATAATTTGCATAGCGATTAAAGACCTTCCAAAGTCTAGCCCAGAAGAACGAACGATTACTTCAGAGTTTTACAGACAAGCAGCAATTATCCAGGGAGACATTTGGGACGAGCCTCCCTTTGAATGGGTCCCCCCCCACAATTTGCAGGCTGCAGATGAAATAGGGGGAGCAACGCTTGTTGCTTACGTACCCTTAAGTACTGACGGCAGAGTTGTACCACCTGAAAAAGCATCTATTCGAAGAGTTGTTGGGATGATTTACGAAACTCCCGGGTTAAAAGAGGATGGTTCATCATATATGTATAGCCATCTCATGGGCACAGACAGGCGCGTTAGAGAAAAAGTAAATGGAGTTGGCTTAAAACTAAAAATATTGCAGAGAGAAAATAATCTTGCAAGAGGAAATACTGAGATAAGATGGACTTGTGATCCGCTACAACCTAGGAATGCTAATGTTAATATAAGAAAATGTGGCGCGATAGCTCAGGTTTACAAAAGAGATGTATACGATCTCGTTGGAATAAATGAGGGGGTCGCAGCTGACAGGTTTGAAACAAGATGGCCCATTAGCTCTGAGAGGGTTGCCCATAGATTGAACGGACAAGGTTGTAATGATGAGCAAGTTAGAGAGATAATTTCTGAAGCAAGTAAAGTAAACTTTACTGTTTCAAAGGTGGTTTCAGGGTGGCCTGAATACCGACTAATTTCAGGGTTTAACCTTGAATTGCAGGATTCCCTGATAGTATTGGAAATACCTATAAACTTCCCAGATATGATGAGAACGCTCAAGGAGGATATAGAAAGAACCGGGTTTTCTGCTGCAGCTGATTGGAGAGAAAAGACGAGACTGCTTTTTGAGACATATTTTTCTAAGAGGTATGTTGTGCGGGATTTTCATGCAGACAATAACGAAGGAAGGGCGTTCTACTTGCTAGAAAAGGATTATAAGCCCAAGTGATTGCCAATCACCATGAGAATAAATTCCATCAAATTGATTCCAATTAAACTCCACCTGAAGGAACCGTTTATCATAGCAAGCGTTACGAATGATGAGATGTTTTATGTTATTGTAAAAGTCACTACTGATAATGGCCTCGTTGGATATGGCGAGGCAATTCCTGCATGGGAAGTTACCGGAGAGACTCAGTTTAGCGTTATTGATGTAATAAATCACTTATGCGAGCCTCAAAAAACAGGTATGTCTCTTATAGGCCAAGACATTTCAAGCCTTGAACAAATTGAGAATCTATTTTCTCTTATAGCTGGATGGCACTCGACAGCGATTATAGCTGGTGCGCCCTCAGCCCGAGCAGCGCTACAAGGGGCTGTACTCGATGCGTTTGGTAAGTATGTTAAGAAGCCAATTTACGAATTTTTTAACGGCAAGAAAAGGCCCATACTTGTAAATCGGGTTATTAGTATTTTTCCTGTTCAGCAGACTCTTGAACGTGTAAGAGACGAAATTAAAAGAAGCTCTAAAACGATTAAGCTTAAGATAGGAATTAAAGATTTTGACTCTATGAATAATTTTGAAAGGGATGTCAAGGTTGTGCGCGAAGCAAAAAAGCTAATTGACGCAACCGATTCTGGAATAAAACTGGTTGCAGATGCAAACCAAGGTTTTGTTGACGAAGAGCAGGCTATAGCTTTCTGCAAGAGGGTAGAAGGCTGTCTGGACTGGCTTGAGCAGCCAATTTTAGCAGAAAATAAGAGGGGTTTCAAAAAAATCAAGGAGTCGTGTTCAATTAAGCTTATGGCTGATGAGTCTGTTCATTCGTTTTATGATGCGAAGTTACTAATTGATGCCAAGGCCGTTGACTACATTAATCTTAAAATTATGAAATGCGGCGGGCTGTTTGAGGTGCTGCGCATTGCTGAATATGCGGCAGAAAACAATGTCCCGTGCCAAATTGGCTCAATGCTTGATGGACTGATTGGATGCGCTTTTTCTGCACAGACGCATCTAAGCCACGCAAACATATTTTCTGCGGAGATTGCTACTTTCTCACGATTGACTGAGAAACTCGGCAAAGGCATTGAGCTTGCAGGCAATGAGATAAAACTGTCTAATAAGCCGGGGTTGGGAGTTGAAATTGATGATAAAGACATAGAAAGTTACAGAATAATGCATGAAGATTCATTAACATACAGGAGTCTTCTTTCTGAAAGATGAGCCAGATTGACATTGTTCCGTTAACAAAGAAATTAATTTCTTTTAAAAGTACATCCTATCACGAATACGATTTAGCAAGGTTTATCTCTCAGATTCTTAATGAAAATCATATTCCGTTTGTATTTGATGAGTTTAAGCCTTCAGATTATTCTGCTCCTGTTTCTGATGGTATTAAAACTGCAAATATCTATGTTTCTGCAGGCAAAGGCAAAGAAACGTTACTGTTGTATTCACATATTGATGTCGTCAACGCCCCTGAATCTCTTTTCAAGCCAAGAATAAAAGAGAATAGGTTGTATGGGCGCGGGGCGTCTGACATGAAATCTGCTGTTGCAGGCTTATTAGCTTATCTATGTGATAATTATTCGAAAATAAAAGATAATAGTAAAAGAATAATCTTTGCATTTATTGCTGACGAAGAAACGACTGCAACTGGAATAAAAAGATGCGTTGAGTGGTTAAAGAAGCAGGACGTGGGAGAACTCTATTGCATCCTGCACGAACCTTCTAATGAGTTTTCCAGCGTTGAAATCGGCGGCAGAGGATACATTTTTTTAGACCTTCAAGGGTCTATGCAAGACATTATTTCCTGCTTAAATAACATAAGGTTAAAAAAGAAGGACATCTTAGCCAAATATCCTGATGAATCTGACGGATTTGGCTCAGCTACATTGGAGTTAACTAAAATTAATTGCTCAAGCATTAATGTTAACTCTGACCTGCTTGTTGTTGAAGGAGTTGCATGCCATGCCAGTCGGCCTTGGCAAGGCGAGAATGCTCTTGAAAAAGCATTAGAGAGTTATGATGATATTACTGCGATAATTACTGGCGATAAAACCGGACCTAATACACTGCCTTCTTTTGCTTACGCCTGCCGAAATAAACATGAGTTTGATAATTCTGATGCTACTGCAAATATTGACATACGAACCAATATTGCTGCAAGCAATAATGACGATTTGTTTAATGAAATAAAAAAATTGATTTCAAAAAGCATAAAATGGCGCTTGAGAGACTATGGCAGAGCATTCAAAACTGGAAACAAGGAGTTTATTGACATATGCAGAAAGAATATGGACTTCAATGTCCACGAATCTATTGCTCAGGGAGGGAGCGATGCTCCTTATTTATTTGAATTAACAAAAAACGTGCTGCCAGGTTTTGGTCCGGGCAATAAATCCTTGAGTCACAAAGAAGAAGAAAATATCCCTCTTGGTGTTCTTAAAAAAATACCTCGTGTTATTGATACTCTTGTTCAGAATTTTAATGATATGAACAATCCGCCAACTATCTCTCCTGAAAAAATCGCATCTTAACGCTTATAAGACTCAAGCTCACACCTCACCTGGTTTACCCACTCATTTTCGTGCGGCTCTTCTGAAGCAAATGATGATGCAACAAATCCGTGAAACTCGTGACCGATAGATAAGGCGATTGGTGTAAAACTAAACGCAAAGGTATCGTCAACAATGCCGAGCGCCTTATCTCCTCTTAAGTGCGAGGATATTGCAACAAGGCTTTTTAGCCTCTTCTGGGCAAAACGCTCTAACTGGTCATGGTCCCTGACAGCTATGTGCGCATTCATTCTAGCAAGAGACAGGACTGCAAAAAGCGCGAGACCTCTCTCATCCTTGAGTACCAGTGACGTAAAAGCATTTCTGAACAAGAAAGCATATTCAGAAGAATATCGTTCCTCGAGATAGGCAACGAGTTGCTCTTCTACATTGCTGAAACGAAGCGCGGATGGCGGAAGGAGAATGTAACTGACTGCATCAGTATTTGATTTTCGCGCTTTTGCGAGATACCCGTTATGGAACAGACTCTTGAGCAGTCTGTATCGCTTGCTGTGGCTGAATTCCTTTTCGATGGTGTGCTCCTGCTTGGTAAGTATCATCCAGTACAACTTTGCTTCTTCGTAACCGAGTGCCTCTGAGAGCGCATGCCTGGCTGCCTGCTCGATTAGTCTTTGATGTGATTGATCTGGCTTAATCGAGAAGGAACGCTGTGGATTTTGGCACATGTCCCTGGAAGATGTGGAGATGCGTGGTTTTATGTTTGAAAGTTTCATCTTTTATTGCCCACTTCTAAATACAGAAAGTCCTTGTGTCCTGTCTTATTACGATGGGTTCCACATTGCCCTTGTTCTATCAAAAAGCCACATTGTTTGCATTTGAAAGAAAAATTAGAAGACTTGTTACATAAAAAATAATTCGCAATATGTTTTTTTCGTTCTTTTCTTCCAATTTGGATTGTTTTTATTTTTTCAAATTTAAAATATGGTCCGAGCTCTTTTTTTAATTCACTTATTGAAGAATAATATACAAAATTTCCATTTTGACTTCTTCTAATGTTTTCACCTTCGCATTCTGGACTTTGATCACTAAAACTAACCAAAAGGTATTTTCCATTTTTTCGTAATAAACTGCTAATTTTCTTAAAGTAAGCAGGTCTTTGTTTTGGATTTATTAGATGCAGTAAGCCCCACTCCAGTATAAAGTCAAATTTATTTGATAATTGTTCTATGTTTGAAATATTTAATTTCAGAAATTTACATTGAATCTTATTTTTCACAGCGTTTTTCTTTGCTATTTTTATTGCTTGCCCTGAAAAGTCAATTCCAAGCACATCAAAACCTTTAGAAGCCAGATAAATCGAATAATGACCTTCGCCGCAACCAATGTCGAGAGCCTTGCCTTGGTAAGGCTTCTTCTGTCTAAACAATTTCGTTAACTCTTTTGGTGGAGATGAAATTGTCCAAGGAGCCAGTTCAGGAGATTTGTACATCTTATCAAAATTTTCTTCGCGATTGCTGACAATTTGTTCTTGTTTTTTAAATTCCATTGGGCGAATCTCCTGTTATAACTGCGATTTCATTAATTCGAGGCATGATTTCCATCCAGAATTAAATCATTGAATGTAGATAAAAATTGCTTCTTAATTTTTTAACAAAATAGGTAAATTTAAATAATAAGTAGTTTATTGTTAAAATATGATTTACAAATCAGATTTATATGACAATAGATTACTTTATGAACTTGATAAAGATTCGTCACAGGGTATCTCTGCCTTGGCCAATAAATTACGGCGCTCAAAGCCGTTTATCCTTTATAGGATGAAGAAGTTGGAAGAAGCAGGCGTTATCACGGGCTATCATGCGATTGTGGATATGTCCAAACTGGGATATTTTACATTTAGAGTTTATTTCAAGACGCAGGGCATCACAGAAGCGCAGGGAAAAGAATTTGTTGAGCACATTAAAAGTGGATTGAAGCAGGTATGGACAATAACATCAATGCATGGTAAGTGGGATTATGCTCTATTCTTAGGCGTTAAGACAATAGCCGAATTCCACGAAATTTGGGACGATATTATGCTTTCATTTAAAAAAAATATTAAGTCTTATAATGTCGCTGTATACGCACCGATTTATAATTTTAATAGGAAGTTCTTTTTGGAGCACGAATCTAAAGAAAACGTGGAAAGAGTGTATGGAATTGGTAATACTATTAAGCTTGATAACAAAGATTTGAAACTGCTTGAGGCTTATGCCAACAACGTCAGGCAATCATCCATTGAACTTGCAGAAAAAGTCAATCTCTCGGCTGAAACTGTGCGAAGCAGAATAAAAAAACTTGAGAAGGAGAAAGTGATTGTTGGCTATAAATTAGGACTTGGGCTTGAGCCTCTTGGGTTTACCTCATATAGAGTTGATTTGCAATTAAAATCAACACATCAAAACAAGGCTATTTTTGACTATTGTAGAATTCATAATAATATTTATCAAATTAACAAAAGCATCGGAGGAGCTGATTTTGAAATGGAAGTTATTGTTCGAGATTTATCGCACCTATTGCAATTGATAGACGAGCTAAAACAGAAATTTAAAGAAGCGATTAACGATGTAGAATACTTTAGCTTTTCAACATTCCACATTTTGAAATATATTCCCGACTGATTCAAAAAATAATAATCGCAAGTTTTAAAATTCTAAGGCATGTTTTCGACTCTAAAACTTCCCATACAGAAAGTTTTAAATACCCACTAAAATAAACTCAATTACAAACATGGCGAAA
>JBBSYO010000065.1:0-3048 GCA_038045185.1 Nanobdellota archaeon | reverse complement strand
GTTTTCTCACAAGGTTTAAATAGTTTCTAAAGTAGAATCGAGAATGGAATTTTGTCCTAAGTGTGGGAGCGTTATCATTGTTTCTGACAAGAAGGCGGTCTGTGCAAAGTGCGGACATAAACCTAAGGGGTTGGTCAAGATTCAGAGTTCTGAGAGGCTTGAGAAGGGGTCCAGCGTGGCGGTGATTAACGAGAAGCAACTCAATACTTATCCTAAGGTGCAAATTAAGTGCCCTTCGTGCAAGCATGGCGAAGCGTACTTCTGGACGCTACAGACCAGGTCTTCTGATGAATCAGAAACGAAGTTTTACAAGTGCACAAAGTGTGAGTACACCTGGCGCGTGTATAGGTAATTTTGATTTCAACAGATAGTTACTCTTGTAACTTGAGGATATTCTTGTAATCCCCTTGCCCATGTGCTCGCATCAGGTTTTTTTGTAAATCCATATACTGCGCCTGTTAGCGGGTCCCGAGGGGATAAATCTCGGTACTCGCCACAAACGTATCCCTGTACGCGCATACCTCCCCTTATAACGAGTGCGCCCCCATTTTCCAATTCGTGAAGCTTTTCGCAAATGTCCCTTAGTTCTCCGTCCATAAAGAGCGGAGTTGTAACGCACATTAGTTTATTTAGCAATCCAGTCCATTCATTTTCTCTACTCGATTCAGCTTTCCCCCTCATTATGTTAATTTTATTTTTGCTCTTTAAAAATTCTTCTGCACTCGAGTAACTAGATTTTTGAGGTATGCTAAAGTTTTAAAAACGTTCTTCCTGTTGATTCTGTACGGCCCCGTAGCTCAGCCCGGTTAGAGTACTAGCCTTTTACAACAGAGCAAGCTTCGTTGTCCTTCAAAAAGACAATGCTTGTTTGAAGTAAGCTAGGTGTCGCGGGTTCAAATCCCGTCGGGGCCATTTTAATTTGAGGGATTTGAACATCCAGAAAATCTTAGAAACGGTTTACTTTATTATGGTACGAAACTTGATAAAGAATACGCAGAAAAAGTAGTAGACTTTTTAAAAGAGATATATCCTAAATTGAAAAAGGCTTGTGCTTTTTATAGAACCTGAATGGATGAAGATACTGAAGAGGTTTATTGAGGAACCGCAGCAAATTAGCGAATCCCTGAACATTGAGTAACTTTTTACTCATATGAATAAGATGTTATTCAATCTTTAGGTGCAAGGTTTAGATGGTACAAACTATGTACATTCTAATGACCACAAAGCTTTTAAATAAGAACATTCTGATGTACACATTATATACTATGGAACGAGCTCGACTTGAAGAATTTAATCACTGGTGGATACGAAGGGACGTTGATCCCGAATTAGCTCTGCCTTTCAAACGAGACAACTATGGGGAGATAGAAAGAAGTCTCAGTAAAAAGTTTATCTTGGCTCTTGTTGGGTTGCGAAGAGTGGGAAAGACGACAACCATCTATCAACTGATTAAAAAGTTAATCGATGAGAAAACTGATGTGACAACTATTTTATTTTTCTCGTTCGATGAAATAAAAGCAACCCTCAATGATGTCTTAGAAACCTACAAGGAGATACACAAAAAAGATTTTAGGGAGGAAAAAGTCTATGTTTTCTTGGACGAAATTCAAAAATGTGCTAACTGGGAAAATGAGTTAAAAAAATATTACGACCTCTATCCTAAGATAAAGTTTGTTATTAGTGGCTCAGAATCGTTATTTATCAAGAAGAAGACGAAAGAAACTTTGGCGGGAAGAATTTTCGAATTTAATTTACGAGCCTTTAGCTTTAGGGAATATCTACGATTTAATCATGTACGGGAAGAAGAATTCAAATACGAGTCAAAAATAAAGCCTTTTTTTCTTACTTTTGTAGAAAAGGGCGGCTTTCCCGAAACATTCTCGTTTGATAGTGATAAAGACTTTAAAGAATACATTGGGTCTCTGGTTGTTGACAAAATAGTCTTCAAGGACATACCTGCCATGTTCAACATAGAAGACCCCCAATTCCTTAAAATTTTGATTGAGCTTATCGCTACTAACCCCGGTATGTATGTCGATTATCAATCATTAAGTAGACAGTTTGGCAAAGACAGACGAGTTATAAAGGATTATCTGCTTTATCTTCAAGAAAGTTTTCTCATACAGGTTCTCGGAAATTACCGAAAGGGAAGTATGACAACCTTGCGAAAGATAAAAAGAGCTTACCCTTCAGATACGGCTCTTACGTATTTGTACAAACCGAAAGCAGAAGAAGGTTTTTTTGGAAAGATGGTAGAAACGGTTGCAATAAATAAACTTCAAGCTTCTCTTTTCTGGAAAAATGGTAATGAAATCGATATCGTGCATGATGATGTCCCTATAGAAATTAAATATCAAGAACGGATTACTTCAAATGACTATAAACCTCTACGAGAATTTATGAGGAAGTTTAAGAAGAAAAAAGGGGTCCTCGTAACGAAACATGAAGATAAAGAAATCAAAGTAGAAGAAGGAACTATAACCCTAATCTCTGCTTGGAAATGGTTATTACATGAAACATAAGATAGACTATGAGATACAATGGTGGAAAGAGTGGTTAGACGCTAATGGCTTGAAAAAATTGAAAATGGTTGAAAAATTACCCCTCGTACAAGACATCGGAAAAAAGACAAAAACGCCTGAAGACATGCAAAAACGTATTTTTGCTATGCAACTGAACGGCTATTTTGAAGATTTGCAATCAGCCATGTATGTCAGAATTGCTTTAGAAGAAAAGAAGCCAAGAAAAAGGAGCTGATTGTAGCGTTAATGCTCGAGCCCCGTCGGGGTCATAACTTTTCTTGGGATTTGAACATCCAGAAAATCGTGTTCGATTTGCTTGCATCCAAACCTCAAGAATGTTTACAGTTACATTCTTGATGGCACAAGAGAATTGATTAAAAGCTTCAATTCTCTGTGCAGAAAATCCCCTTTAACAAGGATTTTCTTGCATTCAAAGACCGGTAGTCTTTGATGAGTCCACACAAACCACGCTAAAGGGTGTGGTAAAACTCATGGACTTTTTGATACATAAAATGTATCCCTTTAG
>JBBSYO010000064.1:0-1458 GCA_038045185.1 Nanobdellota archaeon | reverse complement strand
GCGCCAGTTCAGGCGCAAGGTTAGAGAGTTCTTCGGCGATGACTCCGAGCGAGTAACTGTTATGGACAATAATGTCGTTAGCTACGAAATTGTGCTTGTTGGGTACACAAAGATCGTACACCTTAAAGTTACCTTCGAGAAGTTCAACTTTTGTTATCTCATCCCAGAATATGTCGGATTCAGCGAGCAGTTGTAACGAGTTATTGTTGTCTATTCTTGCGATTTGTGATAACATCTGTCTTGAAGGTGCGTAAAATATCCTTTCTCGCATAGCTTTTGGATGGGCATATCCTATCGCTCTTCCAAGCTCAGCCCAGTTTCTCGGTTTATACATCTGCCATACTTCGAGGGGTATTGTATCCACATTTGGATTGAATTTCTTTAGTTTCATTTCTTCAAGTGCTTTAACTTGTCTTTCTTCTTTCTTCCCAAAGAACCCTATTTGTTCTATGTAGGATACTACATTCTTACCGTCTATTATTAATTCATACGAAGGAAATTCTTTGCCATTGAGCCTTATTATTCTGTAACGTAATTTTGACAACACTTCAAATCTCAGAAGTAAATGCTGGACTTGCCGAATTAATCTTTCTGATGATGAAGCATATGATATCTGCCACGTCCCCTTTTTCGTTTTTTTGTAATAGATGCTGCCGTCACAGCTGAATAGCCTGTTTAGAAAGAGGACTAGCTTCTTTCTGTCTAATGACATGATATTATTAGATATGTATTTCTCGGTGGAGAGTTTGCCGAAGAGTTCTTCGCGTTCGATGAGCTTTCTGATACTACGTTTTTCATTTTTATTACTCTTTCCTTTTAGAAATTGTTCCGTCGTGTTTCTTGATAAATCGTGTTCTATGACTCTGTTTTTCCATTGCGGGGACGAGATTCTATAGTGGTCTTTCTTCTCATTTATCAGTTCTAATGACGGGTCAAATTCTTTTAACGCCTCCCTAAACTCGTTTATTAGTTTATCATCCGAATTAGCGAAAAGAACAATCTGTTTTGTATGCCCCTCCGCAAGCAAATACGCAAGCAATTTAATTTCACAATCAGGTATAATGTTATTCCCTGAGGATTCTATCTTTCTAGGGGTTGCTATACGGCCGCCGACAGGTATCTTCTGCGCCTCTTCCCATCCTTTTAGTGTCAGTAACGGATGTTCTGGGGTCAGTTTTATTTCTTTTCCACTTCGCAAGGTTATTTTGAGAAGCCTCTGCACATCCCGCGAGAAGAATTCTGACTTATCCGCCATTTCTATTTTGAGTTTATCGTTTAGTGAGAGTATTTGTTTCTTATCATGTTCTAAATTTTTTATAGGCACTTGAGATCCGTCTGTTAATGTAATAAGCGTGTCTCCATGCAGGCACTTGCCGCTACCACGTTTGCCTGCTACTAACACGACATGGCTCCGCGCGACATCCATCCAGAGATGATTTGAGAGCGAAGTTTGAGTGC
>JBBSYO010000063.1:0-3340 GCA_038045185.1 Nanobdellota archaeon | reverse complement strand
GAGCAAACATTAAGTCTAAAAACCACACAAAGTTCAAGCAATCAAGCTCGTATCGTCTAGTGGATAGGACGCAACCTTGCGGAGGTTGTAACCCCGGTTCGAATCCGGGTACGAGCGTGTAGTTCAATTCCTCGTGGGGGCACTATAAAAAAGGGGCGATAAAAATCAGCGGTGAAATCCAAGCCGCTCAAATTCTACAGCCATTTGATAAAAAAACATTGCTGCATTTCCCCAAACCAAAAAAAGCCAGAAGGGCACGCCCGCCACATTTGAAACAGCATATGTCCAAATCCCATATCGTATCGCCACAATTTCTGAGAAAGTCCCAAACAATGCGCCGAAAAGAAAAACAAAAATAACAAGGGGCGAACGCCATTTTAACAAGCCTATCGCCGTAACAATAAGCAACAAACTAACTGCCAGCCAAACGCTTCGATAGAAGAGAATAGTAATTATAAGAGTGAGAACAGCAAAAACCGCGTTAAACAGAATATTCAACCACTCCTTCCTTAACCGCGACACGCGAAACACCATATCTACATTACAGAAAAGAACTATTAAAACCTTGACTTGCCTTATTCGTCCGCGCCTTCATCCCGCACGCCATGTTGAGTGATAAAGAACTGCGCTTCGTTGTCTGGCAAATTGGGCGAATCAATCATCTTGGCAACGCGCGAACCTGCCTTGCCTCGTCGTAGATAAATGCGATACGTGGAGCTATGCGCAACAATATGCCCGCCAATAGGCGTCGTTGGGTCGCCGAACATCATGCCCGGATTCGCCATAACCTGATTCGTCACGTACACAGCTATATTGTGCTGCTCAGCCAGCCTCATCAAATCATGCAGGTACTTGTTAAGTTTCTGCTGCCTGTCAGCCAGCTGTCCTCGCCCTGCAAACTCGGCCCTGAAATGAGCAGTCAATGAATCAATTATAACTAGTTTAATCGGCTCGCCGTTCTTCACCATCTCCCCAATCTTTTCAACAAGCAGAATCTGATGGTCTGAATTAAACGCGCGCGCAACTAAAATATTCTTCAGTACGTTTTGCGGATTAGCGCCAACACCTTCAGCAATTTGTTTGATGCGCTCAGGTCTAAACGTTCCTTCAGTATCAATAAAAACCGCCTTTCCATTCACTCCACCCTGCTCAGGAGGCAGCTGCACGTTCACTGCCAGAGTAAAACCTAATTGAGAGTTGTGCATCATGGTTGGCATATTGCCTCCAACAAAAGAATGTCCTTCGGGCACAACAAAATCGTACACAAAATCATTATAATCCTTGAGTTCAACCGATTCGATAACATCCCAATTGAAAAGCTGTATCTCTGATATGAGCTCAAGCGCGATGCACAAAGTATCAATTCTGCATCGCAACTCGTTAGAAATGAGATTCTGCAAAAGCTCAAGCTTCGTCTGCGGAATATTTCTAAGATAATAATTCTGCATCGTTTTCTTTTTCACACCCATATGCCAAGAAAGCTTATTGAAGGCGAAAGGAAGCTGCGGATAGATATCGCGCAAGACTTCATTGGAGAAAGACTTATCGCGCATCAACGCAAGTACGCGCACAAGGCGTTCCTTCTCCTGCATAAATACCGACTCAATACGATTAAGGGTCTTCGTATTTATTACCCCGCTAACCGCGGTATCAAGCAAATTTGCATAGGCTGTGCGCGCAATCGTGTGCTTCCCCGCCGCCTTGCGCAAACTACCGCGATTCCCTCCCAAACTCTCTCGGTAGAGTTCACTAATAAAAGAAACAATCGCTCGAGGATAACCATAAGAACTTGTTCTTGTATGTACATCAAACTTCTTGAGTTTCATAGCAATGTACTGTAATTTCTCTCTGTCTTCGCCGCTTATTCGTACAATCTTAAACACATCCCCTTTTTTACCCGCTTTTCGCTCTTTTAGGCTAGAACTTATTCCCAATCGCAAAAGAAGATATGTCAGGTGTGTCGCAAGGGTAGGGCTCTTCGTAGTAGCAGAAATATCGTGGTCAGACACTTCAGCATCACCATCAAAATAACCCCCAAGAAATGCTGAAACAACCTTCTTATTCGACAAGAAAATACCTTCAGGAACAAACTTTTCAGAAGCGTTGCACAAATCAAGCCCGTCCATGAAAGCGCGCGTTGGATTTCTGAAAAGTATAGTATACGCAGGGAGTCGACCCTCCTCAACTCGCTCCCGTACAGTAGGCGTATAACCAAAAGCGCGTTCAATATAGGCACATACCCAATCCCTAACGCTCTCTTCAGTGATAGTTAGAGAAAAGGGGTTATAAGTGCCCTCCGCAGTGAAAAGTCCCAAGAAATAAGCATCATCCTCAGAATAACAGTGCTCTGTCTCAAGAGAAATCTCACGCGGAGAGGCGATGATGTCTCCCTCCCTGAGAAAGCCAGCTTTCTTCCACCGCACACCTCTATCAAAACTCAACAATTGATGATGAACAGTTATCGGAAGAATCCTGCCGCGTTTCGTGCGAATTATGAGAATCTTCTCGACCTTTTCCTTATACAAATGACTTGCAGGAACAACACGCAACATACCTTCACTCCAAGCTAAAATCTTAACACTGGAGACAGGAACAGCAAAACCCGATTCATTAGCATTCTCCCCGTTCAGAGCTTTATATTTCTCATACGTCTTCTCGATAGGTTCTACATGCATTCGCGTATCATTGAAATACGAAACAGGCGTATCCTTGCCCACACACTTCCCGCTTCCAAAAGCTCCATACGCTTCAGTGATAGAGCGCGACTCCACTCCTCTTCCCCCCAGAAGATCATTAAAATTTTTTGAGCCAGTAGTAATATAATTCACATCCTTGCGTCGCTGCTCAAACTCAATTCCATCAACAAAGCCGAGCTTCATCATCGAACGCGCCGCCTGAATTGCCTTTCGCGCCACGCCTTCACCCACACCCGCAAGTTCAGACAGCGCAGATGGACTCATAACTGCCAAACCCATTAAATCATACACGCCGGCAGCTTCAAGTTTTGCCGCGATGCCTGGACCAATGCCCGGAATGTCTGTAATTTTAGATTCACCTTCTGGCACAACTGCAACTTCTTTTTCCTCGGTTTTAGTCACAATCTCGAATAAAGCCCGAGATATATAAACATGTTGCTGATGCAAAGCACATGTCAGCATAAAGAAGTTTGAACTGGCTCACTATGGACAATTCGGTTGATAGTATGGATAACTGCATTGCTTAGATTACATAACTTTGGCAGTTATCCATTAGAGAACTGCGTACAAGATGTCATGTAACCTATGCAGTTCTCTATATCCTCTGGTTTTCCGAATTGTCCTTTAGAGAATTTGGGACTAAT
>JBBSYO010000062.1:0-1083 GCA_038045185.1 Nanobdellota archaeon | reverse complement strand
TGACGACATTCCCCACGATGCCAGATTGGAAAGATACGGGTTGGATTTTGGCTATTGCGCAGATAATCAAACGGAAGTTCTTACCAAAGACGGCTGGAAAACTTACGATACTTTAAAAATAGTGGATGAGATTTTGACTTTAAATTCAAAAACCAATTTATCCGAATGGCAAAAAGTTGAATCGGTTAATATTTTTCGCGGCAGATATGAAATGTGGCTAATGGAAAAATTAGGACACAGTTCCTTTACTACGCATAACCATAAATGGTTGGTTGAAAATCATAAAAAGTTAAAATTTACGGAAACTCAAAAACTCAAAATGGGGGACAATATACCTTCAGCAAGGAACTGTTCCAATCTTCCCAAAGAAAAAATTTATTCTGATTCATTCGTAGAATTAGTTGCTTGGTTTTGGACAGAAGGTCAAATAACCGCTGGCGGAGTTTCTTTGTGGCAAAATGAAGGGAAAAAAGCAGAGCGAATACGAAATTGCTTGAAAAAGGAATTTGGAGAACAACTTATAAAAACTCGTAATGGAAGGAATAGAACTTTTGACGGCTGGATTGAAAGGCCAAAAAAAGATAAATTATGTCATTTTGCGATAAATCTTAATGGCGCTCAAAGATTTTTAGAAGTTGCTCCGAATAAGATTGTTAAATCAAAATTTATTTCTAATTTAACTTCGGAACAATTAAATCTATTTTTAGATATAAGCGTTCAAGCGGATGGTTCTACGACAAATTTTGGAACAAGGATAATAACCCAATCTTCATTAGAAAGATTACACGCCATTCAAATGGCTTGTGCTTTAAGTGGAATTAGGACAACCTTAAAAAGCTTTATTAGTAAAAGTAAATTTAGTTATGGAAATGAGCAATTTCGACTTACTTTATTTAAGGCGCGAAAGAATGTTTATATTGGACAATCGGAAAAAAGACGCGTTCTTTTTGAGGGAATTGTTTGGTGTCCTGCTGTAAAAAATGGAACTTGGTTTGCGCGCCGAAACGGAACAACCTATTTTACAGGAAATACTAATGACCCGACTGCCATTGTGGCCATCTATCGTTTAAATCAAGGAATTAT
>JBBSYO010000061.1:5272-14279 GCA_038045185.1 Nanobdellota archaeon | reverse complement strand
TATATAAATGTTTCTATTTTACTCAAGATGCTTAACTTAATGACATTGCCTCCGCGCCTTAAAGGTCGGCCTCTGCATTACTCCTCTGCATTCTATTAATCTATAGTTAAGGAGATTAATTTTCGGATAACACATAACGAAAACACGTCACAACCCTTATAAGCCGTACAGAAAATGCTTTCTTATGACAAATCCACTTGTGTATCTCGTGCTCTATCAATCCTGCTGGGCAAACGTGCCACAGCAACGAATAACGGAAAGCATAGAAGCTGAAATGCGCGTGCCACTTCCATCTAAAATAACAGAAGAGTACTATCGCACAATTGATAATGAACGCATAAAAGCAGAACTTCAACCTTCGGATAAATACCTACAAATCAAAAGTAAGCTTGAATTCGAATTACAAATTCGTCAGCACCCAGCAGGCTGACCAAAGAAAGAGTTGCATTTGCTGGCTAACATTCGCGGTGCGTCCATCACGACAAAGGGGGTTATTTTCAATGCGGGAAAGTATAAGCAGAAAGTGGTTTTCGGACGGTTAATGGAAGGCTTAGAAATATCCTTAAGAGAACTTTACAAAATTGCTCAAAGTTCTCTAAGAGACAGAAAATTTGGATAATTGGATTGCTCTTCGTCCCAAATTCTCTGTCTGGAGAATTCGGTTGATTATGTTACCGTTCATTCGAATTCTCCATAAGTTTGAAACGGCAAAATCTTGCCTTTTTAGAGGCTGCAAATTTTGCAGATTGATTAATTCAAACTTCTCTTAAACATGTTTAAATAGAGACGCACATTAGAAAATACATGGAAAAAGCAACCTACACAGTAGTCCTTCATCAGGAAGAAGACATGTTTATAGCAGAATGTCCCGAGATAGGCACGGTTAGCCAAGGGCGCACGATTGAAAAGGCAATTGAAAACCTCAAAGAAGCAACCGAACTCTATCTCGAAGAGTTTCCAGTTGAAGAGAAAAAACGGCCGATGATTACATTCTTCGATGTAATAACTCATGCCTCTCTTAAGAAAGTTATCGGGTGAGCAACTTCTCAAGATTCTGTGCAATAGACTCGGCTTCAAGACAGTGCGCCGCAGGGGAAGTCACGTTGTTATTGCAAAAGAAACGCCGACTGGCAAGGTGGGCACAGTCATTCCTATGCACTCGCAAGTAAAAATAGGGACCCTTAAGGGAATCTTAAAACAAGCACGTATTTCCGAAGAAGAATTTATGCAACACGTATGACAAAAAGACTCGGTTGATATTAATAACATAGCGATTCACGTATGTTATATCGGTTTTTATGTTGGAAAGTCAGCACGCCGCAGGCTGACCGAAGAAAGATTTACATTCGCTGGCCAGCATTCGCGGCGCGTCCATTACAACAAATTGGTTGTTTTCAATGCGGTAGGGAATTAAAATAGTACCTATACGATAAAATCCTGAATTAATACGCATTAATCACACAAGTTTTATATTTCGAAGGCTTTGTTTGATATCAGGAAGTTTGTCTTTCACAGTTTTCCATATTGTTGCCAAGCTAATGTTAAAATATGAATGAGCAATGAAATCTCTGAATTGAGAAATGTCAAACCAAGAAACGTGTTTATTTTTTTCTTTCAGCGCGCGGGGAATATTTCTACTGGCTTCCCCCATTATTTCCAATCTTCTTATGACTGCGTCTTGTAACTTTCTGTCTTTCTTAAAATCTTCTTCAGAAACATTGTGCATGTATTCTTCTATTTGTAGTATGCTCTCTTTGATATCATTAAGATACAGTTTATAATCTCTTTTCATAGTATCCTAACTTCGTCACGCAAGATAGAATCTCTTATTTCGCTTCGTATGCCTCCATACTCAACCAAATCTACTTTTTTCTTAATCATATTTTGAAGTTTAGCTCTTAATCTAATAAGTTCTATTAGGTCTGTTCCGCCCCCAATCTCAACTAAAATATCTACATCGCTTTTATTATCTTGTTCTCCACGAGCATAACTGCCAAATATACCTGCCTTCGTAACATTATGCTCTTTCAAGAGCGGGATTATCTTTTGTCGTATCTCATTTAGGAGTGGATTTGTCCCCATATATTGTTCAGAACATCTAAGTTTTTAAACCTTTAAGCCTGTTTGCTAAAATCAACACGTAGAAACAACAACGCCGACAATCGTCAATAACGGCAAAATCAAAAAGTCCTTGGGGTTTTAGAGTTTTTTGGTCAGAAGACAAACAAAACCATTACGGATAATTCTGTTGATTATAGCAAAGGACGCTGAAATTTTACCAGTCTATGCGCCTTTGCTATCAGTGAAAGACATACAATTGGTCAATTAACAATGTCTTTTACTGTAGTCTATTGTTTTTCAGAATTATCCATATCTGACTGAATATCGTTCTACAGATGCTCATCAATCATTGCTAGGGAGTTTAGTCCTCGGCAAGTCCTGTATTCCAACCCCACAAAAGAGTTAATAGAAGCCCCACAAATGTATCTAAGAATAAATAAGACGGCGATTATAGAAAGATTTATAAATAACTACTATTAAGTAAACACATGAAAAGATTTTTATTATGTGTGTTGGGGGCGGCATCAGTTTTAGCCTCTGGCGGGTGCGCCAGAGACAGAGAACAACCCACAGGTATATTTTCCTCGCTCTACTCAGGCAGGGAAGATGACGTAATTCAGAAGGGAATATATCGTTCTGCCAAGGGCAAAAAGCCGATTAGCCCTCAGACATTGGATAGAATGAACTCTTTTTTTGCAGACCGCGCTGACGCAACAGAAGACCGTGTGAAACAGTATGCTGAAGCCCAAAAAGAAGTTTACTCCAGAATCTTGCAACGAGAATCCGCAGAAAAACTAGGAAGAGTAGGGGGAATATTTATACTAAACACAATAAAATCTAGATTAGACTATGGCATTCAACTCCCTTTTTTGCTTGATGACCTAAAAACCGCGCATCGTTCTCTTGACCCTGCTTATGAAATGCTTGATGAAACCTATCAATCAATAACCGAAGAGCTATCTAAATAGAATTAGACTTATCGGGTGTGCACCTTTTAAGTTTTTGCAGGTTCCTCACAAGACACACAAACATATGCTTCAATCCAGACGTCATATTCATCAGAAACAGGTCTGCCAGTACATGTAACTGTCACGGTTGAACTTATAGATACCTTGCACTCCTTTTCATTATCATCTGTTTCGATTAAAGGATAACCGACACTCATTTGATGCCCGCATTTACTACCACAAGTTTCTTTTAGAAATGCGTTAAGTTGCTCCTGAAATTTAGAAGCTGCAGAATATCCAGCAAGAATACATCTGCCAAACAACGCAGAACTTGCAGAACTTGCAGAAATGTGTTTCGTGCTTGTTTTTCCTTCATTAGAACAGGAATAAGAATGTCCCGGCGCTGGCTGAACATAAAAATCAATATTCAAAGTAGAAACTGTTTTAGCGCACCCATCAGGACATGGTACGGATAAAGCCCAAGCATTAATTTCTGCTTCGAGGCGCGCAAGCGCTGCTTGAACATCAGGCCTATTATAAAGACTCTTCATTTCTAATGGTCCTAATTTAGAAGGATTTTTTATGCGGATTTTTTCCGATTGAAATAATTGGCATGTGGACATTGTATTTTTGCAAGATTCTCCGGTTCTATTAAGGTCCAAACCGCCCTCAAAAAAGTTTAATTGCTTAACCATATCAGACTGAATAGCATAAATAATTCCAGGCAAGCCCAGCCCCGTATAGTCAAATTCTTGAGGCGATAAGCGAAGCGTATTAGGAGCAAATAAAAACAACATTAGAACGACTGCCAAGATGATTAAGACCAAGAAAAGCACAGCACGATCTCTTTTTAAAAATGAAGGCATATATTTCATATAAAGACAGGCAGTTTATAAAATTTCTCTTATCGCATGCCAATGGCTCTGACCTGTTTCTCAATTGCCTCTAAGCAAGTCTAAGGTTCCAGTATACGATTCTCTTACAATTTGGCGATGGAAAGAACTATCACCGCGAGGTATAATCTCAAGATGTTCCTTCATTAACAATTGTGTATACATTATAAGTTCCCTGCGCCCTCGCTCATCGCGGGGAGGGAACTGGTTTCCAGCGTGTTGAAACCATGCATACCGCGCTTCTACGAATTCACGCACATCTTGTTCATTTGATAGAGGATAAAGCAATTTCGTTTTTTCCACATCTTCAGCCGATAAAGGAACATTGTTTCTTGCTTTTTTGTATAGGATATAATCTAATCCCTGCTGTGCCCCAGAGTCTGACCAAATTGCACGAAGAGGGCTTGTTGATTCTCCAAAACGCAATTGACCGCTGCATCCTACAAGTACAAGCGCGCCCCCAATGCACAGAGATTTTGCAACATTGACCTTTCCAAACATATTATTATCACTCTACGACAGATTATTTAAAAGCTTGGTTTATCCTCCTGTTCGCGAACAACACGTTTTTATTTCATTGAAACGCTCTGGGTAGCATTCGTCGCAGGCTGTTGCTAAAATCTCGTCACGATATGTACTAAAACGCTCCAGCAATTCTCCGCAGGATTCTCCGCTTTGAGAACCATCTCCATCGCACATAAGGCATGTTGTCGTTAGTGTTGCGCAATCTGTTTCTAAAACACTCTGAAACTTAGCACAAACTACCTCATCCGGATGGTACGGCTGGTTCCAGCATGGTCTATTTCTCCATGGAAAAATTCTATCAAGAACATCAGATATCGCATCTCCCCTCAATTCAATAGCTGGAGGAGACAACGCAAGTTTATAGTTGGTTTCTATAAAGGGCATAATTATTGTTAAAATAATTGCAATAATAAAAACAAGCAGGACTATTAAAAAAGCAGATTTCTTCAGCAACTCAGCTCTTTTCATAAATAGTACAGAGGGTGCTAAACTGCATCAATCACCATTTATTATTATCAAGCCCGCGCACCATCTGAGAATCACATTTAGGGTCTGCCTTAATGATTGGCATAGGTCGCAATTCAGGGGGTTCGATAACAATAATACTCGGCGTGGCAAGATACCTAGAAGATTCGCCCCCTTTAAGTCTTCCTTCCTCGCTATAGCTACAACCACCAGCAAGCGGAACTAAAGAAAGATAGATTGCGAGTTGAGATGCTATTCTGCTTCGAGTCATAAAAAAACATGGCATAGTAGACTTATAAATCTATGCGGAAACAAACTGTGTTGCATGATTCTCAAAAAGCAACACAATTGTAAATGCGCGCAAGAATGTATCAGCACGCCGCAGGCTCATCAAACGAGCTTCTGCATGTGCTTGCCAAAGCATACGCTTCAGTCATAACATAAAATTGAGCGCTCTCCACTGTAGGGGATATTGAGCCGCCCTCTGAAGTTGGTCTTTTAAAGTAAGTCACTGCAGGGTCAGGGTCAATGCCTAAACTTGTTTGAATGTTTTCAGGTCCTGCCCCTGTCTTGCTGACTGTGAACCACATATAAACAACTTCTCCCTCGCGGTTTATCGGTCCTGTCCCAGAAGTGCTAAGTGCTCTTCCAACTATCCCATTAGCATGATTATTATATGTTGACCATCCTGTAAAGAAATCATTCTGTGGAATCATAGTCACCTCAACAAGATTAAATGTATACCCTATAGCTTCAGGCAAAAAATATCCAAACTCAATTATACGAGTCCCACTCGGGTTCATTGGGCGGGAGTCACCAATAACTGTGAGCTTATATTGAGTAACGCCATCAGCTATCCAGTTAGATTGCTCAGGAACAATTCGTAAAATAGGAATACCCTCCCCAGACGCCTCGCCACCATAAGTTTCACTATCATATTCAGCAGAAACCTGTGACCGAATAGACTTTTTTAAATCAATCCCCCCACTAACTACAATAATTGCCAAAACAAGCACAATTATTAAAAAAGCTAAAAAAGCGAATTTCTTCTGCCTATCACCGGTCTTCACAAAAACCATAAGATGCGTTAGTTTTTAAACTTTAGCAAGCAGCTGCCTGACTCCATGAGCTTCTGCATGAATTTCCAAGTGCATATTCTTCAGTCATAACATAAAACGGCTGAGAGTCTATCACAGGAGAAATTGGTCCCCCATCTGAAGTTGGTCTTTTAAAGTAAGTCACTGCAGGGTCAGGGTCAATGCCTAAACTTGTTTGAATGTTTTCAGGTCCTGCCCCTGTCTTGCTGACTGTGAACCACATATAAACAACTTCTCCCTCGCGGTTTATCGGTCCTGTCCCAGAAGTGCTAAGTGCTCTTCCAACTATCCCATTAGCATGATTATTATATGTTGACCATCCTGTAAAGAAATCATTCTGTGGAATCATAGTCACCTCAACAAGATTAAATGTATACCCTATAGCTTCAGGCAAAAAATATCCAAACTCAATTATACGAGTCCCACTCGGGTTCATTGGGCGGGAGTCACCAATAACTGTGAGCTTATATTGAGTAACGCCATCAGCTATCCAGTTAGATTGCTCAGGAACAATTCGTAAAATAGGGGGGTCTACTTCATCAGTCAATCCTTTACTAAAACTTGTTAAGCCAGGTGTTTTTGCATAACTTCCTTGAATCCCCAGCAAGAGGATAAAAATTGACAGCACAGTAATTATTGAAAAAAACAATTCTCGCGTTCTGTTAATCATTGCCATGTCCTATAACTCTGCAGGGAACTATATAAATCTTTCTATTGTAACTACTGTTAAGGAATTATCAAGTTATTATTCACAAGGAGTTATAATGTTATCTTCTTCCAAACTGAAACCCTATTCTGCTTAGGTCTATCACGTTAAGAATATCATCACAAATAACATCATAGCCAGGAACAAAAGATGAATTAGTTGATGGCACCCCGTAAAGGTTTTCAGTTATAGAATCCCCATCATTAAAGTTAACAATTCCGTCATTAGTTATATCCGGATCCAACGGGCAAGCACCATCCTTAACTAAAGCCAAAGAGCCCGCGTTTCCTGAAAGGCTGTTCGCAGAACTTCCTGCGTTTGTATTGCGCGACGCAAAAGCAGTCCCTAACAAACCATGATAATTCAACTGCAAAATTCCTCCGTTACCGCCTACGCCAGCGAGCGTGCTGTATCCCCCTATTCCAAAGAACTTGGAGTTCGTCCTGTTAAACAACCCCGCGGTCGTAATATTTACAACACCCGCATGCCCTCCTCTGCCTCCTCCTGAAAACGATGTCCCATTTTTACCCCAAAAGATAAAGCTTGATGCAGAAGGGAAGCGCACAGACATAGAAGAATTAGAGGATATATTAATCGCAAGGCTGTTCGCATCATTGCTGGCGTTGTATAATGTGTAGATAGTGCTGTTCTGGATAGTTAAATTGACAAAATCGCAGATATTTCCCGAGCACATACCGGAAGATAAATAGCAATTCGTGTTCGTAAGCGCACAAGCACTCCCTTCTGCACAGCTCACGAGGCATGAATCAACAAGAGTGATTCTCCTGCTCCCTGTCCCATTCTTGTTGTTTGCAGAGTCAGTTGCGTTAACTTCGTAAGTGTAAACTCCTGCAGGGATTCTTGTCCAGCTAAAAGAAGTTGTTTGTGTTGCAAAAGCAGTCCTGTTGAAAACCCCTAAGCTGTTGTATAAGTTAAAAGTAATATTTGCAAAATTTGATTCAGTTAAGCTGATATTAACAAACAGGCTTGCATTCGCAAGCACCTCGCCAGAGTTTTCAGTTGCAGCCCCAAAACTAATAAGCGGGCGCGTTGTATCAATAATTATCTCTCTTGTTGCTGTTGCGTTGCTGTTGCCAGAACTATCATTCGCGCTTGCGTTGAAGTAATAAACACCCTCCGCAAGTCCGCTAAAATTAATGAAGTTCGGGCTTGACAAAGTAGTAGAGCTATTTATCTGCGAGTGGCTGCTGTTATAAAGCCTGACAGCAATTGCCTGCAGGTTTGCATCTGCAGCAGTAACATTCACAAGAATATAATTTCTTGCAACATAAGACTTATCTGTCTCTGTCGGAGAAACAAAAGAAATATTCGGCACCAAACTATCGCTCTGCGCATAAGTTACATTAAAGTAAAAAGCATCAAGATTCAAAGTATGAAACTCTTCAGCAAGAGTAGAAACTTCGCTTCTCGCCACAGCACGCGTCCCTAAGCTAGGACCAAAGAAGTTCCCGCATGCCCAATTCTCAAGTGCACTAACATCCACGCACGTTACTCCAGGGTTTGCCACTGCACTCGGACATGTGGACGTTACAGTCAAGTAACTTGCTCCGGCGTTTGCATCAACTGCAATAACGCAATTTGTTATTTGGTTTATACTATCAACCCACCATTCATAGCAGAGTTTTACGTTGCTGACAGAAGAGCAGTCAGTAACAGTGCTGTTAAAGCTCGTTATGTTAACTCCACCATAAAGCATGCCTGAATAAGTTGTGCTTTCAACATTTCCATCATTGCAGCTCAAGCGGTCCGCACTTCCTGCTCCGCATACAGCAGGATAACTCCCTGCACATGCCTGATTATAACTATTAGAACCTGACTGCTCTTCAAGATTGCAGGCTCGGGCGCGCAGTTCTACTGTTTCCCCAGGTCCTGCCTGCGGGTCAACAATATAGTCAAACTGCACATCCCCGTTTATTACGCGCAAGTCAAAAACATCCTGCGAGTGCGTCAAGTTAGTCAAATAAATTTTGTTGTAAGAGTTATCAATCAAATTGTCAAACCGCGCAATTATTTCAGTTCCATTATTTTCGTAAACTTCAACGCGCGGCGTTCCTGCAATCGTGCGCGGATAAATCGTTATGTCTCTGTCAGAAGTCAGGTTAATTTCAAACGTAACACGCGCGTAATGCCCTAAAGGAATCGTCTCGCTCCAATCTCCATCAAGCGCCTTAACTTCAGGATAAATATCTGAAATAAAAGTGCGGTTCTCGTCAAGATGGTCTGCCCTAACAATAAGAATAATTTCGTAAGTTTGATTTGACAAGTGCGGAACAACCCATTCAATATAATCAA
>JBBSYO010000061.1:3265-5172 GCA_038045185.1 Nanobdellota archaeon | reverse complement strand
CAGATAATTCTTCAACAACTTCATGTTCAAGCACTTCTTCCACATCTTTAAGCTCCGCAGAAACAACAGGCTCTGTTGTGCGCCAATAAAGTTTAATGCCTGAAGCGTCACGAATCTCGCGCGACTCATCAAGAGTTGCAGAAGCAACCACATCTTCATATAAGATATTGTCAGGTCCGCTGATTGTCACGCGCTTCCCATTTTCTGTTTCTTCTTCAAAAGCTTCAGGACCAAGCGTGTAATATTCAATAGTATAACCAGAAGCATCAGGTGGCAGAGTTACATCATTAAATGCGCTGTCAATATTCGTATCTTCAAGAGCATTCCCAGTAACCTTGCCGGCAAAACGGCGGGCAACGCGTTTAACCCATTGTGTAAAACTCCCTCGCTTGTTAATATCAAGTTCAATGCTAACCTGTCCTGTAAGCGCACCCGAACCAATTGACTCAAAAACAGATTCAGAAGATGCTTCAGTCATTTTAGTAACTGAAATATCAGTCGCCCCGTCAGGAATATCAATTACCAATCTATCAGGCGAATCAAATTTGACATTTTTGACCCATCGCACAGGCTTTCCGACTTCAATTCTGTCTTTTGAAGTTTTGATAGCAATCGCTCCTGAAGAAACAAGAATTGCAAATTCGTTGCTTTCAAGTTTGTTTTCGCCCGCATAAGCAACCACTTTCGCGCGCCGCACCCCTTTAAAGCCGGCTTCAGGCCTAAAAACAATCTCGTTATTGCGGATTATAACGTCTATATTCGAAAGCTCAATAGCATAAGATTCCGCCCCATCAAAATATTGTGAAAGATTAAACGTATATTCGCCATTCGGATAAATACGGATAGTAGGTATCTCACGGAGCAGACTAATGCTCTTCTCTGCAGAAGAAGCAGTTATACTAACAAGTCGCGAGTGGCTCGCAATCGTTATGCCATCATGCACTAATTTAATGTTCAAAACACCCTCTTCAGCATACAAATCAAGCGAATCTACGTCAATAGAAAGCGTAAGAGCATAATCTCCAAGAAAATCCTTTCCGAATTTCTCCTCGCTGGCAAAATAATTTGTTGAAACAATTGCCTTTGTTCCCTTGATGTCAACAGAAACACTATTGTCAGGCAATGGTTTGCCATTAAAAGTAACGCTCCCCTTGACAAGCTGTGCTGTTTGCCCTGATTCAAGCGCATACTCAAACACTTCCCCATAAGCAGTCGTGCCTTTAATTTTATAAGAATTTTCATTTATAGATGCGGCGGTCAATCCAGGACCAGAAGCATCATCAGAAGAAGCAGGCGAACTTTCAAGTCCAGCACTTGGCGCAGGTTCGGATGGGCTCGGCGCAGGAGAATACGATGGTCCTCCTCCTGAACCTGAAGAACGAACAGGAGCGCCGCTTTTTGGTTGGCTGTTTTTAGAAGAACTTGACATACCAGAATCAGATATTTTAAGGGTAAATCCAATTGAAGGATAAACGATTTTGCTGCCCTTGACGCCGTAACCAAGCCCCTCACCTGTTAATTTCGTTCCTTCTGCATAAAATTTTCCCTTAATCGGTCTGTCAAACACCAGCTCAGAAAGAAGGAATGATTTTGACCGCCCGACGTAATCAATCAGCACCAAAGAATCTTTTGGCACCAATTCCCCTTCTTTAATATGAAATTTTAAGTCGCCCAAGATTTTTTCGCCAAGATTATGCTTGAGGGAAACGTCAAAGTTTACTCTTCCTGTAACAGTTGGTTCGGGCGCAATGAAAAGCAATAAGACAAATACAAGAATAGCGGCAAGACCAATATACTGAAAAAATTTGCGCCCCATTGAACTAAATATCAGACATTTCAGACTTGATTTTAGCGACCTTATTCAGCTTGTCAGAAACCTGGTCAATCTGCGTTGTTAATTTTTTCTT
>JBBSYO010000061.1:0-3165 GCA_038045185.1 Nanobdellota archaeon | reverse complement strand
GTCTTAGAATACGTTGCCTTTGTGATATAACCCTTTGAACGTGCTTCGTCAAGCAGTCGGCGTTGATGAGCAAGTTTCCTGTAAGCCTTCTGCGCGTCTCCGCCCGAACGTGCCTGTGAAATCTGCTCGTCCCAATAACGCGCGCTCGCAAGCATATGGCGGCGCCATAAATAATTAATAAGAATAAAAGCGCCTAAAAGAAGCCCAATGAGCCAAAGCGCATAATAAAATAAGCGGTTCGGAGCATATTTTGCAGGCGAAAGCGAGATAGAAGAAATACTAATGGAAGTAGTCGCTGTTGCGTGAGAATCTTCCGCAATAATATCCAGCGCGAAAACATACTGTCCGTCAGGAATATCGTCTGGAATAGGCAATGAAAGCGCAAGTTCAAGCGTGTTTTGCACTTCTATATTCTGCGATATGCTGGCGACGCGTGTGCCGTCAAGAGTATAAACCGAAGCGTGAAGCAAAGCGCTCGGCTCAAGCGAACGAAGGTTGTAAATCACAACCTGCGGGCTGAATATAGAACCTGGGCGCAATTCAGAGTACGAAGGAATTTCGCGGATAGAAGCATCAAATAAAAGAGCAGAGTTTTGCACTTCTAAAATAACTGGAATATTGATTTCTCCAGATTTTCCTTCTGCGCGAACAGTGCCAACGTAAACCCCTGGAGAAAGCGCGGCAGAGCCAATCGCAACTGAAATAGAGCGGCTCCCGCCTTCAGAAAGAGAGAAAGATAAACTGTCCAGGGCAAAAAAAGAAGACTGGGAAATAACATTGAGTGAAAATGACTGCTCTGGTCCACGATTTAAAATAGTAAATGATGAGGATGTAGCTTGACCAGATTCAACAGTCGCATAAATAATTGGTTTGTCTGCTTCAAAATCAAGACTGGATTGCTCCGCAAAAGCAACCCCTGCAAAAGCAACCATTGGGAGCAAAAAAATCAAAAATATCTGAAAGCGAACAAATAGGCTCATGCTCTTCTCCGCGGACTAATAGCAGGACGCGCTCTTAATTGTTTCGCTTTCCTATAAGTTCTGAAAGAATAAAACAAAATAATTAGAGAGATAAGCAAAACAAGAATCAGCAGATATATTGAATAATTAAAAACATCTTTGGAAACACTAAAATGGCTGCTTGATGTGGCAAATCCCTGCGGATACGTAACTTCAATTCCCGCAAGATAATCTCCTTCAGGCAGCGAACGTGTGTCAAACTCCTTGACATAAGTCTTGCTTCTGAAAACGCGGAACGTTTCGGTTTCAGCAAGGAGAGTTGCACCGTCAAAATCCTTGATTATGTAATTAACTGTAACATCTGTATCTTCAGCAGGTCCGACCTGTAACAAAGAAATAAAGGACTTCAGCATACGACCAACGCGCAATTTCTTGAAAGATTCCGGTATTGTAAGTGAAACGTCAAACAGTGCGTTGGCACTTCGCACGTTAACAAGAAGAATGACGTCCTTGCGCGTTCCGCCAGATGTAAAGCTTACGCGCCCGCCATAAATTCCACTGTCTGGTGCCTTGACGCGGAGAGTAACTTGTTTTGACTCGCCAGGACCAAGAACAAGTCTGGCAGTATCAATGGCGACAAAAGAAGAAATGCCGCTCACATTAAGAACAACAGTAATAGCAGAACGCCCTGTATTCGCAACAGTAATTTTCTTTTCTTCAAAAGCGCCAGCAACAAGAAAAAGATTTAGCTCTTCAGGGTCTACGACAAACGAAACAGAAGGCGCTGCAACCCCTGCTCCGCCGCCACCTCCGCCTCCGCCGCCGCTCGTGCCTCCCGTAGTTATAGTAGTTGTAGTAGTGCTTGAACTTGAAGAAGAAACAATAACAAGAGAAAGCGAAGCTGCTTCGGACGTTGCCTGCGCAGAAACAGGGCGCTCCCAGAAGTCAGAAACAAAAAAAAGAAAAATCGTGGATATGTTGCCTAAAAAAGCAAGAATAACCAATGTGACAACAAGCCCGTAGTAGCGCATATGATTCCTATGAATTGGCAATATAAAAATATGGCGATTGGCGAGATTTATAGCAAACAGCTTAAATAATTCCTCGCGTTATGGATAACTGCGTTGTTTAGATAGAGTAGTTTTAGCAGTTATCCATTAAAGAACTGCGGGCAAAATGAAACTCCCAACCAACGCAGTTCCCTATATCTGTTGCTAAATTGCCAATTGCCTCAGACCGCATCACAAAACTCAAATATTCTATCTGAAATTCTCTATACTATTGCAAAGAACGCTTATATTTCCCCGCTCCGTGCGCCTTTGCTATTCGTGAAAGACGTACTAATTTCTGAGTAATTATGGATAATTCTATTGATTAGTCTATTGTTTTCAGAATTATCCATTAGAGAATTATGAACCAAGTCTATACCAATTATCAGAATTCTCTGTAATTCAGTCAAAGATAGCGGAAAGTTCTTAATGAAGTGCTATTTCGTACGCCCATATTATTAACTGCAGATGCCCTTAAAGTATGGACTGCACCATCAACTTGCGAGAAAGTATTAGCATAATTATTAGAATTAGCATTGTAAAGTGCGAGCACTTCTTGTCTGGATAGTACCCGCCTGAATATAAGCAAATCATCAATAGAACCGTTATATTGAAAAGATTGATATCCTGTTCCAATTTGGAGAGACTGATTATTTGTATAAACTTTATTAACAGTTGAGGTAGTACCAATTACAGAGCCTCTGGAAACGCCATCCACATAAAGGTTGATGGAACTGCCTGCTTTGAATACACCTGTAAACAAATGCCACTGATTATCTTGGTATGTCTTACCGCATTCTCGTACATAGACACGGTCTGACGACCCGCCATCTTCAGAGACATAGAAGTTTATGGCAGAACTAGAAGGACAGCTTCCGCCTGGAGCCGCGATATCAGCAAACCAAGCAATCTGGTTAGAAGTTCCATTCCACTTTCCTACTAACGGCTGTCCCCTAGTTATAGAAGCGTTGCCTTTAAACCAGAACGACACGCTAAAAGAACTATTAATATCGAGTGAAGGTCTGTCAGGCACGAACACTGAATCTCCAAGACCGTCAAAGCTAAAAGATTTCCCAAACTTGCCTAAAGAAAATTGTGTTACGTTTCCCTGTTGAATTCCATGATTGCTATGCGTGCTTGCATCAAGCGGACTGCCT
>JBBSYO010000060.1:0-5823 GCA_038045185.1 Nanobdellota archaeon | reverse complement strand
TATTGAAAAAGTGGAATGCGTTCCCTGCACTGTTGAGTGGACGGTAGAGTTTTAGCGCTAAATTTTTGTCTATTTTCTATAAACTCGATTTAAAATCTTGAAAACTGTTTCTGCTTTTTTGCCTATTACTTTCTTGATTTCTTCTTCTGTGGCGTTTGCTATTTCCTTCAAGGTATGGAAATGGCTCAGGAGTTTCTTTGCAGCAACAGGACCGATGCCCGGAAAACCCTCTAAGATATATTGCAACTGTTCGTCTGATGTTCTAATAATTTTTGCTGCGCGGAGCGAACTTTCTGCTTTTGGCGAGCGCCCCGCAAGCAAGGAGATATAACGGGCGGTATCTTCTTCGTCAAGCGTGTAGATGACCGGAACTTGGTAATCGAACGCGATTGCGAGCAAGAATCCTCTAAGCGCATTTTCGTGAATTATCCCGCCATAACTGTTTTCATTGAAGCCTTCCAGTATTAGCGCGTATCTGGGATATTGTTTAAGTTCGGGAAGCTGTTGCATGATGCGTTTATTTATTATGGAAGATTTGAGATCTGCGATGGTTTTTCTTTCAAGAGCGACATCATTTACGAGGTAGTCTGCGACAGCCAGCTGCTGAAATTCTATTTTAAGACCATTTTTGACAAGCTCTGAAGCGACGAGGGAGTTTTTCTCGCGATTGTCGATGATGATTTTGTGTTTTTCGAGAGGTCTATTTTCATCTTTCTTTTTTGAGAATATATTGAAGAAGGTCATTTCTTTATAACCTGTGGGAAAATATATCCTTTGAATCCACAATTGTTACATTTCCATTCTTGTGTGACTCCAAACATAAGCATGAAAGTTATTTCTTTTTGGACGTTTGTAGATTTACATTTGGGACAAAACATAATTTTATTTGCCTTCATATGAAATCTCTAATTGATTTATTTTCTGGTTTTGGATTGTTTTTTAAATCTCGTTTGACGAGGTCTATGGTTTTGTACATTTTTCTTTCTCTTGCCGAAGAGGCGTAGTGACTAATTTCGTCTTTAGTATCCTTTGTTACAAGGATAAAGAGTTTTCCCGGGGCGTGGCGGGCTGTTCGACCGGAGCGCTGGATTTTTCTGATGGCACTGGGAATTGGCTCGTAGAATATGACTGCATTTACTTCGGGGATGTCAAGCCCCTCTTCTCCGATGGATGTTGCGCATAAGACATTAATTGTCCCCTGGCGAAATTGTTCGAGTATTGCTTTCTGCTCTTTTTGTGAGAGACCTTTCGTGCGAGCGCTTGAAGCCTGACCGATGAAGAGGGAGGCTTTTATTTTTTGGTTCATATTTAGTTTGTTGACAAGGAGCGAAGCCGTGTCGCGAAATTGAGTAAAGACGAGTATCTTTGGAGACTCTGTGTGCGAGAATTCTTCCTCTACTATCTCTGAAACTTTGTTTATTTTTGGGTGTTCGATATTTTTGCCGATGAGCTGTGCTAACGAGAGCAGGGCGGCGTTAAATTCCGGAGTTTTCACGAGGTTCTGCACACCCTTGCTTTTCTTCTGCTCTGCTTGTGAGATAAGCTCCTTTAGATAGGCATGAAATGATGCAAGCGTTTGAGTTTCGAGGAGTTCAATGGCATGCGCTATCTTTATGGCCTGCGCGCAAAGAGACATTCCCCCCATCGCAATTCCGCTGCCCTGTGCAGCCTGTCTTGCCAAGTTGTTCTGTAATTTTAACAATGCAAACTTGTTTGCTGGACCGAATAGGAGCCTGCGGTTTTTTAGTTGTTCAACACGGGAATCGTAGATGCGCTTGAGGAGAACGCGTATTTCTATGAATTCCTGCGGAAAAGGAACTTCTATTTTCTTGAAGTCCAATGCGTGGACGTAGGGCTTAACGTCTTCAGAATCACGAGAACGAATTTCCACTTCATCTATGCCAAGATGTTCGCAGATTTGTTTTACCAAGTCGTAGTCAGAGCCCGGGGAAGCAGTAAGGCCGAGTATTCTCTGATGAAGGGCGTGTAATTTGTACTGTGAAACGACTTTCGTGTAATCATAATTTTTTAGGCAGCGATGGGCTTCATCGATTACGAGAAGAGAGACTTCAGAAAGGTCGTATAATTTGTGCGAGATATCGTTGGCTATGCATTGCGGAGTGGAAAATATAATTTCTGCGGTTTGCCATATTTTTTTTCTTTGCGGGGCGGGCACTGAACCAGTAAACAACTGCAAGTCTGCAAAGAGTTCTGGCAGCTGTTCCTGAAAGGATGAAAGATGCTGTTCAACGAGCGGACGTGTGGGGGCGAGAATGAGCGCTTTTGTAGCAGGGTATTCTTTGAGGCGGTGAACCGCAAGCATAAGCGCTATGAACGTCTTACCTATTCCTGTGGGGAGCACGACAAGCGTATTAGCCCCTTTTGCAGTTTCAAGAATAGCTTGCTGATAGGCGCGCGGTTCAAATGGAGTCATCTTAATAGGAAGTATAAATTTCTTTAGACAATAATAAAAGTTGCGAGTGTTATGATTATCGTTAGGATTGCCAGCGCGGTGTAAATGATGCGGGAGCCGAAGAGGATGTGCGCACCGTCTAAACTTGAGATAGGAATTAGATTCCAAAATGCATAGAATGCGGCCAGTTTGGGAAGACCCCCAAGACCTGGAATGAAATAGGCTGTGAATGCAAGAAGCAGAGTGGCGACGATTCCTGCCGAGCCGATGAGCGCGTTGTGCCATTGAGTCATTTCTGTGAAACTGTAAAGACCAAACCGACGCGCAGCGCGGCGCGTGAGTGCTGACGTTTGGTATGTGAGAAGCGACAGACATTTTAAGGTCCCCAATGAGAACGCCGAGAGAACGAGTGGCAAGATGATTCCGCTCGGAACTGGTTTGGCGAAGTGTTTGGATGGTTTTGGGCCGTAGCGCGACCATGTCCAGATTTCGTGTTGAACATCTGCATCCAATGAATACGCAGCCCATTTTTTTGCAGCAATGTTGACGCCAATTATGATGAATGAAAAGAGGAAAGCCAGACCAAGCGCGGCGAAACGCAGCTGCAGCAATGAACTGAAACTAACTACTATTGCCATGACCATCATCGCGATTATTATATGAGAAATTTCGCGCGCATTCATAGCGTTCATGCGTGGTTGTTTTATATAACTCTTTCGCTGAGCTATTCTGTGCAGTTATATATGATGAAGAAACGCAAACTATAAAAAGGGAGCTATTGTCAGAGCAGGATGTTACGTATTCATAAATTAAACGAAGTGTTGAATAAGCATGTTTACACTTCAGAAGGCGATTACTTCGGTCAGATTGAAGAAGTTAATCTTGTTGATAATAAGATTGACGGATGGAAAATCAAGGTCGGCGGTAGCTTCCTGAATGTGCTTGGGGGAGCGAAGGGAGTAATTATCCCGCATCAGTTCGTCAAGTCTATTGGGGATATTTTTATTGTTAATAAAGGCTCGTTGCCTGTTGGAGGCATGCCTGCTGAAGACATGTCTGCGAATGGTCCGAGTGCAACGCCTTCCGGCGATAAACCTTTCTGATGTCAGAAATGCTGGTTCAAACCGCGCCCTTTAGGGCGCCGCATTTCTGAGCACGAGAAAATCAATGATTTTCTGTGCAGCAAATCGTGTTCGATTTGCTTGCATCCAAAAGTCCACACAAACCACACCCTTTAGGGTGTGGTAAAACTCATGGACTTTTTGATTTTTGGTAGGAAGTTTTAAATAAGAATGAGCTTTTGAGAGTAGAATGGCGACTATTTTATCTCACCCGCTTGTTGTTGGTACGGTTTTACCTTTTGTGCTTGTTTTCACTTTGATTTTCGCGATTCTTCAAAAGACCAAGATTCTTGGTGATGGAAAAAAGCAGATTGACGCGCTTGTTGCCTTAGCGATTGGGCTTATTGTAGTATCTTTTGGATACGCGACAGGCATTATTCTCAGCCTGATTCCTGTTTTGGCAGTGGGCGCAGTCATTATCCTGATATTTCTCTTGTTGTACGGCATGGTATTTGAGCCTGGAACGTTTAAGGCACATCAAGCCGTTAAAATAACCATCGGGATTGTTACAGCTATCGCGGTTATTATTGCGGCAATGGTCGCGACTGGCGCATGGACTTATGTGATTGATATGTTCCAGACGAGCGAAGGCGGTTTGGTTAGCGTGGCAAATCTGATTTTTGTGGCTGTTATAATTGTGGCGCTTGCCATGGCTCTGCTTTCTGGCGGCAAAGATAAGAAGAAGGACTCATAAATCGCTCCAGCTATATAGAAAAACTATATAGATATTATATAGGTTACACGTTCGTTATTTTTCTGCTGTAGACTCTTTCTTTTCCTCGAATTGAGCTTGTAAATAAGCCGAACTTCTCAAATTTATCAAGATGTTTCTTTGCGGTTATTCTAGATTTCGTTCCTGTCTTTTTCATATACTCTGTGATGGTCACGAGGTCATTTTCTTCTTTTAGTACTTGGGAGAGAAACCCTTTCTCTTTCGGGGTAAGGAGCGGTTCTAAGTTGGTCGATGTACCAAGTATCGTTTTGGTTTGCGCTCCAGACTGGACTTTTTGGCCGACAAATTCTATTTTAAAGAAATCGTCCACCAAGCTGATTTTTGGTTCTTCTAATCCATATTTCCGCATAGCTTCAATCATACTCTTTATTCCCTGTCCCGATTGCTCCATATATCCCAAGTTATCCAGCATTCTGCAGATGAGCGGGTTTCTTCTTGATGAAGGGTGCCCTCCCTTCTTCAGTTGGTCCATCGTTACTCCTTTCATTAGTTGTCCGGGGTTCGTTATTTCCAGCCTATTGCCAAATAATTTTATGGTGATATCTGCCCCCGAGATGAGATAGTCTCTATGTGCCGCCGCGTTTATTATCGCTTCTCTTATTGCATTTGAAGGGTATTGGTCTATTTCTATTCTTCTTAATCCGTCCATCGCGATTCTATTCTCTGTATTCGCGCGGATGAGCTGAAAGGCTTCTTTGATTTGTTTGATTATAGAACCTTCAATCACCCGCTTTAATTTTAGAGCATTGTCTGCTATAACGTCTCCTTCGTAAATAAGAAAATTTATGCGGCTCTGTGGGAATGCATCCTGAGGTTTGTTTCCAAATAACAAGAGGGCGGCGTTCTTCACGCTCCGATCCCCGCTTACTAAATCAAAATTTTTTAATGCACTTACTACATCGCTGTATGTCATCACTCTCGACCTTTTTCCCTCGCCAATTTCTTGTATGTATCTCTTGACTTCTGCTTCGTTAATATCTCCAGGATTAGCAGGTCTGCCGTATACTCTCCCCGGTAGCGCATCAAAAGACTGCTGATGCGACTCGAGCCTAATCTTTGTAATTTCATCGGGATTCAACTTCTCGTCACTCGCATCAACTCTTCGATAAAACACTCCTTTCCATCCGTAGGGTTTATCAAAACCTTCATCTATTCTGATTATAACTATTTTTTTGTCTCGATCGTAAGGGTGAAATCCTACGTCTATGGAGATTCTTCCACCGATTACTTGCTTTGCAATAGAATACAAATTGTTTCTCATTTCATCTTCAGACGGGGTTGCAAATCCTGCTGGCGAGCCATCTGGTTTTACACCAAGTAGGATGTATCCTCCTCCAGAAGTTGCGAATGCCGCCATACTTTGAGCAATATCTTCTACGTTATACCCCTGTTTATATTCTAACTCGCAATTTTCTTGCTTGTAAAACAGTCCCGTTACGTCAAGGTCCATGCTTCTGGTGCGATTTATTATTATTAAGCTTATCGGGCTATCTTTAAGTTCTTAGAAACATATTTAAATTGAGTTTGAGTTGCTGAGGAATGATTAGCGATGCATT
>JBBSYO010000059.1:0-1317 GCA_038045185.1 Nanobdellota archaeon | reverse complement strand
ATACAGAAAGTTTTAAATACCCACTAAAATAAACTCAATTACAAACATGGCGAAACAGAAACCAGTAATCAACGTTGTCTTCGTCGGACATGTTGACCACGGAAAGTCAACAACCATAGGTCGCCTTATGTTCGATTCAGGAAAGATTTCTCAGCAAGAACTTGATAAGCTGAAGCAGGAAGCTCAGGAGAAGGGAAAAGTTGGATTTGAATTCGCGTTCGTTATGGATAAGTTCAAAGAGGAAAGAGAGCGCGGAGTTACAATTGACCTTTCATACCAGAAATTATTGACAAATAAGTATGAAGTGACTATTATTGACGCTCCTGGTCACAAGGACTTCATCAAGAACATGATTACTGGCGCTTCACAGGCAGACTGCGCGTTCTTAACGGTCTCTGCTAAGGATGGCGTACAGCCGCAATCAAAAGAGCATGCTTGGCTTTTGAGAACAATGGGCGTTAAACAGGTTGCAGTCATTATTAACAAGATGGACACGGTTGATTACAAGGAAGATGCATTCGAGAAGACCAAAGTAGAAGTTGCTGCTGTTTTGAAGCAGGCTGGTTTCAAGGTTGATACGATTACATTCCTGGCTGTTTCAGGTTTCAAGGGCGATAATGTTGTTAAGAAATCGGCTAACATGCCGTGGTACAAGGGTCCGACTATTCTTGAACAAATGGATTTGTTCACCTTGCCTGAGAAGTTGACTACCCTGCCTCTTCGCATGCCTCTTCAAGATGTGTATGAAATCACAGGCATTGGAACTGTTCCTGTTGGAAAGATTGCAACAGGCACGATGAAACTCAATCAGAAAGTTGTCATTCTTCCGGGCAGATCAGGCACAGGCGTGCATGGCGAAATCAAAACCATTGAAATGCACCATGAACAGCTGCTAACTGCTGAAGCAGGAGACAATGTTGGAGTGAACATCAGAGGTATTGGCAAGAAAGATGTTGCCCGTGGAGATGTTGTCTGCGATGCTGCAAGTCCTGCAACGATTGCTGAAGAGTTTGTCGCTCAGATTGCAGTTATCTCGCACCCGACAGTTATTGCCAAAGGTTATACCCCCGTATTCCACGTGCACACTGCCCAAGTGCCGTGCCAGTTTATTGAACTGATTGAGAAGACTAGCCAGGACGGAGTGAATACGAAGAGCCCAGACTTCCTGAAGAATGGGGATATTGCAAAAGTAAGAGTCAAGCCGATGGGAAACCTTGTCCTTGAGACACAAGCGAAGAATCCGAAGATGGCGCAGTTCGCTATTCGGGACGCTGGTGCAACTGTTGCTGCAGGCGTTTGCATTGAGATTACGCCGAA
>JBBSYO010000058.1:0-4147 GCA_038045185.1 Nanobdellota archaeon | reverse complement strand
AATATTCATCTATGCGTATGACAATGTCTGTTTCAGGGTTCTTTGCAATGCGGTCGATGTCAATGTCCATCTTTTTTCTATTCGTTCTCTCTTTTTAAATTGTTCTATGCATCCTCGAATGGGTTGTATCCGTAGATGTTCCACATGGAGGGATCGTACTCGATTGATATGCGTTTTGGTTGTAACCGCAAGTCAAATACGCTATTGGCTGTATGAAACAGCAGACTATCGCGCATCCCCATTGGCATACCGAGCATAATAAGTTTTTCTATTCCTTTGGGATAAAATGGAAGCGCGGGTATGCCTGAAGGAGGCTCTTGCCCGTCTTTTAGGTTGAGAGGGTGCGGGGCATGGTCGCTTCCAATGATGTCAAATTTACCTTGTAACGCGTATTCAAGGTGCTTTGCTTGAACGGGAGGGTCGCGCACCGGCGGATTCATCTTTAATCGATTGCCCTGTTGTTTGTAATGCCGCGTATTTCGGAAGAGGTGATGCCAAGTTACTTCTCGAATTATCTTAAAGGGTAATTTCCCCTTTAAGGTTTCTAAATAATCGATAGTATCCGGACTTGAAACGTGCGCAATATAAAAAATCCCTTCAAATCCTACGTCTTGTGCATTTCTTATTTGCTCTTCGACTTGGATGGTTTCTGCATGTTCGTTTTGTCGTTGTGAGTGTGTTATGGGTCGCTTATAGTCAAATGTTCCGGTAAACTGTCGTTCGTCTTCGCAGTGCTGGATGAACGGACCTTTGAAGCTGACTTCTCGCGCTTTTCTCCAGACTGCCTTTTGATAGTCCGGGTCTAATAATCCCATGTTCCCTGTTGAATGCACCCAGAATGCTTTAACTGCGCGTATTTCCTGCCAGTGTGCGGCTGCTGCTTTGAATGCGCTTTCTACTTGTGCGAGATTAGTCGTGAGTCCAATGTGGCATCCGTGCACTATACGCTCCTGTGTATATTCTTGCGCTGCGAGCCGCCGCCTTCTGATTGTATCGACGTCAATAAGATTGGGTCGCGGGTTAGGCTGTTCCAGTATCGCGGCAAAGCTCATTTGAACAGCTTGTTCTATACCGCTGGCGAGGTAATTTATCGGATACTCTTCTCCGCGTAAGTGCACATGCGGGTCAATGGGTCTTAATGTAATAACCATTTTTAAAAAATGTGTCTTCTCTATAAATAGTTGTGTTGCTCCTCTTGGCGGATGAACTTTCTGGAGCAGGTTTTTATAAGCTTCGGCTTTATCCTTCAGATGAAGGCAGCGAGTCTTGCACGATTGGAAAAAAGATTAAGACCTCTGATTACTCTATTGTCTCCACGACAAGTTGTTAAGATTTATTCTAAAGCCAGACTTGATTTTCTTGCTAAAATTGCTGAAGAGCCATCTCTTCCGGTTTATGTTCCTCCTGCCAAATTTGAGCGAGTATTATGGGGGCTACATTTTCGGGGATCTTTGATGAATGCTGCGGGCATGTTCAAGAACGGCGAGTGTTATCCTTTAGTTGCACATGAGGGCGCTGCTGCTTATCTTGGGGGAACAGGCACTTTTAATCAGCGAGAGGGAAACAGAGAGCCACGAACAGAAATTTACTTGCCCTTCGCGCCATATCCTCGCTCCGGAGCTGCTTCCAATTGGCTTGGATTGCCTAACTATGGTGATGAAATAAATGCTGACAATACTTCACGACTTGAACGTATTAATGGTTGTTCTATCGGATGGAGCGCTATGGGTTCGCCTGATTATCGAGGCGATGAAAAACTTGAAAAACTTGTTGCAAGCCTCCGCGCTTATGAACGTGCGGGCGTGGATTTTCTTGAAATTAATGAAAGTTGTCCGAATACGACGCATGGCAAGCCGCAAGATGACGATTTAGCACGACGATTAAAATATCTCGCAGATAATTTTCTTCGTCGAAGAGAGCGAATCTTGCCAGTTGTTGTAAAGTTTTCCAATGATACGCCAGTTGAACAGGTGCGTCCTCTGATGGATTTGTTGTTTGAGCATGGTTATGATGGAGTTAACTTCGGAAATACATCTACTGATTATGCTAAAAGAAGAACCTTTATCGACCCAGCTGAGCGCGCACTCTATGATTTTTTTACAACGAATAAAGCACGATTCGGTGTTGGAGGGGGAGTTAGTGGCAGACCTCTTAAAGAGGACTCGCTTTTGTTGTGTGCGATTGCAGTTCAGCATTTGAGGGCGGGACGCCCTGCGCAAGAGTTTCATGTTATTCGTACTGGTGGAATTGAAAATGCTGAAGATTTACTTCAGTCCGATGCGGAAGGCATCTCGTTGAATCAATGGTTTACTGGGAGATGGGCTGCGTTTGCAGAACATGGTTATAATTCGTATCGCAGGTTGTATGAAGAATATCTTCGTTTGACAAGTGCGGCTTAAACATAAATAGTTTGTTTTTCTTATCTTCTGATGAAATCTTTTTCAATCGGAAACGTCAAGCTAAAAAATCCTTTGTTTCTTGCACCCATGGTTGACGTGACAGACTTGCCTTATAGAATCCTTTGCCGTCGGGCTGGGGCAGGAATGGCTTATACTGAAATGCTGAATATTGGAGCTATTCTGCATGAAAATAAAAAAACGCAGAATATGCTCAAAACCTGTGAAGAAGACAAGCCAAGCGGTGTGCAGATTACTGCTCCCAATGTGGATGATTTTAAGAAAGTTACGCCTTACTTAAGAAAGTTCGACATTGTGGATGTTAATTGCGGGTGCCCTTCTTCCAGAATAATGGATAACGCCTCGGGGAGTTATTTGCTTAAAACGCCACTGAAGATTGCCAAATATATTCGAGTTTTGAAAGATGCAGGATATACAACAACCGCCAAGATACGCTTGGGCTTCAAAAAAAATAATGTCCTTCGCGTTGCCAAGCTTATTGAAAAATCAGGTGCTGACGCTTTGACCTTGCATGCGCGCATGTCTTATGATAGTTACAAAGTGCCTGCGGACTGGAAATGGATTGCTCAAATTAAGAAAAATATTGGCATTCCTGTAATTGGCAATGGGGATGTTGATTCTGGAAAGAAGGCGGCGGATATGTTGGACGTAGCTGATGGGGTGATGATTGCGCGCGCAGCTATTGGAGACCCGCAGATATTTGGAAGAATTCATTATTATTTTAAAACAGGAAAGGAACAAGAAAGGGATTTCAAGAAAAATATAAAATGTTTTGCTGATTATCTCGAACTTGCAGAGAAGCGTGATGTTGTTGATATTGGGAGAATAAAGTTAATTGGCTCGCACTTCTTGCGGGGTTTCGCAGGAGCAGCACAGAAGCGAGCAGCGTTTATGCAGGTGAAGACGACTGATGAAGCGAGAGAGTTTGTTAAGGAACTGGTCGTAGACAAAACATTTAAATACGCATACACACATGGGTGTGTGCATGACAGTTAAAAACATATCCATTATGAGTGACGTATACAGAACGCTTTTGACTAGAAAGAAGGCTAATGAAAGCTTTTCAGATTTGCTTAGGAGGAGTTTTAAGGCGGAGAGAGATATAATGGATTTTGCGGGGGCATGGAAAGATATGAGCGATGAAGATATTGATGAAATTAAGGAGAATATTAAGAAAATAAGAGAAAAATCAAAAACTGAATTGGCTGGAAGAATAAAGGGACTTAATGTATGATTTGTCTGGATTCGACAGTTATTATAGACTTTTTAAAAGGACGAGAGGAAGCTATTAATATAATTGGCATCTATATGAATGATGGCTTGGCGACTACAGAACTTACTATTTTTGAAATCTTTGCCGGAATCTATTTAAAAAAGAGCATAAGTGAAAATGAAGTTATTAAGGCAACTGAATTTTTCAATTCAATAAATGTTTTATCGTTTGATAAGACTTGTGGAGAAAAAGCAGCTAGAATATATGCTTTTCTTTCAAATTCAGGAAATTTAATAGAGCAAAATGATGTTTTTATTAGCGCCATAATGATAAAGAACGGGTGTGAAAAAATAATTACACGAAATGAGAAGCATTTCTTAAAAATAGATGGAATTAAAGTTGTAAGGTATTAATTGTGGGTTTCGCAGGGGCGGCACAGAAGCGAGCAGCGTTTATGCATGTCAAGTCGAGCGGGGAAGCACGGGAGTTTGTGTAGAGGTTAGTTTCCTAACTTTTA
>JBBSYO010000057.1:0-1043 GCA_038045185.1 Nanobdellota archaeon | reverse complement strand
CCATTAATGCAATTATAGCGAATAACTTTAATTTCCGTACTCGTTTTGTTATTCGTTAGATAGGAAATCACTAAGAAACGTCCGATTATTAAAGTGATTTCCTATAATTTCCATTTTTCCAAGCTTCAAAAGCAGGAGAAGTTTCCTCGCTATCTTCCAGCAAGCCCATAGTCCTAAACAAAGAATCTGTGTCAGGATCGTAAAGGAAACTCCAGATATTTAATCTTACATCTAAATCATTCGTAAGCGCGAAGTATTTCTCTACAAACAGCTTCTGTTCATCATCACTGCTTTCCCACCCAACAGGTCCTTCTCTGAACCACCCGATTTCAGTAAAAACAATGGGCTTGTTAATGCGCTGTTTTATAACGCTGTAATAATCATCAGGAATATCGTCAGGATTTTTATATATCAGCCCAGGATACGTTGTAAAACCAATCATATCTGCTTTCATACTAAGCAAGGCCCATTCAGCATTTCCATTATCATTTTCTGCGCCAAATAATCCGCCTCGCAAGCCCCTCATCTGCTCATATTGAAAAATAGGGAATATCTGCGTATCTGGCGAAATCTTCTTAACCATTTCGAACAGCTCATTGTACGCCGAAGCATACGCGTCATAATTCTCGTATCTATTAGCTTCCACTCCAAGCCCAAGATATTTTATGTTCTGCTTCTCGAGCAAATTCCTTAATTTCTCTTTATCCGCATTCAGATTATTAGTGTTCTTCAATCCTATGAGAATCACAGGCTCATAATCATATTGCGAAGAAAACCGCGCAACAATGCTTGCAGAAGAAGAATCGCTAATCTGCCCGAGTTCGTCCCCTCCTGTTATAGCTTCTCCTGCTTCATTAGCTTTAACAAAAAAAGAGGAAAAATCACCAGCACCAAAGCTTTTTGGAGATAAACTAACGCCATTTAATTCTGTTTTTATTTCCCTGCCCGATTGTCCTTTGATAATTTCCTCGTCTTGAGAATCAAGCGCAACCACAATTATAAAACCAATAAGCAAAACTGCCACAACCAAGATTATCCAAACC
>JBBSYO010000056.1:6005-9419 GCA_038045185.1 Nanobdellota archaeon | reverse complement strand
CTTTATCTTGTAAAAATCTCGCAAAGTTTCTTTTCAACTTCTTTTATTTTTTCCTGCTTGAGCTTTCCAGCAAGGTAATTTATCTTTGATTTATGAATTGTAAAAACGAAAGAAGACGTAACAAAACTATCTCTATGTAATCCGCCAGTTTGAAAATCATCTTTCTTTAAATTAATCAAATCTGGGTCTGGTCTTGGCTGTCCTGTAATTTGACAAAGGATAAGATTGTCCCCTTTCAGATTGGCTACAATGAGGCTTGGTCTTTTTTTAGTTTTTGATAAATCGGTATAAGGAAACTCCAAAACAACAACATCTCCTTTTACAAATCTTTCCATGCTTCATCCTCTTCTGGGGTATCCCAATTTTTTGCCAAAGCTTCTTCTGACATAATATAGCCCATCATAGCCTCGCTAATTTTTTCTTTTTTCATTGGTCTTAACTCTACCCTATCCTCGTAAGCAATAACATTAACTTTCGCACCTTCCTCAAAACCAGCTCTCGCTCTCACAGCCGAAGGAATGCTTATTTGTCCCTTGCTCGTTATTCTTACTGTTCTAATTTCTTTTATTTCTTCTTGCATTTGGCTCCTTATTTATAAGAAATGTAAGGTATTTAAGGGTTTGGGTGATTTGGTCAGATATATTGTTCCCATAGTTGTCTTGCAATTTCGTTGATAAAAGAATTAGACTCTTACCAATCAAAAAGTCCTTGAGTTCACCGCACCTTAAAGGGTGCGGTTTGTGTGGGGCTTTTGGATGCAAGCAAATCGAACACGATTTGCTGCACAGAAAATTGGGAATTTTCTTGTGCTCAGAAATGCGGCGCCCTAAAGGGCGCGGTTTGAACCAGCATTTCTGACATCATGAAATTAATTTCGGAAATCTCCAAGCAAGATAATCTGGTTCACTTCTATCTAAAGTAGATGAGCCTCTGACATCAAAATCCAAAACGTAAATTCCCCCGTTAGTCTTTTGCAGAGAAACCTTATGCATAGAATCGCCGCAATTTAATTCTTTGCCACTTCATTTTTATTTTATCTTACTTTGCTTCCCAGAGTTATGTCTTTATTCGGTTCTAAAATTGCTATAACTGATTCATCTCCATTGACTGCTGCAAGCGTCATGCCGTCGCTTTTTATGCCTCTTAACACGACTGGTTCCATGTTGATGATGAACACGCCTAAATGATTTTCTAATTGTTCTTTTGTATAGTGCTTCTTTAGACCTGCTACAATTGTTCTTTGTCCTATTTCTTCTCCAAAATTTACTTCAAGAATATAGAGCTTGTCGGCTTTGGGGTGGTCCTCTACTTTGGTGATTTTTCCTACACGAATGTCGAGCTTTTCCCAGTCACTAAAGGGGATTTGGGGTTTCATATCTATTTCTGATTTATAAGAGGTTTAAAAATTCTTCTCTGGACATTTTTGATTGCCTGATAATCTCCAAAAGAGTTCCTGTGTCAATTTCCTTGTGCATTGGAACAACGAGCGGTATCTTGGGCACTACAGTTTCTTTTACCATGAAAACGTGGCTTCCTCTTTGTCTTTTTTGGGCAAATCCTGCTTTTTCAAGAGCCCCTATCACTTCTTTACCTGATAGGCGCGGAAGCTTTGCCAATTTTTCCAACCTCAAAGTTTACGACTATTGTGTCAGTTGAAGCTGTTTCTTCAGGCACGCCCATCTCTTCTATATACAGCTCAACCGCCTCTTTTAGATTTTTAATAGCTTCTTCAACTGTATGACCTTGGCTAACTACATCTAACTCCTGACATAAGGCGATATATTGATTTTCGCCTTTCTTTATAATTGCAGTAAATGATTTCATTTCAATTGGAGTTTTATGAAGATTATAAGACTTTCGCTTTAAATCTTCCTGAACAGGATTTCTGCCTTTTTAATCTTGCTGACTTTGAGGGGCTGTTCAAATGCTTCCCACGCGAGCTTAAAGTTGAAAGTTTTTGCTATTTTTTCTGCAGTTTCTGGAAGAAACGGGCTTAATAATATTGTAGCGTCTTTTATTGCTGAAACTATTTCATAGAGGACTTTTTTGTCTCCTGTTTTCCATGGCTGGGTTTTTTGCACGTATTCGTTTATTTCATCAATTAAAGTAAAGATGCAATGGAGTGCTTTGTCTATTTCTAATTTTTCAAAATGCTCTGATACTTGATGCGCGAATTTGGTTGTTTCTATATGTGGGGATGTTTTTTCCAAGCCGTATTTTTCTGCGAGTGTTGATACTCTTGATATGAGGTTGCCGAGCTTGTTCGCAAGCTCGTTGTTGTTTCTTTCTATTAGCATTTCTTGAGAGAAGTCCCCATCATCTCCAAAGGAAGTTTCCCTCAGAAGGAAGTACCTTGCCGAGTCTACTCCAGCAATATTAATTAATTGATCTATCTTTACTGCGTTTCCTGCTGATTTGCCCATTTTTTCACTATTTACAGTCCACCATCCATGAGCAAAGACTTTATTCGGCAATTCCAAGCCTGCGGACTTGAGCATTGCTGGCCAATAAACTGTGTGAAACCATAAAATGTCTTTTCCAATAAGATGAAGGTCAGCTGGCCAGAATTTTTCTCTTCTCTTTTCTCTTGTTGCAGAATAATAATTCAGAAGAGCGTCAAACCATACATAGCAGACGTGCTTTTTGTCAAATGGTAGAGGTATTCCCCACTCAAAGCTGGTCCTTGAAATGCTGAAGTCTTTTAGGTCTTCTTTGATCCTGTTTATCACTTCGGCCGCCCTGTTTTTTGGGGAAATGAAGTCCGGATTTTTTTTATAAAGTTCCAAAAGGAATTTTTGGTATTTTGATAACTTAAAGAAATAGGATTCTTCCTTAAGAAACTCTAAGGGTCTGTTGTGTATCGGGCATTTAAGATTTAGAACATCTTTTTCAGTGTAATAGGCTTCGCAGCCTGTGCAGTAGTAACCCTCATATTTGCCTTTGTATATGTCTCCGTTGTCATAGACTTTTTGCAGAACTTCCTGAACTACTTTTTCGTGCTCTTTGTCGGTTGTTCTTATGAATTTGTCATAGCTTATGTTAAGCTTTTTCCAAGCCGACTTAAACTCTGGAATGAGCGCATCAATAAATTCTTTTGGTTTCTTCCCTGCTTTTTTAGCTGTTTGCTCAATTTTTTTCCCATGCTCGTCAGTTCCTGTAAGAAAGAAAACTTCTTTGCCCAAAAGCCGGTTCCATCTGGCTAACATATCCGCAGCGATAGTTGTGTAAGCATGCCCGAGATGCGGGACATCGTTGGGATAGTATATCGGGGTTGTAATATAAAATGTGTTTTTCATTGCTATGGGAACGTGAAGAGGTATAAAAAGCTTGACACAAGATATTTAATATTGTATTTTTAAGGATTAGCAAGCAGTCTTAGTTTAGTGGCAGAATATTAGCTTCCCAAGCTGAGGA
>JBBSYO010000056.1:0-5905 GCA_038045185.1 Nanobdellota archaeon | reverse complement strand
GGATTAGCAAGCAGTCTTAGTTTAGTGGCAGAATATTAGCTTCCCAAGCTGAGGATGCGGGTTCGATTCCCGCAGACTGCATTCCTTAAATGTCGCGCGTAAGCAACGCAAAAAGCAGGATGGCGACACTTAGCAATAGAGCAAGAAGGGCAGTCATTTTGAGTTTTTTCTGATGATTAGCGTAATGGTGCATAAGTTGAGTGACTTCTTTTGGATAGAGAAGTACCCAGACTGATTTGACCAGCAGGAGAAAACCGATTCCGAGTAATGTTGGGCTGAAGGCGTTCATGATTGTAATGCGAAAAAGAGAAGCGCAAGGCCAACTAGAAACTCGAGGAATCCGAAGGTTCGTAGCCGATCTTTGTTCTTGATTAATTTTTTTGTGACAGAGATAACAAACTTAGTGCTTACGAGTGCGAGTGCTCCCTCAATGGCAATTAGTATTGCTACCAGCATCATAATTTCTTTTAATCCCATATTTCCTTTACGAATTGTTTGTTTAAAAATGCTCGTCCGAAGTTAGATTTATAATCTCCCTCTTATAGGATTATGCAATGGGGCCGTGGGGTAGCCTAGTTAGCCTTCGAGCTTCGGGGGTTCGCGACCCCGGTGCGAATCCGGGCGGCCTCATTACTTTCGTTTGTCTCTAAACATTCTAATTATTTTAGTGCCTAGTTCTCCTCCGTCAAATACTCTGGACTTTCTTATTATGTCTGTGCTCTTTGCTGCTTTTCTCGCCTTTGCCAAATTTATTTTTTCCATTATTAAGGATGATTTTATGCAAGTTAAACTTTTTGGTCAGTCGATAGATATTGCTCTTTGGCTTATGTCGCGTGTAGCCCGTGCCACCGATATATATATATGATTTTCCGTTTGTTTCTATATTATTAAGATGGATGAAAGGAGGTGTTAAATGAATAAACAATTATTTTTTGGTGTTGTTTGCGCGGTTTTAGTTCTTGTGGTTGTTTCATCTGCCTCGGCTGGATGGTTTGATAAGATTCGATTGGGACCTGGAACCTCATCGGCTGATGTTGACGCTAATGCGGCAGAGTGCACACTCGATGATGTTTGTGAAGTGAATGGCATAAGCGGACCTACATCTGGAAGACTTGTTGTTTCTGGAGGGAGAAATAGCCCTGGGACTATCAAACTTAACGCAGAAGTGATTTTTGCTAAGTTAGGAAGTGATACTTCTGAAGGATACGTTTGCAACGAATACGCTAGCGCAATCGGCGGACATAAGCTATTTGTTAGCCCTATTCCATGCCTTAGCAAGAAGTTCTGAAACATGCGGACAATTTAGTGGGGAAGAGGTTGCGCGAGTAATCTTGGAAACAACTGAAGGGGAGGGTGTTGTCTTCAGAGAGGGCACGCCTGTTTACAAAGATTTGTTTGTGACTATTCCTGCTGGATTGATTCTTAAAGTTGCAGAAATATACAATTCGAGTTCTGGCTTTGCTGACGATTATATAAGGTTGCAAGATCCTACTACTGGTATGATGTACTCAGATTTCGCTACATCTGAAGGAAGCGGGTCAATATTTATTACTGGTGAAACATACGGTTTCAATTACTTCGGTGCTGCAACATCTAATTCAGAAGACAGATACATAACGTTAGACTATCCGCAGTCACCTGGACAACATCACATTCTTGATTTATCTGTGTGCTTTTAACTAAACTATTTTCTTTTTCTCTTTTTCTTCATTTTCCAAAGAGTAGTTGATAGGGATATCCTTTATCGTTTAGTTCTATCTTGCCGCATCCGATGTTTTTTAGAAAATTGACCATTTCTTTCGTTATCTTGCTTGCGTCTTCAACTGCGACCTCTCCCTTATACTCTATTTCTACAAAGTTTCCTAAATTTTTAACACGATCGATTGCAATTTCGTAATCTTGATACAGCCATGTTTTTCTTACTTTATCTACTATTACTAAGGATTTCATATTGAGCGCAACCAGAATCTTTTTTGCTGTGGTGAGATTTTCAACTTTAGTTTCGTATTCGTCGCAGTGATGGCTTTTGCCTTCTGGTGTGCGGTGCCAATTTTTGTAATTGATTGAGCCTTGACCTTCTGCGTTTCGTAGCCGTAGCCATTCGTTAACCGGACGAGTGGACAAGAAATCTTTATGTGCGGGTGAGAAATATTCGTCTATCTGATTTTTTTCTGACTGGAACTTTCCTTCTTTTTCTAAGAACTCTATTAATGGCTTTTCGTTTTCGACTTGTGCTTGAATCTCTATTTCGATATCTTTCATGTCAAGGAACTTGATTTCTTTCCTATTAAAGATTATTGTGCTGCAAGAAAGCAGATATTAAGATTTTTAAGCTGTGGTTGCTTAACTAAAGCATGGCGAGAAAGAGGGGTAAATTTAGTATTGTTGAGGGCGATTCCCCTGTAAAGGACCATCTTAGGGCTAGCGCGCGAACGCGCTTTATTGCGCAGGGCGCGACGTCAGAGGCGTCTACTTCACTTTCCTCGTCGTTCATTGTGCCGTTTGCGCGCGCACTCGGAGCGAACGCAGCAGATATTGGTTTTTTGAGCGCATTTTCAGGATTGATTGCGCCTCTTGGGAATTTATGGGGCTCGAAACTTATGGAGAAACACTCGCGCAAATGGATACACGTGGTGTTCACTGGTTGGATTGCTTTTGTTTGGATTCCAATTATCTTGCTTGCGTTCTTGTATGCTCGTTCGATTGGCGTGCCTTACTTGCCGTACGCGCTCATTGCGCTTTATTCACTGTTCATTTTCTTTAGCGCGGTTAAAGACCCGCCATCGTTTTCGTGGATTGGGGATTTAGTGCCTGAAGGGCAACGAGGGCATTATTTTGCACGGCGCAATAAGGTTATTGGCTGGACAGGGGTGGTGATTTTCCTGATTGGGGGCATTATTCTTTACTTCTTTGAGAAGCAGCCGTATGTGCTTGCGATTTATTCACTTGTGTTTATCGCATCTATTATTTTCAGAATTGTTTCTCTCTACCAAGTTAAACATATTTATTGCCCGCACTTTAAATTGCACAAGGGTTACTACTTTTCTTTCTGGAGCTTCCTGAAAAGACATGATAATTTTGGCAGGTTTTCTGTGTTTCAGGCGGCGTTCAACTTTGCGGTTATGGTTGCTTCGCCATTTTTTGCAGTATATATGCTGCAGGAATTGCATTTTAATCTATTCTGGTTTACGGCTGTAAGTTTAAGCTCTACTGTGTTTTATCTTTTGTTGACTCCGCTTGCAGGCAAGTTTTCTGATAGATACGGAAATTTGAAGTTGTTGTACATTGCAGCCTGGGCATTTCCGATTACGCCTCTGTTATGGCTCTTTTTGAAAGATCCGATTTTATTATTCCTTCTACCTGGTTTTACGGCTGGTTTGGGCAACGCGGCGCTCGGCATAGGTTCGACGAATTTTATGTATGGGTCAGTATCCTCGCCTGAAAAGCGCGGTATTTGTTTTACTTATTCTAATATTCTAACAGGTATTGGGATATTCTTTGGTTCTATCTTTGGCGGCTTGATGATTCAGTATCTTCATGTGACTTTTATGAATACTATTTTGTTTGTGTTTGTGGTGGCTGCAATTTTGCGTTTTGCCGTTGCTTTCGCTTTTGTGCCGCAGTTGAAGGAAGAGAAAAGGTATTCTAAGATTCGCGGGCTGTCATGGGATGTTTTTCATCCGTTCAAAGCGGTGCATGCAGACTATGTTTGGTTTAAGAAATTTGCGCATCAAAAGTAAAGAGATTTTCTAAGCCTTCGCTATCCTCCCAGCAAGCTGATGGAGTGTTACGTTCGGCTTCGAGATGAAAATCTCTAATTCCCCATTTGGAAACGCGGCAAGCTGCAGAATATTAAACCCAAATGGAGAATAATCCCTTCACAAGGTTTATAACATATCAGTTCATAAGCCTTTTATGTTTTCAAGGAAGCAAGACTGCCCAAAATGCAAGTCAAGTATTAAACAAGAATTTGATTTTTGTCCTCATTGCGGGTGTGATGTTCGCAGTCCTGAAAAAGACATGCAGGATTATGGATTGTTAGGCAAGCATGATATGGCGCAGACGCCTCTTGTTGGAGGAGGGTCGATGGGTTTTAGTGATAAAATTCTTAACTCAATCTTTACACAGCTAATGAAGACGCTTGAGAAGCAGATGCGGGGCGCTGCACCCCAGCAGACGGAGAACACCGAAGTACGGCAATTGCCCAATGGTATTATCTTGACTGTCAATACACAGCAAAAGCCTGTTGCTCGTGCTAGCAAGCGCCGCACTTTGAGCGAGGCACAGATGAAGCGAATGGCTGCATTACCGCGAGGAGAAGCCAAGACAGATGTGCGACGCTTGAGCGATAGAGTGTTGTATGAGTTGAAGGCGCCTGGCGTTGTCTCTGTTGATGACGTGTTTGTTTCCAAAGTTGAGTCGGGCTATGAAGTCAAGGTCATTTCTGAGAAAAAGGTGTATATCAATAGCTTGCAGATTGATTTGCCGCTTAGGGGATATTCTCTGAATGATAAAAGTGTTGTGTTTGAGTTTGGATTGCAGTAAATTATGTTTAGTTTGATAGTTTTAGTAATTCAATAGCTCCTTCTAAACTTACTCTTGCTTTTGTACGACCATCTTCAAGAACTCTTCTTTTGTCCAGCCATTTCTTAGCTCGCGCATACGCGCAGCTTCCTATGTTAAGGAATTCAAGGGTTGGGGCAGCACCACCGTTGATATGCACTCGAACGTAGGCATCTCCTCTGCCCCTGCCCAAAACTTCATAAGGCGGACCGATTATTGTTTTTGCTCCTGTGTCCTGACTCGGTTTACCTCGTTTTCCAAGTGCTAAAAAATATCTTTCTTCTACGCGAATTGTTGACATGGTCTGATATAGAGAATTTCTATAATTATATTACATTTTGTTAGAAATTCTCTAATGGATAATTCCTAAAAAGACGCAGGATAATCATAGGAATTATCCATAATGATCGCGCCATGATTTGAACATGGGACCCCAACTGTTCTGAATTTTTTTATCAGAGTTGTGCTCTAACCAGGCTGAGCTACGCGATCTTAAATTAAGTTATCCCAGAGCCTTTTTTAAGTCTTTGGTTGATGGCATTTTATTGCAGCCTGAATGCTATAGAGAATTTTGCAAAAATCGATGAAAGCAATAAAATGCTGCAAATTTCTCTAAGAAGAAGTTTGAAACTGCCTCAAAAAGTATTAATTCAAACTTCTCTATAAGAAGAGAAGAAAGAAAAGAAAAAAAAGAGAAAAAAATAAAAATCCGATTTAGGCTGCCTTTACGCGAGCGGTAATCGTGCCTGTGGATGACAATTCAACGATTGATTGTCTCAAATAGTTAACGTTGATGTTTCCTCGGACTGTCGCACCTTCAATTAATACCGGATCACATAAAATAGTTACTACTTTTGAGCTGCCTGCTACGACAGTGAAGTTGTTTGCCAGACCACTACATCCTGCAATTCCCGACATAGTCACGTTCATTATAGTGACTGTTTCACCTGCGCCATTCTGGATGTCTAATGTGATGCCTGTGACGTTTACTTTACCTGCGTTAGCTCCGAACGGGGCTCCAATGAAGTAACTGTCCTGCACAAATCGTCCTGGGCTGAACACGCCGAAGTAGGCGAGTACCCCAATCGCAATAATCGCTGCGAGGATAGCCCATCCATAGGTCATCAAGAATTCCATAGCTGCTTGTCCTTTTTTACTATGCATGTTTTCACCTCCTTTTAGCTCTCTCAATATTATTGTTCCACGTCGAAGCGCTTTATAAATATTCGTATGTTAAAAACTTAGAACTCTATTTCAAAATCGAGTTGTTCTTTGGGGATGTTTATCGATAATCCGTAATCAATTGCAGACTTATAGGATTTTTTGTTATCAATATCGAGAA
>JBBSYO010000055.1:0-8427 GCA_038045185.1 Nanobdellota archaeon | reverse complement strand
GTATAAAAAGGTTATCTGCGGCTGTCAAGAACCATCAGTCTGTGACTACTGGTGGCATGATAAATGCCCCACTTCGTGTGGTCGTCAAGAATATATTATTCTTGAGCGCACCCAAGATGTCAAGATTTGTCATATATACAAACAATATTAATGCCAAATCTTGACGGACCATCAAAATCAGAAGATTTTGAGGCCTCAGAATTCCACGAGTGGTTAAACCACTCGTCATAGACGAGTGGAATTCTGAAGTTTCAACAACGCGCACGGAATGCTTTCAAGAATGCAATATCGCGCACGCAAATAAATTTAGCCGTGTAGTTAGATGGTTTGTCTTTTTCAAGCAAGGTAATTGCTTTGTCAAGGGGCATCCAGCGCAGTGAAAATCCTGCCCTTTTTTCTTCCTGCGTGAGGCGACGGGGTATGCGCGTAACTACGCGCGTAATGTAACAATGAGATTTTTGTCTTTGGGCCAAATGAGATTTTTCTTCAATGATAACTCCAATCTTGTCAATAATATTTGCGCGCACTCCAACTTCTTCGCTCAGTTCTCGCGCGAGCGCGTTTTTAAGACTTTCTCCTTTTTCAACTCCTCCTCCTGGAAGTTTGTGGTGTTTGAACTTTCTCACGTTCATGAGCGCAAGTTCTTTTTTATCGTTAAGCACAATGGCTCGCACTGCGGTGCGCAATGAATGGTTCGCGACGCGCACTGATTTTTCTCCAATATCACGATCCGTAATGATTTTGAGAAGTTCCATAATTGACGATGGCTTCTTCACTTAAAAAAATATCGGTCGACCGAAAGCTTTAAAGCGACTCATTTATCATAACAGCGATAGGCAGGGGGAGATAGATCCCTAAGTTCTAACCCCTCCCCCTCGCTTATGTTATAAAAGATGGCGAACAAGAAATTTGTCTGGGGCACTGGCGTAATCTTTATAATAGTGATTTTAGTAGGACTCTTGGCAAATACGATTATGAAATCATCAGATTCTGGAACGCAGGTATTATTGCAAACAAGCGAAGGCGATATCGTTATTGAGCTTGCTTCTAACATGCCTATCACGACGGGAAACTTTGAGAAGTTAGTGCGCGAGGGATTCTATGACGGCGTTATCTTTCATAGAGTCATTCCGGATTTTATGATTCAGGGAGGAGACCCTACTGGCACAGGAATGGGTGGACCTGGATACACGATTAAGGACGAGTTTGCCGAAGGCAGCACGAATGTGCGCGGAACGATTAGCATGGCAAACGCGGGTCCGAACACAGGGGGCAGCCAGTTCTTCGTCAACGTGGTTGATAACACGTTTTTAGATGGCAAGCATCCTGCTTTTGGGCGTGTTGTAAATGGCATGGATGTCGTGGATAAAATTAGCAATGTTGCCACAGATTCTAATGACAAACCCCTCAAGGAAGTGAGAATTGTTAAGGCAATTGTGAAGTATAGATAATTCGGGTAATTGGAATACTATTTGCCCCTAATTCTCTAATGGATAATTCTGAAAAACGGTAGACTAATCAACAGAATTATCCATAATGTTTAAATAGTATTTTAACGTCGAATGAAGAAGGTGATGAAATGGACGCAATTGTTCTTGCAGGTTTGCTTGGGGGAATTGGAGGGTTAACCCGAGGTGTTGTCGGTCTGCTGAAAGCGTTATCTTTGAGGAGACGCATTTTGTGGTTCTATTATATTGTTACTGTTGTGATTGCTGTGATTATTGGAGTTTTTGTGGGGATTGTGTTCAACTTTGATCCGCGGCTTTCGCTTCTTTCTGGTTATGCTGGCACTGATATTCTTGAAGGAATCTACAAGAGTTTCGCGGTGCAGAAGACTTATAGCACGCCGAAGAAGAAGTAATCATGACAAACGCAGACCTGATTGCATTTATCAAAGAGGCGCGGCAACGAGGGTTTGATGACCGCGAAATACGCGCGCCGCTTCTTGAAAGAGGTTGGCCTGCGGACGAAGTGGAAGCTGCGTTTTCTCTGATTAAACAAAAATTGCCAGCACATAAACACAAGATTTGTGCGCATGTGGATGACGCTGTGCTGAAAAAATTGGAGAAGCGTGCTAAGGGCAATTTATTCACTCTGGAAGAACAGATTGCAGATATTTTGCGGAGAAGCGTGGTTAATACGCGCGTGGGGCTGCGTACGCCTGAGAAGTTAGATGATATGCTTGTGACTTTGTTTTCGCGCAAGACACGGAAACGTTAGAGCCTAACTTGCGCGCATAAACAATTGCTTTTTACAATATAAAACTTTAAGAAGAGTCTTCTTTAGTTGATAATATGGTGGAGGTGAGGCATAAGTGCGGATTTTGCGTTACGCATTCTTTGCATGATGGTCACAATATTCTCAGGGATTTACAACATAGGGGAAGAGAGACTTTTGGATTTGCAGCGATAGGTTATGGAATAATTGATGTTGTTAAGGGGCTTGGAAGAGTAGACTCGTTTTCCCTGAGCACCCTCAATAAAATATTTGACAGACAATACCACACTTTCTTCGGACATGTCCGCTACGCCACAAGAGGACAAAAAGGCGTAGAAGACCTGCTTAAAGACGCACATCCGATTGCGTTGGGAGGAAAAATATATCTCAGAGGAGATCATCTGATAATGAGAGACTGCGAACTTGTCGGAGTGCATAATGGGCAGATTGATGACGCGAATTTTGAAGGGATGGAGCTTGGTAGATTAGTAACAGAAACTGACACTGAAAAATTTCTCAGAGCGTATAAGCAAATCGGAGAAGAAGAGCTTATGAAAAGAGTTCCAGGAGCATTTACATTTGCAGTTGCTGAGCGCGAACGCGACGAAGTTGTTGTTATGAGGGACAGGACCGGAATCAAGCCAGGTGTTTTGGGCTGGAAAGACGGAAAATTCGTAGCTGCTTCAGAGAACCGCGCGCTCATAAAAAACGGGGCCGAATTCAGAGAAGAATTGCTGCCTGGTGCTGTTTATTACTTGCGTTCTGACGGAAGTTACCGACGCGTCAATGTTGCAGAGCCGTCGCCGAGGCACTGCTTCTTTGAGTGGAACTATATTGCGGCTGCGGAATCAACATTGAACTGGCTACAGGTAAGAAGATTGCGGGAAGCGCTTGGCGGGAAGCTTGCGCAGGAGTTCACTCGTGAAGTTAAGCCTGAAAAAATTGATTTTGTCAGTTATATTCCGTCGTGCCCGGAGGTTGCTGCACGAAAATTTGCGCAGGCAATAGGAAAAAAGTGCATAAACATATTTTATAAAAGAGATGACGAAAGGTCTTTTCAGGGTTCGGACAATCACAACAGAAGCAGTTCTATAAAGAGAAACCTTAATCTTATGCCTGGAATAGAGGAATACGTGCGCGGGAAGACTGTTGTTGTGATTGACGACAGCACTGTAAGAGGTACTAACGCTCAGTATGCGCGAAAGCTTCTCTATGATGGGGCAGGTGTTGCCGAAGCTTACTTGCTAAACTATACTCCTCAAATTGGGATAGTGCCGCCAGATGGAATTCCGCGCGGATGCAGGTTTGGCGTTGACATGCCTCCTGAAGAACATGATAACCATAAATTCATTGCGAGGGGAAGGACAATAGAACAGATAAGCGAAGCAGTAGGAATGTCTGTAAGATTTATTTCAGTTGAAGGCATGCTAGGAGTATTTGAAGAACTTGGCATGCCGAGGGAAAAGCTGTGCACTTATTGCATTGGGGGAGAGCATCCGTTCGAAAATTCTCCTTTAACTCAGATTAGTGTTGGCAGGACGATGTAAAAATCCGTTAGAACCATTAATGCGCGCGCACAATTTCTGCGGCAGCTTTCGCGATTGATTCTGCGTTGATATGTTGTGCGGCAAGTAGCTGGTCTTTTGTAGCGGAATGCGGCTGTGTTGTAACTGCCAGATGCCTAATGCAGATATCTTGATTTGCGAGTTTACTAGATAACATCTCGCCGAAACCTCCTTCAGGATAATGATCTTCTGCTACAACAAGGCGAGAGCCGTGCGCTTTCGTGAACTCGATGAATCGCGCGCTGTTGAAGGGCTTGATGCAATAGCAGTCCACGACAGCCGCAGAAATGCCCTGCTTGTGTAAAAGCTGGAATGCTTTAAGAGATTCGTGAAGAGTTATGCCTGTGCCAACCAGAACTATGCTGTCAAAGCCAGAGGATTTGAGCACTTTAAATTCACCGAGGGCAAATTCTTCGTGATGTGGGTAGATGACTGATGTTTTGGGGCGGAGCGTGCGGATGTATGCGATTCCATTGTGCTGCTGCGCGAGTTGCATAAGTTTTATAGCAGAGTTTGCATCTGCCGGCTGCAACACAATGCTGTTCTGGAGCGTTCTGAAAAGCGCGATGTCTTCCAACCCCATTTGCGAGGCACCGTCCTCGCCTATGGAAACACCAGCATGTGAGCCGCAGACAGTGAATGATGATTTTGAAATGGCGGCCATACGCAATTGGTCGTGCGCGCGAGAGAGAAACGCGGCGAAGGTTGAAGCGAATGGTTTGTAGCCTTTCACAGCAAGACCTTGCGCCATGGATATCATATTCTGTTCTGCGATGAAGCACTCAATGAATTGGTCAGGTCTAGTCTGCTTTACTTTATCTGAGAAAGTTGAGTTAGACACTTCTGCATCTAATGCAAGAACATTCGGATCTGCCTGCGTGAGCGCGGCGAGTGCTGCTCCGTAGGCTTCACGTGTCGCGACTTCTTCTCCGATGGCGTAGCGTGGGAGCGAAAGTGTTTGTGGTTTGCGAGGTTTGATGCTTGTGCTAGCAGGCGCAAGCGGTTCAAAGACAGGCATTTGCGCAGCAGGGATTTCTATGAGTGCTTTTTTTAGTTCTGTTTCTGATAGTGCGCGCCCGTGCCAGCCTAGTTTACCCTCAATGAAGGAAACGCCCTTACCCTTAACGGTTTTGGCAATGATTATCGATGGTTTTTTGGAATTGCGGGCTTTGGTAAACGCTTTCAAGATTTCCGAAATAGAATGACCATTAACGACTATGACGTTCCAACCAAACGTGCCAAAACGTTGCGCATAACTTTTAATATCATGGGCAAGCATGGTTTCTCCGCGCTGACCGAGTTTATTGACATCTACAATAGCACAAATATTGTTTAGTTTGTAATATGCCGCGAGCTGTGCGGCTTCCCAAACAGAACCTTCAGAACACTCGCTGTCTCCTAAGAGGGCATATGTACGAAAGGAACGTTTTTGCAACTTTGCGGCAAGCGCCATGCCTGCACCGATGGAAAGACCCTGACCTAACGAGCCTGTTGCAACTTTAATCCAAGGCATTTCAAGCGAAGGTATCGGGTGACCTTCGAGCGGACTTGAGAGTTTACGCAGATGATTAAGCTCGGCAGTGATGAGACCTGCGCGCTTGAGCGCGGCGTAGAGCAATGGCGCAACGTGACCCTTGCTGATAATGAATTCGTCATTATCAGGATTGTGGGGATTGGTTTTATCAAGTGCCAGCTCATGGAAAAATAAGGCAGCCACTATTTCTGTCGCAGAAAGGCATGAAGTTGGATGACCGCTTTTTGCGCTTGATGTCATTTGCAGCACATCGCGCCTCAACACCGAAGCGATAACAGAAAGTTGTTTTGCGTTTAACATGCGCCCTCTTTTATTTTCCTTAGAGTAGAGCATACTATTTAAAGCTGCGGTGATTAAAACCAGCGAGATGGATGCAAAAAGAGGTTTGAGCGGGGCAGAAGCGCATAAGCTCCGCGAAAAATATGGTGCGAATGAGATTAAGGAAGAGAATAAGCTTTCTGTGTTTCGTATTTTGCTAAGGCAAGTTAGGGGCAATTTTGTCATGTACCTCTTGCTGGCTGCAGCTATTTTGTCTTTCTTCGTGGAAAAGCTCGTGACAGGATATACGCTTATCGCGATTGTTGCAGTAGTTATTGTTATCGGTTTTATACAGGAGTATCGCGCTGAGCGGGCGGTGCAGTCTCTCAAACAGATGATGGCTCCGATTTCTATCGTGATACGAGAGGGCAAGCAGCAGGAAGTTTTATCGCGTGATTTAGTTCCTGGAGATATTGTTGTTTTGAGAAATGGTGAACGCATTCCGGCTGATTGCGTGCTTGTTGAAGCGCGCGAGTTGCGTGTGAATGAAGCAGTTTTGACAGGCGAGGCGACAGAAGTGGCGAAACACGTCCCTGAAGCAAAGAGCAGGATTTGTTCAGAGCATACGCTTTTCATGGGAACGTTTATTGTACAAGGTCGTGCGCTGGCGCGTGTTCAGCATACAGGCATGTCAACTAAATTTGGCTCAATTGCACAATTGATTTCAGAACAGGAGAAGGTGCTGCCTCTTCAGAATAAAGTTAATGCTTTGGCGCGCGTCATGGTCTGCGTGGGCATCGGAGCAGCCTTGGTAACAGGGGTTGCGTTGCTTATGCGGGGAGGTGCTTTTACTTCTGATACTCTGGTCGATACTTTATTTGTGATGATTGCGCTTGCGGTTGCTGCATTTCCAGAAAGCTTTCCAGTTGTTTTGCTCAGCACGCTTTCTGCTGGGGCGCATCGCATGGCGCGGCAAAATGCCATTGTGAATCGCATGTCAGTAATTGAAACGCTCGGCGAAACAACTGTTATTTGTTCTGACAAGACAGGCACGATAACTAAAGGAGAGATGACTGCGAAACAGGCGTACGTTGATGGCGCGATATTCGATATTGGCGGAACTGGTTATAGCGGAGAAGGATACTTCATGCAGGACGGAAAGAAAGTGCATGCGCTGAAACATCCAATTATTTCTAAGTTATGCACTGCTGCGGCGCTTTGTAACGATGCAGCCATAATGAGGACAGGAGAAGATATGGTATTTTCAATTACTGGGTCTCCAACAGAAGCAGCCTTGCTGGTAATGGCTGCGAAAGCAGGGATTTTTCATGAAGACTTGCAGGCAGAGCGTATCGAAGAAGTTCCATTCAGTTCTGAGCGCAAACTTATGTCTGTGCTGATAAAGCGCGGACGTGAAACTATGGTGTATGTGAAGGGTGCGCCAGAACGTGTTCTTGAAAGATGCACACATGTTGAACGTTCAAATGGAATTTATACGCTTACACAGACGCAGAAGAAACAATTGCTTGCACAAAATACTTCTCTGACTGAAAGAGCGTTCAGAACGCTTGCAATCGGATACAAGCCTGCAAAATCCCTTTCACGCAATGAAGAGCAGGGATTTATTCTATTAGGAATTGTGGCGCTTGAAGACCCGCCGCGCGAGGGCATCAGTGATGCGCTGCGCTTGTGCAGGCAGGCAGGCATAACTGTTAAGATGATTACTGGCGACCATGAGTCGACAGCTCGCTCAATTGCACAGCAGATTGGCCTCAAGGGGGCAGTTATGCGCGGTGAAGAAATTGATACGCTTTCTGAAGTTGAGCTTGAGGCGCGCGTTTCTGATATTGTTATTTTTGCGCGCGTTAAGCCTGAACACAAGCTGCGCATTGTGAATGCGCTTAAAGCACGCGGAGAGGTCGTTACCATGACTGGAGATGGTGTCAATGACGCGCCTGCATTGAAGGCAGCCCATATTGGCGTGGCAATGGGCAAGAATGGCACTGACGTGTCGCGCGCGGTTGCGGATTTGACCTTGCGAGATGACAATTTCTCTACGATTGTGAAGGCGGTTGAGGAAGGTCGTACGATATTCAATAATATGCGTAAGTTCGTTACCTATGAACTGTCATGCACTGTTGCGGAGATTATCATTATTTTGCTTGCTATTGCGCTTGGTCTGCCATTGCCGCTTGTTGCTATTCAGATATTATTCATGAATTTAGTTACGTCTGACTTGCCGGCTATTGCGCTTGGATTGAATCCAGGTTCTAACGATAGCATGGAGCGTCCTCCGCGCAGAACGTCGAAGATTCTGCATAAAGATCATGTAAAGATGCTGATTATTGCGGCACTTATTATGGCTGCTGGTACGCTTGGTGTGTTTGTCTTTTCACTACGCATACTAAATCAACCGATTGAAGTTGCGCGCACAAGCGCACTGGTAGCGCTTATCTTTTTTGAGATAACAAATGCGCTTAACTTCAGGTCTTTCAGAAAGGGCACGCTCACGCGCTCTCCGCTGGTCAATCGTTATCTTGTTGTGGCTTCTGTGATATCGCTGATTGCAACCTGGCTCATTATCCAAACTCCAATTAATCAGTTCTTTGAAACAACATATCTCGGTCTAAATAACTGGTTGCTCGCACTTATACCTGCGATATCTATTCTGGTTGTGTTTGATGTGCTCAAATACCTGAATGAGAAGAGAGGTTTCTGGAAGGACGTGAGTTAACAATTCTAAATCTGGTTGCGTTCAATTATCTTATATTTTTTGTCAAACCTGTGCTGTTTAACGAGAGATATGCTTCCTTCCACAATCAGCGCAAGACCTGCAATAAACCAAAACCAATC
>JBBSYO010000054.1:0-6746 GCA_038045185.1 Nanobdellota archaeon | reverse complement strand
CTATTGACCAGCAGATTTATATACCGTCTTTACACTCAAAAACCATAAGGTATAAGGATAACAGATAAGGAGTTTAGATAGTGGTTTCTTTAGCATATATTCAACGGATGAAAGGAGGACAAATATAATGGCTTACGGATCTGATAGAGGATTTGGTGGGGGCCGAGACGGTGGCCGAGGCGGCTTCCGTGGAGGCGGCGGCGGAGGAGGCGGAGGTTTCCGACGCGGCGGTTTTAACGACCGACCACGCGAAATGCACAAGATTACTTGCAGCGCATGTGGCAATGAAGGAGAAGTTCCTTTCAAACCACGAAGCGGTGCACCTGTATTCTGCAGAGATTGCTTCGCAAAGCAGAAGGGCGGTTCAAGCGGTTCACACGGACCACACAATGATGCCCCTGCTGGAAAATCACAAGAATCAAGCGACGCTGAATAAGCACGCCTGATTGTATATTTTTATTTTTTTAGAATTTTTGGGTTGAATACCCTCCAGCTTGCTGTGCCGTACAAAAAGTCTGGCGTTATCGAACACCCAATAACAACTCTTTTAAAATCAAATCATTAGGGATGCATGAGAATGCGCATCATCACAACAACATTTTGGAAACAGCCGCGATTAATTGCGGCGCTGCTTGCAAATTGCTTTACCTTAGACCCGTCAGTTCTCCTGCTGTCTCATACGCTCTACGTTTTGCAAGATAAGAACGCAACATATGGTTTTATTGCAGTCAAATATCACAGTAAAAACGTTCTTGAGCGCGGCTCGCTCTATGTTTATCCGCGATTTCGCGGCAAAGGTTATGGAAAGAGGCTCATGAAACATGTGCTCGCGAAGCATAAGCGCGCGTACGTTTTGTGCAAACAATACGACCAGCCATTTAAGGAAAAACAAGGTTTTCAACTTATTCATAAAGCTCCCTTCGCGTTAGCCTATCGCCGCTTCTTCTACAATGCGCTTATAAGTTCCATAACAAAAAATAAAATAATTATCATGTGTCGAAAAAAGTCATAGGGCGCGTTTCTTGTAAGCGCGTATGCAGATAGATTTTACGCATTGACCATCGTGCTTTAGTAGCGTGTACAATGCCTGTTTTGATACCTTCTTATTAATAGTAAGTCGCAGAGTGCAGTGCGCCATGTCTGTCCGCATCTCCTTCAGCGATACTATCTTTGAAAGCTTTTGCACAATGCGCTCTCTGCAGTAAGCGCAATACATGGTGGGTATCACAATCGTGACGTGATACTTTGGCATTCCCATTTTAATTATAGTACTTTAAGCATTCTTTTGTTTCAGCATGGTGTCCAAGATGTTCTTTCCAGGAATTTACGTCCTGTCCTGCAGGAGGTCTGCATTTCTCGGGCATAGACTCCGAATTATCGCTGGTTGCTGCCCCATTAATTGTTCCGACATGTGCCAAGCCAGTTGTAGTAAGAAGCAGGGCAATCACGCCGGCTGTTAAAAGGCCATACAAAAATGATGTCCAATTCATTAGCAATTCCCCCCTTTCATTTTTTTCTTGTGGCGCATCAAAATAACGATGCCAAAAACATTAGACATGATTCCTATGCCAAAAAACCATTTTTGATAAGTCATAAGGAATGTTGCGAGTCCCGCAAATCCAAGTAGGGGAATCATATTCAATGCGAAATGACTACAGCAGGCTATCATTGAACCGCCAGATACTCCGCCAGATGCGGCAATCTCGGCATTTAATCGTGCAGAATGCAAAATTGAAGTGTACAGCCCTATCTGAATGCCAAATCCTGTCACAAGAGGGACTATCCAATACCAAAGTCTTGCGAACTCGCTTGTGGCAAAAGAAAATCCCTGAAATAATGTAAGAACTAATATGTAAAAAGCAAGTATTCCAAAGCCCGCGCTTGCACCATAAAATACGTGCTTATCTGTCATTTAGTAGACTACCTCTTTACTAAATTTTCTCTTAGATTGCATTTCTAAGATATTGTCAATTACTTCCTGCTTTGAATTTCCCTCAAGATAAAGATTCTTTGCATAAAGAGCGTCTTCATAACATAATCCGCATTCACTCGCGTGTGAATCCCACTTTCCAGCAAGGTTAATATCTCCTTCTGTGAAGCAGTCAATTAATCCCCTCGTATGGACTCTGCTCCCATGTGCTTTCGCACCTTCGGGAGTTCCACAACCGCAGCTGCACGGCAGACCCTCAAGATCTGTTGAGTTGGTCTTGGCAAACTCATAGGCTTCCCTTATATCTAGCTTTGCGAAGGCATAATCAGGCAAACCCATAGGATTTGCGTATGCAGCATCAAAAAGGTAAAAGAACCCTCCCAAGGAAGCAAGTACGACTGCGAGCCATATGAGATTATGTTTATGGCTCATTCTTTGCAACACTCCAGAAATTTTTTTATTGATGTGAAGATTCCTTTTTCTTCCCTTTCCCCAGTCGCCTTAATTTCTTTTTCATTAGAATTTATCTTCCAGAACATGCCGTACAACTCTGCGGCATCTTTGTAGAACTTGTCTGCTTCGTCTTTTTTCCCTTCATGAAGCATCCTGTTTCCGACTTCAAACATTCTCATTGATGATGCAAGAAAATGCTTGCTCATGCACCATTTTTCACTCCCGTCATCATCTTTCACAATCTTGCCCAGCAGCCTCTTTCTCATTTCTCGCACATTCTCCAGAATATCAAAAAACTTCTTGTCTTGTGTCTTGACATAACTAAAGAAGGCGTGCTCCTCAAGGCTGACAAGATTCATTAACCCTATACTCAAGTCTTCCCAAGCATCCAAGTCTAAACGATTCTTCTCTTTTATTTCATGCACCGTTCGTATAAAATTTTTGACTTTCATGTTAAAATACAAACGCGAATGCCGCAGCGTTGGCAATAAGCGCGGCAAGGCTGATAATCATTGTCTGGTAGCTGAACATCGGACGACCTCCATTTTTGTTTTTAAGATAATTACTGTAATAAAAAGCTCCAAGACTGAAGATTCCTCCGGAAAGGCTGCCTACTAAGATGCTCTCTATGCCGAATATTCTGAACGAATTGCCCCTTCCGAATAATCCCGCATAGTAAAATGTGATAAGAGTTAATACGGTTGTCAGCACTATAAGACTTGTAAGTCTTAAAGCTCCGTTTCCATTGACTCCTCTTTTACTTAGAATCTTATCAGCCCATAAGGCCGTGGATATAATCATTCCTCCAACAAAAACTCCTACGATGCTGTCATCAAAACCAAGAGAGCGTGTAACGCTCACGCCGACAATAGTCGCGCCTGTGCACAAAGGACAGTGAGCCATAACAGATGGTGCTATGCTGATGATAAAGAATATCAGCGCCGCTATTAAAACTAACGGTTTTTTTGCCTGGCTTGTTCTTTTGATTTTTCTTTCCATTTTGTGAGTGTGAAAAAATAAAAAATAAAAAATAAAATATTGATTTAGCAGCCTCCGACCATTCCTGTTCCGCTTGACGCGCTTACTTTTCCCGGAAGTCTTGCAGGAATTGTTCCATGCATTTCATAATTCATCTTTTCATTATCTGTCCAGCCAGTTGTATCTAACTTTCCAGAGTTTCCAGCAACGGCATTTCCTGTCAGACTTGATGTTTTATATGTCAAGAAGAGTATAACTAAAAACAATACTCCTATGACAATCCACATCAACGTATTTTTCTTTATCTCCATATTATTTTATTAGCACCCGCCAACCATCTGACTGCCTCCGCTTGAACTAGTAGATGCCTGATTCTCTGCGCCTCTGTAAAGGTTTGAAGCAAGATTCACATAATTTGTGTAATCAATGCCATTTGCCTTCAATACTTGTGCTTTTTGTTCATGAACTCCTGGAAAAAATAATACCTTCCATTTTCCGAGTTCGTTGAGTATCTGTTCATCAGTCATGTCCGAATGCTTAATAAGCAAATATTTTGCCAATCCGCGCATTGCATAACTATGGGCACAGCCACACGCTCTTTCTCCGTTTTCGAATATCAGGGCTTGTGCGCCGCAGCAGTATTCGCATGAAATTGAGCTTCCTATTCTAATATAACGCTCCATCTGTTCAGCATTCAGGGTTTTGTCCTCGTAGGCAGATAGTTTCTGAATAGTCGCATCAGCAAGTGCAGGGTTTTTCGTAGAGACGTCATCATATTTTACCTTAAGCTCGCTTCCGTATACTTCAGGAATTCCTAATGGGGAAACTCCAAGAGCAGAAACCGTGCCAATTCCTGTAGCAACTGCATTACCTGTAATGTCAGAGTTGCCATATATCTTGCCAGCGTTGTATACCAGCAGAACGGCTAAGATGCCTATAATTGCTATTTGCAGTATAAGCTCATAATTTGGCTTTTTAGCGTCTTCAGATTCTTTTTTGTTCTCCATTTTAGATGTTTTACAGCAATCCATGTTAGCAGCCTCCGACCATTGCCGAAGAAGATGCGCTTTGAGTAGCCGCACTAATAGCGCTAACTGAGCTTCCTCCAGCTCCAGCCTTAAAACTCATAAAGAGAACAGCAAGGAATAGAACAGCAATTGCTATCCATAAAAAAGTTCTTCGTTCCATTGTGCATATCCTCCTTTCACTTGTGTTTGTTTATTTTTTTCCATGCACATTCAAGAAATACTTTTTATATAAGCGCTTTTGTGAAATGTATTTCACTATGGGGTTTATATAGAAAAGGGCGGGAAAAAAGAATCAAAAAGAAAAATAAATTTTTTACGCCAGCGCGTTATATATTTTGGTGAATAGCCAGCCAATAACAAACGAGAGTACCACAACTTCAACAACGCCGATAAGTGCTCCCACCCACGCAATCTCGCTTACAGCTATCTGCGACATATCTATGCCATGAAAAATATAGCCGAAGAACGCAACTGCCGATTCTTTGAATATTGCGATAAGCAGGAGGCACGCAAGAGAAATAATGCCTCCGACGATTGCCAACGTTGAGCCTACGCGTTTTGCATTAAGTTTCATATGTTGTTTACTACCTCCTTTCATCCTCTTTTAAAGAATATCGCCCCGCCAACACAACAACATTTGTCATGCCTCTGCGCTTTCTTTCAGCTATTCCCTTACCTTCTAACCTGTCTACAATTCGGGTAACTTTTGAATTACTAAAACCTGTCTTTTCTATTAAATCTCCTTGAAATATCGCGCCCTGTTCCTGTAAGAGCTTAAGCACCTGTCTGTCTTCAGGTCGTAAATCTCCGGTATCTATTTTATTTTCAATTTTTCGTTCTTTTATCTTTTTAACTATTATTCTCTCATTTGGTTTGGCAAATATCAGGAATAAGCTTACAATTATTAACACCCCAACAATGCCAAGCGCAAAATAAGTTTGATAATTAACAGAATCGTACATTTCGCATGACTGCACGTCCCCGTGTTGTATAAAACAGCTATTCCGTACAGATTCCATCAGGGTGTTATTAAATAAAAAAACTAAAAGCACAATTAAAACCGAAATTCCCAGCAATAACCATCCAACGTTTTTATTTTCCATGCGATTATCTTTAACTTATAGACTAAGCAGATTATAAATCTAATCTATTCAATAATTTCAGGCAGACTGGAGAGAACGAGAAATATCTCTAATCAATTTTGAATCTTTACACCGCACAAACGTAGCAAGTTCTTTGCGGGGATTATCTTAGTATATCCCCTGCTAAATTCCTCGCGTGCTCCCCGCACGACTTCGCTAATTTCTTGAAGAGGCACGTAACACCAACCAGATTCATGACGTATGCACCCATAGCCATCAGATAGTTCGGGAGGAAGATTATCATCTAGAGCCATAACAACTCTCATTTCAAGGGCTATTTAAACATTTTTATAATGGACCCATCGGGAATCGAACCCGAATCCTCCGAATGCCATTCGGATATAATAACCATTATACTATAAGCCCTCACCATTATTTTCAGAATTGAGCTTATAAAACTTCTCCCCTGCGCGGCTACATCCTGAATAGATTTTAGCATGATATAACTCTAAAAAGTAAGCTAAAATCTATCGACCGAAAGTAATTATGTCAAATAATTCAAATAATAACTTCTCAATTCTCCAGATTCTTTCAGAGCAATAGCTATCCTTTTCTTCCCGATATGAACTGCGGTTTAAGCTCTGACCCAAAGATTAATGTTATTTTCTTTTGCGTACAAATAGAATATCATTAATCTTATGTTGTATGCAATAAATCTTAATGCCATTTCCTTTCTTCTCATCGAAGATCCTCTGCAAAAAAGTTTATCTCCATATCTTTCTTTCAAGGCGTGGAAAATAGATTCTATCCTCGATCTTTGGTGATAGATGCTTGTGTAAATTCCATTCAGAGATTTCCAAAGATTAAATGCAAATTTCCATGCAGGACAACTTTTTGGGGAATTAGTAGAACCTTTCTTTTTGCCTTTTTTAAAAGGGATAAATGCGCACCCTTTTCTATCTGCGGCAAACTGAAAGTTTGCCCTCGATAAATAGCCTTTATCAGCAAGAATAATTCCAAGCAGTTTAAATGGCTTTAATAATTTTCTAAAGTAAGGACAATCATTTTTCTTTCCATTTGTTATCCTCCAATTCATAATAAAAAACACATCAGAGCATACGGCAAGATGTGTTTTGTCGCATTCTTTTTTTGAGATATATTCTTTTATCCGTATGCAAAACCAAATGCTCCTGCCAATGATTCTTATGCCAGATGAGTCAATCATTAAGTTTAATTTCCTCTTTGACCATTCAATTAGTATCATTGCATTGAATT
>JBBSYO010000053.1:0-18868 GCA_038045185.1 Nanobdellota archaeon | reverse complement strand
TTATAACATTGCTCAAAATAAAAAAAAGAAAAACACCTCAGAAAAAGAAACAGGCAATAGTCGCCACAATTCAAAACTCGCTCATCAGGCTAAAACGTAGAATACCATAATCAAAAAGTCCCTGAGTTTTACCACACCCTAAAAGGTGTGGTTTGTGTGGACTTTTGGATGCAAGCAAATCGTGCTCGATTTGCTGCACAGAAAATCAGGGATTTTCTTGTGCTCAGAAATGCGGCGCCCTAAAGCTTCGGGAATTCTATCAGATAAATTCCCGATAGTCGTCAAGAATGCAAGTGTCAGCATTCTTGAGAGGCGCGGTTTAAACCAGCATTTCTGACATTAAAAAGGCAATCAGGAAAGCAAGGGCAAACGGCACGCCTTGCTTAATCCAAACTGATTTCTTCACGCGTTTTAACAATGCAATCTCTTTCATCGTTAAGCCATGAACACTCGCATGTAAAATGCGGTTTCCAACACGAACATCCCGAACTAACCAGTCCCCTTCTGTTAATGCTGCTGGATTCATAAGTTTCACAAAGCACGCGCGCTCCACCGCGCGCGCATACATATACACAAATGGCAGGCAAGCAATCCCAAAGAAGAACAGCACTCCCCAGAGTATATCAACACGTCCCGCAAGAATGCCTGCGATTATGCCTACAGCAAAAGCGCCAGCATAGAAAAACTTTAATTTTTTGAACTGCTCACCAAATTGCTTCGAGAAAGCACGCCATCTCGGAATAACGCAAAATACAGTATACGTCAGGCTGTACACAACCCCTACTGCAAAAAGCAGCAGCACAAACCCCAGACCTGTGAACAAATAATCTGAAAAAGAAGCAAACGGCAGCACTCCTCCCAAGCCCATAAGCAGTTTAGCATCGCCTCCTGCAAACGCGCGCCCATAATAAAGAAGATACGCAATCGACACAAACAAGCCCACGCCCCCCAAACCCCACCAGAAAAACGCATAATTGTTATACAGCAAAGCATACGCCCCACGATAAAGCAAAGCCAAAGCAATCAAAGAGAATGTCAGCCAATTAGATATCTCCCGCGTTCTAAAATCCTGCACAACCGCAAAAGTCAGCCAAGCCAAAGCAAGAAAAAACAGCACCTCAAACGCCATCACGCATAAAAAGAAAGAAGGTTTATTAACGTTCCTTCCGTCAGCGCAGCATGGAACGCGAAGCCTTCAAGCGCTACCTTTCTATCGCCATCATCGTGCTATTGATAGGGACCTCAATCGCAATTGCACGCGAATATATAATTGCTTTAATTTCAGCATTCATCCTTGCAGTTCTCATACGCCCCCTGCATGTGCAGCTTTCAAAAACACTGCGCCCTTCAATTGCCGCAGCTATTTGCGTTATCGCGCTGCTCTTGGTTATCATCCTGCCATTCATATTCGTCATAGGAGGAATGGTCAACCAACTCCAATTACTTTTCACAACAACTGATTGGCACCTCTATCTCAACCTCTTCCAGCAGTTTATTGCGCAGTTCAACCTTCCCCTGCAAATACCTCAACTCACACAAGAATCAACACGAATAATTATTGGGCTCTTAACCTCTCTAACCGCACGCGTCCCAGCACTAATCGTCGCATTATTTATCACTGCACTCGGAACTTATTATATGCTAATTGAATGGAATTATTTAACACGCACGCTCACAAAATTCATCCCGCTCCAGCAGCGCTCGCACCTGCCCACAGAATTAAGCAAAGTCACCCGCAGCATCATTTATGGCGCACTGCTAATAGCAATTATCGAATTCCTCGTTGCAGCTCTGGGCTTTGCACTTGCAGGCGTGAAAGCGTATCTCTTTTTAGCGCTCCTCATTGCTCTTTTTGCATTTATTCCAGCACTCGGACCTGCACTCGTCTGGGTTCCGTTGCTCCTAATACTCCTATTGCAGCAAGATTACGTTGCAGCCATAATAGTCGCCATCACAGGTCTCATCATCTCGATATACGCCGACACCATACTGCGCATGCAGATAGGCGGCAAAACCACTCGCATTCATTCTCTTGTCATGCTCGTGGGCATTTTTGGCGGAGTGGCGATATTCGGCATCTTAGGCGTCGTTATCGGTCCCCTCGTTCTTGATTATACAATTAAATTCGTCGAGAGTCTTGCTGAGTAGTTCGGGTATTATTTATATCAGAACTCCTAAAGCTCCCGCCCAACTTATACACGCGCACTCTTCGCTTCGCTCGTTTATCATTCTTGTTCTTCCTTCGTTGAGGATACGCATAGTCCATAAAACACAAGCGCAAATAAAACTTATATAACTATCGGATTAAAGAAGTTAACTCGCAGGCGGAATAACGGGACAAGCGTACTTAGCGTCATTAAATGTTACATCGTTCTTCTGATTAGTTGTCAGTCCCTTACAGATAGTGTTCTTTTCCTTATCTTCGAGACCTCCAACAGTAGCATCACAAACAATACTATGCGTTATGCCTTGTTGAGTAATCGAACTCTGAATCCGCGCATCCTCACAATTAACATACTGCGTATTGCCTACTTTCCTAAAATTATAGCAATAGTCAGTCACAAGATTATTATTCGCCGCATTGATGCATCCCTGCGTCGCAGCCTCAAGAGCACTCGGCGTCGCCTGCCCCAGACCCATAAGCTTCTTGCCAAAATCAGTCGTTACTAAGATAAGCACAAGCGCCACAACCACAACAATAACAGCCGTAATAATAACGCTCAAGGGCATTCCTTGACCTTTTTTATTGAATATCATCGTCTCTTTATTCTTTCTTCAGTTCAAAGTTCTTTATAAATCTTACCGAATCTCTCCAGATGGTGTAAAAGATACGCTCATATCGAACCTCTGCACAACAGAATTGCCCCCATCCTCAATTTTAAGGAAAATCCCCTTCAACTCAAAGACGTAACTCTCTCCTTGGAGCTTGAGAAGATAAGAATGTGTGCGCATAAGACCGAGTGCATTCCCAGAGATATTCTTTGCCTCGCTAAAACGCGCAACGCGCAACTGTAGAAATCTATCAAAACGCGTTTCATAATCTTCCCTGTCTTCTGCAGATGCTGCAGATGCCTCACGCGCCGCTCCAGCCACAAGCCCTTCAATAACAAATTCAGTATACGCACGTTCTGCTTCCACACGTTCGTTCCAGGACTGAAGGCTCGCGGCTTTCTCGCGAATATCTCCGTTGAAAGTTAAAAACGAAAACCACGCAGCAATGCATAAAGCAAGCGCTGCAACAAAAAGCATCAGAGTAGGCACATGCCCTCTTCTACTCAACATAGTCGTTCACCTCTTGCTACAAAGAATAAATTGCCCTCTAAGCGAAATGCAGTTCCTCGCGCAGAAACGCCTTCTCCAGCCAGAACGCCTTCAGCTGTCAGCGCGCCAACATTCTTGGTTATTGCGCTAAAATCAAATCCTCGCGATGGCAAAATTGCATATACCTGAACTGTATCAAAACTACCATCACTGTTTTCTGCTCTCGACGACTCGCCTTTATATTCTCCAAGTACAAAAAAAGAATCACTATCACACGCATAATGTTGGCGGAAAAGCTGCTCAACAGCAAAAGCAGCTTTCTCATTACCTTCGCTAGTCATAGCCGCAATCGCTTCTCTAACGCCTAAATAAGCGCCCTCAGTATAAACCCTGTCAGATAAAAACAAATCAAGAAAGGCTGAATAAACCGCAATATCGCGCGGCTCGTTGTTATGCATCACAAAACCATCTCCTGATGAAAAAAGATTTAAGACAGCTGTCGCATAAGTGAAGATTAGCATAAGAAATACAACCGCGAATAGCACAATGACGCTTGTAACAACCTGGTCTATCTGCCCGCGAATATTCATGTTGCCCTCCGCGCCGCACGATTAACCCCGACAACATAATCTATGCGCGTATCTCCCTCATTCACACTCCCACGAACGCACCGCGCATAAGCATCATTCTTTTCAGCAAGCGCGCATTGAGTCATATAGTCAAGCACGCCTGCGCTAAAAACTTCTCCCTTGCTATTATTCACATAAATTAAATAATCAGGCTCTTCAGCAGGCACATATATCGAGCAGATGCTCAAATTAAAACCAGAAGAAAAGCCCTTCTCTTTTAAGCAATCAGAAATTCGTTCAGCAAGAACATCTGCATGCACTCCCCGAAAATCATACGGCTTGCCGTAAAAACTCTGCACGCCCCAGAAAATCCCCGCCGCCACAATGCTGACAATAAAAAAGAAAGTAAGGAACATCATTGCCTCGCCAACCCCCTTTCTGTTCAGATTCATGCGGCGCGCTCCTGCGGCACAACAACAAAATGAAGAGTGTTTACACTTTCAGCCGAGGGAAGTTCAATCCAGTCATCAATTATCTTCACATCGTGAAAATACCCGTAGCTCGTGCCACCATAAGGTTTCGTTGAAACAGTCACTAAGTGTTTGTCATTATCAAACCGCACGACTTCTTTCAAAGACTTTCCTGATTTCTGCGCTAATTCAGTTAAAAGATGCACATCAAGAGCAACTTCTTCTGGTGTTTGAGCACGTTCAATAATGCGCACAATCTCTTTGGCGTAAACATCTTCCCACAAAGCAGCCCCATCTTGCAGTCCCCAAACGTAATAAAGACTGCCTATAAAAAAGATAACAAGCAAAACGAAATAAGCCACATACCACCCCAAAGCATTATCCATGCCCTCACCCTTGCGATTCATACATAAATAATGGAAATAGACCATATAAAAGTAACGCTAAAGTTTGGTCTTAGCGCCTGCACCAGCAATAGAGTAAACATCATCATCTTCTAAATATCTGCAAGGGCGAAAAGTGTCAAATGATTCTTGACCGTGGAAAGAAGCGTCTTCAAGAACTAAAGAAGAAGCCTTGTGAATACTAATTTCAAACAGGTTTGGAGGAATAAAAATACATGCTCTGTGTGCCAAACCAGTCGTAGTTGTAGCTGCTCCAACTCCTGCACTTGAAGATTCAAGAACTGAAAAGGGCAAAGTATGGACAAGAACAGGCATAGCGTTAACTGATTGACAAAATCCTTCCCGTGAATCGCAAGCCGCCGCACTTGCAGCATCCTTACAAATACATATGCAATTTTTCAAACATTTTACAGGCTTTCCAACATCTTCATCATTCCATCCTGCAAGATACCACGCATTCTTGCTGAATCCCTGAAAAGAAAAAAGATTGCTGCTCTCTTCAGGCAACGCTTCAACCTTTGCCATTATTAATCCTAACGTCTTCTTTGCGTTCTCGCTTTCCTGATTCACTCCAACTTGATACAATTTATACACTCCGGCTATGAAAACCAATAGTCCAATAACCGCAATAACAATATACACGAAATTCTTCATCAAACCCTTATGTTGCATCAAAAAGTCCTTGGGTTCACCTCGGCTTGAAAGCCGAGTTTTGTTTGGGACTTTTGGATGTTCAAGAATGCAACGCCTTAAGGGGCATGGTTTGAACCGCATTCTTGACATCATGGGTTCCCCTGTATGCTTCCTGGGCAAAGCATGTTGATATCCTGCACATTGTACAAAACACCCTGCACGACAGAACAGCCATTCTTCATACTTTCTTTATCATCGCCAGCAGAAGTAGTAAGCTCGCCGCAATATCCTGCAGCCGCTTGCTTGCTCTGCCAATTGTTATAAGCGACTCCGCCCGCCGCAAGACCCCCAAGCGCAAGACCTGCTCCTGCCGCGTAGGGATTGCGCAGGAATAAAGCACTTCCAACTTTGGCTGCTCCCGGAATTGCAAATGTGGCTCCTGCTGCAGCCACCCCAAGATTAGCAAGCACCGTGCTCGTATCTTTAACCTTCACTTGTGAAAACACAAACGCTACCTGATTGCTATCAGGCGAAGCTTGCAATTTAATTTTATCCTCAACAATCAATTTGAAACCATTCTCTTCACTCAGTTTTTCCACAGCAGCAAAAGTCTGCACTCCGCTCTCTCCCTGAAAAACATCAACATAAGTACGTTGCGTCCCAGACACATTCGCGCTCCGTAGATAAGCATCAATATCAACAGTAGAAGAAATGTCATTATTTATAGCATTAAAAGCCACGCGCGAGCACACCACGCAAGTTGGATTTCCCGTCCCGAGTCCATAATAATCGCTTGCAGTGCCAAAAATATTAAGCTTACCGCGCCCCATCACGTTCCAGCAATCATACATTGCATTAGCCATAGTCTCTTCAATCATGCGCCTCTGCTCGAGAGCATCTCCCTTCAATCGCACCTCGCGGACATTTTTCTTCTCTCCAGCAAACTGTGGGCACTCCCCCTTTCCTGTAATGCAAATCTTCTCTGTCGTGCACTTTAATGGAACGAATGCCTGAAAAACCATGGGGGCTGTCGCACGCGTAAGCACTGAAAGTTTGCACAGCTCGCGGTCCTGCTGCCCATCATCTGCATACAAAAGCCCCAGAAAAATCAAAATAATTATCAATCCTGCAATTGTCAATACCAGAGAAATAATCTGCATGGATGAAAGTTCCCCCTTTATAGACAGCATCTCCTTCTCAAGAGCAAGTGCTTTATAACCATTATGGATAGAGAAGTTTGAATTAATCAATTTGCAAAATTTGCAGCCTCTAAAAAGGCAAGATTTTGCCGTTTCAAACTTATGGAGAATTCGAATGAACGGTAACATAATCAACCGAATTCTCCAGACAGAGAATTTGGGACGAAGAGCAATTCAATTATCCAAATTCTCTGTATCTTAGAGAACTTTGAGCAATTTTGCAAAGTTCTCGATAATTCTGTGACTGCATTTCCTGTTTTTCAGACTGAGAAAATTATCTTTGCGTACCCTGCCTACTTCAGTTCTTCAGAAAGCAAAGATAATTTTCGAGGTGCTCAAGAACCACAAAACACGCCACCTACTTTAGTGGGTGGTTCTTGACAATTGTCTATTAGAGATTTCTGGACAAAATGTCTCTTCTCTCCAGAAATCTCTTTACGACAACCGCTTAAATAAAAGATAAATCGAGGCCATTGCAATAATAAAGAAAATAACCCATATAACCCACGACTGTAACGCGTCTCCAACCAACCCGCGCGAAGACCTCATGACAACTCTCCATCTCTTGCGCATTCGTAGAATGTTCTCACGCGCTCAACTGCCGCATTCCTCTTTTCCAAGCGTTTAATTAATTCCGCATTAATTTTCAATTGCTCCGCAGCAGGCATAGCATCTGTAGGTCTTAACGCAGGTTCATCAAACGAAAAAAGAGGCACAACGTAAGAACTAATCTCTTTTGACACTTCATTAAGCCCTACTAAAACAACCAGAGGCTCATTTTTAAAGTAAACATCCTTATTGGAAGGAAACTCTCGCCCATTCTCAACGCCAAAAAACGCAGCCCATTGAAGATTCAAACCAGCACTATCAGGACTTCCCATAGCCGTCAGCACTTCAGGAAGCTCAACCTCAAAACCAGACCCAAGACCCGAAATAACAGGCGTGGTTCGACTTGAAGGCATAGGCTCGACTAAAACATCATTTTGATACAGTTCTGTCGAAAATTGCCATTCGTTATCTGCATCGTAAGTTGCAATGCGTTCCTCCCTTCCAATAAAATTCGCATAGTTTTTATTGTTATAAAACAGCGTGGTGCCCTTAACAATAACCTTGGCTTTGCTGGCGTAATCTCCTGTTGATTCTTCAGGAGAATCTAACGATTGAATCTTTAACTTATACAATTCAAAAGATTTTTCTGCAAGAGCCTTCTTCTCCCCATTACTTTCTACTTCGCCATCAAAATTAGGGACAAAAACAACAGGATTGCCTGTGACAATTTCCTGTGCAGTATTTTGCGTTGCAGAATAAAGCGCAACATCCGGATAATCAGACGGTCCCTTTCTATCAAGCGCTTGTATTATAAGACCAAGCCCCCTCCCAAAAGAACGCTGCTTCTCGCGACTCATCTTAAATTCTTTTGCGTTGGAAAAAGAAGCAGGCACATAGTTGTCGTACTTAGTAAGAACATACCACTGCAAGCAGGAGCCGTAAGGCTTGCCCCATAAAACCCCCTTTACTTCATTAGCAGGACTATAAGTCCTTTTTACACCAGCAGGGCTAAAAGAAATCATAACCTGCGCATCACTTATGTAATGAACTATATTTTCACCCCTCACATAAAGATAATATTGGGAAGTTAGATAATCTGCAAACGCATCAACAGAAACAACGCGCAATCGGTAATCAGTCGCCTCAGCTAAAATAAGATTCTCAGCAATAAGTGATTCAGTATTCTCCCCAGAAACGCGCGGACCAAATGTTGCAGAAATAACACCAGACGAATCATCATTCTTGAGTTTTAAGGCGATGCTTCTCAGCCCGTTGTAAAACGACTTTTCCGCGCCATCAGATAAAACAAAGTCAGCATAAGTGTTTTTTCCAGAAGATTCTTGAAAGACCCACTTCCATTCACTGCCTACAAGTTTCCATTCATAGCTATGTGTTGCACTTCCGCTATCAAAAGAAATACTCATCGGCACATGATTAATCTTAATCAGAGAATCCTGCGATGAGGCACAATCAGCCCAGGGTTCTCTACCTTCAGCCGGTCTGCTTAATTCAACCGCCAAAAAGATGCGGTTGCGCTGATTAATGATGCGCGCAGCATATTGTTTTCCGCCAATATTTGTATGTTTTTCACATTTGTTGCCTTGCAAAATATTATCTCTCCACTCGATGATGCGTGGAAGATAAGAAGCATAACGCGCCAGCTCATCTGCCTTAGCCCGCCGCACCTTGTCATCGGATAGGATAAAAAGTAATCCATCCTGTCGTAAAAATAAATCAGTTCGATAGACTCCGAGAGAGCGCGAAGCAAGTTCATCAACAACATGAACATATAAACCGCTTTCATCAAATTTAGAAGATTGAGAGTAGTAATTATAATTTTGACCCTTATCCCAATAAAGTGGCAATGAAAAAGAAAGTTGTTTGAACGATTCTGTCATTGGAATGTTTGCAGAAACCTTACGGTCACTCTTGAAATAAAGATCCATCAGCGCAGACCGTGCCTCATTTATTTGTACAGGCACGTTAGCTATTTGCACAGTTGAAGCATCCTTCTGAAACCCCGCCCAACTTGTCCCAGTATAATAACGCAAAGGTGTATCTTTATCTGTCAGTTCAATAGCAATAAGCCCTTCACTTGATGCCGCAGGCGCTTCTCCCCCAAAGTTCGGAAGAATATTTTTAACTGACTGGAGAATTCCGCTTCCGCCCTCAAGTTTTGTTCCAATCAAGAAAATCACCGTTCCCAATACAACTGCAGCAACAACGAAGCTCATAATGATTCCCATAGGCATTCCCCCATCCCCGCGTTTGCTAATCAAAAAGCCCTTGAGTTTGTGTGGGGCTTTTGGATGCAAGCAAATCGAACACGATTTGCTGCACAGAAAATTAGGAATTTTCTTGTGCTCAGGAATGCTACGCCCTAAGGGGCGTGGTTTGAACCACATTCCTGACATCATCCGAATCGCAGGACGCGCTTGAAAAACTCAATGGCCCCTTCTCCCTTCTGATGCAGCGTCGCATAAAAACTAACCATCACAATGAGAATTATCACGCCAATAATCCACGGAATCATCGTGTCCCAAATTTGCCCTCTCTTTCGCAGCCATTTCATATGCAGATTCATATGCATTTCACACTCTTCAGATTATTAAACCCTGCGACTAAGATTTATAACGTCGCGTTCCCTCTTCCAAACAATAAAGAGGATGCCTACTACAGACGAAATTCTGCGCAAATACGGCAGTAAAATAGAGGCTGAAATGGATAGTTATCAGCCCTCACAGAATTACTCACAGGAATACCTGGATTTCAAAGCCGACATGCTACCTGAAGCTTCGCGTTACCAGCGCTGGTGTGAAGCACTCGGCAATATTATCAAGCTTCACGTCTCGCCCAAAGAAAACATCAAACTGCAGAACTACTTGACCGCAGCTCACGTTGAAGTCGCTCCTGCACAATCCGTCACTCTTGCTACTATTTCATTTCTTCTCGCATTCCTCCTGACTGCGCTACTAACGGCGGCAGTATACTTCATCACACAAAAATTACAACTCGTCTTTTTCGTGCTCGGCCTAATAGCAAGCGTGTTTCTATTTTACTATGTCTATTCCATACCGCGGCGTCTCGCCAACATCTGGCGGCTCAAGGCTTCAGCGCAGATGGTCCCCGCCATCCTTTATGTAGTTGTTTACATGAAACATACTTCCAATCTCGAGAAAGCAATCGAATTCGCTTCGCAGCACTTAGACGCCCCCCTCGCGCTTGATTTCAGAAAAATATTTTGGGACGTTGAAGTCGGTCGTTTTTCAAGCGTCAAGCAATCCTTAGACCACTACTTAGAATCTTGGAGCAACTACTCTCCTGAATTCATTGAGTCCCTTCACCTTATAGAATCCAGTCTCTTCGAGCCAAATGAAGCGCGACGGGTGCAGATTCTTGAGAAATCCTTGCAGGTTATCCTCGACGGAGTGTATGAAAAAATGCTGCGTTACTCAAGAGAGATTCGTTCGCCCCTTACAAACCTGTATATGCTTGGAATTATTCTCCCGACATTGGGTCTTGCTCTTCTTCCGCTTGCCTCCACATTACTGGGCGGAGCCATAAAAGCACAGCACATCTTTCTCATCTTCAACATCATTGTGCCTTTCGCCGTATTTTACATGACATCAGAAGTGCTTCTCAAGCGACCAGGAGGTCACGGTGAAACTTCCGCGTTGGATAAAAATCCCCTCTATCGAACATTCACAGACCAAAGACCGTGGTTTATTGCTGCATTGATTGCCATACCCCTAATTCTCATCGGTCTACTCCCATTCATCTTCCAGATTCCAGCATTAGCAGGCAATTCAGAGTATCAGCAAACCCACAACATTTTCAGTCTCAAGAAAGATTACACGCTCAATGAAATCGGCCTGTCTTTCTTACAAAACCCAGAGACAAAAATATTCGACTTCAAGAAAACCGCAGACAACACGACTGGCCCGTTCGGCCCACTGGCGCTATTCCTCAGTCTTTTCATTCCCTTGGGAGTTGCATTGTTCTTCACTACAGCATATGGCATGAAAACTTCTCAACTTATCAAAGCGCGTAACGACACGCGCGAACTCGAATCAGAATTCACTAACTCTCTTTTCCAGTTGGGCAACCGCTTAGGCGACGGCATCCCTGCAGAAATCGCTTTCTCAAAAGTAGCTTCAACAACACAGGGCCAGCGCACCCACGAATTCTTCTCGCTCGTTAGCCAAAACATTCAACAACAAGGCATGTCGGTTGATGACGCGCTATTTCACCCGCAGCGCGGCGCGCTTATCTTCTTCCCTTCAGCGCTAATCGCGACAAGCATGCGCATCCTGTCTGAATCAGCCAAGAAAGGACTGCAAGTTGCAGCCCGTTCGCTAATGTCCATCTCAGACTACGTCAAGAATATCCAACGCATCAACGAACGCCTCCGCGACCTCTTAGCGGAAATCGTTTCTGACATGCGTTCAAACATGACCTTCCTCGCGCCTCTACTGGCAGGCATAGTCGTCGGACTTGCATCCATGATTACTTCCATCCTCAACAAGCTAAGCCTCCTAAGCTCGCTCAGCGGAGAAAACATACCTGGCTTTGAAAACGCAGGTCAGCTTCTCCAGCTATTCGACGTCACAGCCATGATACCGCCGTACCATCTCCAAATCTCTATCGGCATTTACATCGTAGAAATTGTATTTATCCTCACCGCAGCCCTCGTCACAGTAGACGCAGGGAGAGACCCTCTGCGGGAAAAGCACGAACTCGCAAAAAACCTCAGGCGCAGTATGTTCCTCTACCTAATCACTGCAGCCATCGCCATGCTCGCTCTCTACCTTCTTGCCGGAGTGGCATTGGGGAATATCGCAGGTTAATGTACTGGGGGTCGCGCTTGGAGGCGTTGCAGACGGCTAACGTAGTCCATGCGTGTAATTTCTTTATTTCACTCAGGAAAAGTCTTCAATAGCTTCGATTATATTGCTGATAAGGTCTTGTGTTATAAAAAGAGAAGAGGTATTCTTTAGCGACCTTACTTTTTCAATTGCTTCTTTTTTATTAATTAGCTTATGGCGAAATGCCCTTAAAACGATTCCAACAGTTCCATGAACTTCCAAATTGTAATTTTTCGCAACTTGACGGGCTTCCAAATCATCAGTTAAAAAATAACTTGCTTTTTCCTGTAACGCGAGGGCAATAGCCTCTGCCTCACCACTATCAATAGAATACTGATTAGTTAAAACTTTTACTCTATCCTTTGATTTTGAATCCAGGCTCTTGATTTTTACACTGCGGGGAATTTTTATTCCGTGTTTTCTTAGTTCGTTGGATACTTCTTCAGGAATTAAAACAAAAGAAAATATCTTTAGGGCTTTTATCAAAAAGTCCTTGAGTACACCTCGGCTTAAAAGTCGAGGCTTGTGTGGGACTTTTGGATGCTCACGAACGCCACACTCTAAAGAGTGTGGTTTTAACGTTCGTGACATAAAACTAATTTCTGTTAAGTGCAAAATTGGACCAGTGTTAGAAACAGCATTATTTGCCATATAATCCCCAATTAATGTCTTCCTTAATTGCAGATTCTAATTGCGTTACTTTCTGTTTTTTAATCAGTTCGCGTATTGCATCACGAATTAGCTCTGACCTATTTGCGTACCATCCTTGCTTTATCAGTTCTTCCATTTCTCCGACTATGCGCCTTGTAAGTTTTGCGGGCACAGTTTCCATATCTGAATTTTCCATAAAGTATTACTGGAGTAATACTATTTAAAACTTTTTATTCGGAACCAATCTGCATCATTAACCACTGTTTCCACAACGGAAAGACCTTATCAGAACTCGGCACTCCTTCGACCTTAGTCACCTTATCGCTCAGCAGATGAAACATATTATTCGAAGCAACAGCAAACGGCGCCTCAAGAAGATGCCGCTTATTGTGCTTCCGCGCAGTTTGAACAATCTCCTGCTTAATCATCGCTCGCAGCAGAATATTATCGTAAATAGCGTCCCAATTGCCTGCCCAGCCGCGCACATTCGCTCCAACATCTTTGACAATCTCAGAATCTCCGTTAATAAGCTCATCTGTCGGTTCCAATTCATCTTTATCAACATTATAACGCAATAAATCTACAAATCCTTTCTCATCAAGCGGATCTTTTGTCCAGTGCTTGCGTATCTCTGCGAGCTGCACCACGCGTTTCTTCGAGTGCAATCCATCTGGCGTGCGAATCGGATTTGCCACAAGAACGAGATCAGTCGCCTTGAAACTCGTCACAGGCACACCTAAATCATTAACTAAGCGGTCAAACACTCCGTACGGTGAAGCTCCGTGAATCGTGCCCGCAACAACATTCGCCAAGGCGCCGACTCGCATCGCTTCATATAATGCCTTTGCTTCTGTGCTCCTCACCTCGCCGACAATCAAAGCTGAATCGCCCAAACGCAGACTCGCACGGATGCCCTCTGACGCTTCAATTTCCGTGCTCGTCTCAAGCAGCGCACTTCTGACCTTCATGCGCTGAATATTGTATCCAAGTTTTCTCAAAGAGTCCGCGGGTAATTCCAGAGTGTCTTCAATCACAAGCACACGATAACGTGGCATAATCTCAAGCATCAGAGCCCCAAGAAGAGAGGTCTTTCCAGAGCCGCGCGTGCCCGCAATCAAAATCGTTCGCGCGCCATCAATTAGAAAACTCAACAATCCTGCAGTAAAAGAATTAATCATCTTGTTCTCAACAAACAATGCGAGCGTCCAAGGTTCATCCCTCGGTCGTCGTATAGCATAAGCAATGCCCTGCGGCGATAACGGTCGTTGAATGGCAGCTACTCTCGCCCGTATATTTCCATAAAGTAAGTCTGTATCAAGAATCGGATTCGCCTCGTCAAGTGGTCTTCCCGACTGCAGGCGTAATTTAGCTGCCCAGGACTCTGCATCTTCATAACTTGGAATAACATTCGTCACGCACTCTCCGTATTCCTCATGTCTTACAAACACAGGATTTTGCGCAAGGGGTGCATTCAAAAAAATATCTTGTAGGCGCGAATCAACCAGCAAAACCTCAATCAACCCAAATCCGATGGTCTGTCTTACAAGAATACTCGCCAGTCTTCCCAATTCCCTAAACGTCAAAGTAATATTCTTGGATTGTGCCAACTCACTAAGCAAATCTCGAGCCACATTAAAAAATACTGCTCTCGTTCTTTCGACGTCGCTGAACTCCTCTGCCTTGGGCTGGTGCTCAATCAACACACCTTTTCCAAGAGTTAGAAGATAATGATGCTCTTCACTAAGTGTATATTCTGGAGGCATAATATGGTAGAAATGACCAGTATCTCCTGTTCGTTTTAGTATCGTCACAGTAACAGGCTCATCTTCATGTCCGATAGTGTACTGGTCAATAAACTCTGCATTCTCAGGCAGCTGCGCAACAAGCCGCGTGAAGCTAAAATTAGGCAAGACATCTGCTCGAAAAATATTCTTGTACAGCGCCCTGTCTCCTGAAGCGTACGTCGCCAGAACGTCCTGCGTCTGACTAATCAGCTTGGTCTTTTTCATCAATTCAAGAAAGCGCTCCAAAAAAAGAAAATAGAATGAGCCAGCCCCCTGCGAGTGCTCGCGCATCTCCGAAACAAGGCGGCTCAACTCCCGATAGCACTTCAGCGGATCCTGCCGCAAAAGAAGCATTAGCTGCATAAGTTGGTCATGCGCTCCGCCAAAATTACCGAAGAGCGCAAGCTTTTCTGGAGAAAAAATTTGCTCCTGCCGCATAAAGAACTGATATAACCCTGCAATCTCGCTCAACAAAGCAACCTGCTCAAACGGATAATGATAATTTCGCTGCTGCACAAAAACCACGCTCGAAACATTAGAATTGTCAGTGAGCGCGTCAACTGTTCGCGCCATTACATCTGATGAATCGGCGATAGAGGGCACAAAGGAGGCACCCAAATAGTTAACATATAGCACGCTCTGCCCTTCCCTGCGCTCAACTTGCGTGCTATACAGCGGCGTGTTTGGCTTGAACATCCCAGAACGATAGTAAGGAACGTTAAATAGATTTCTACGCACAAATCTTGTTGCATCTACGGGTGTTTTAGATAACTTTATATGATAGTTAAGTTTATAGTTTTATATGGGAATAAAAAGAGGATTTTTTAAGTGGGATATTAAAGAGATTGCAAAGGCTTTGAAAATTAGGGAAACGGATGTTCGTTTATATTTTACTGATGGTCGTCGCATTTCTTTTGTATTGGAAAGGAGATTGGCTTATGAAATATTAAATGGTCAGCTTGCTCCAAGTGAAGGAGCTGGGTATGATTTAATAGATGCTAAGGGCGGTAAATGGGAAGTTAGAAGCATAAGCAAAGGTGGAATATACTTTTCTCCAAGTTATATGGTTGGTTCTGGACGTTCTTTCAATAAAAAAGGATTTCTTAAAAAGTTGAAAGAAATAAAGGGTTATATTATTTCAGATATAGAATCCTTTCCAGAAGTTCCGTTTTGGGTAATCCCTGTAGAGCAGGTTATTCAATGGTGGGAAAAAGGAAAATTGGGAAAAACAACTAAAATATCTCGTCAAACAGCATTAAATCTTATTGGTGCTATCTTGAATGATAGCTAATCTGCCTTGAGATAACTTTTCCTTTGATATTTCTGCATATTTAGAATCGGTTTCAAACCCTATCCACTTACAACCTAATTCTTTAGCTACTGAACAAGTAGTTCCAGAACCGAGAAATGGGTCTAGAATAATTGTATTTTTATTAAATCCGTGTAACTTAATACACATTTCTGGAAGTTTTTTAGGGAAAGATGCTGGGTGGTCTTTTTCTGATTGAACAGTATCATATGGAATATACCATATGTTTCCTCTATCTCTTTTATCGCCGTTGCTTTTTCCATGCTTCCATCTATTGATATTAGATTTATCAGCATAGGGAACACCGATTGCTAATCTATCAATTTCAACATTCTTCGTTTTTGTAAAATGAAAGACAAACTCATGTAAATTATTTAAAAACCTTGTGCTGTTTATTGGTTTGTAATGTCCAATATTTATGTTATGTTCTGGAACAGCTACAGACTTAATCCAATGAATAGTATTTTGTAATTTAAGCGATTTTGCTATTCGCCGTGCAACTTCAAAAGACCGAAATTCATCACTTGCTTTGTCTCCAATGTTAAAGAATAAAGAGCCATTTTCTTTTAAAACTCTTGCACACATTCTACCAAATTCCTCCATCCAATCAAGATATTTATCGAAAGGCATATTGTCTTTATGGGAATTGTATTTGATTCCTATATTATAGGGAGGCGAGGTTATAATAATATCTACACTATTAACATCGAGTTCTATCTTCATGCCTTCTATACAATCCATCGAATAAATTTTGTTTGTTTCCATTTTTATCAACTATTTTTTATTGTTTCTTCTTGGAGTGTCCCAATATGGAGATTTACATGACGGACATACTTTTGGCTTTTCCTTTATGTCATTAGGTATCCATTCATGGTTACATCTTTCACATTTGAAACCCTTCTTAGTTATTTCTACTAATGGCATGAGATAACTATACTTCTAAAGTATATAAATCTTTTGTTATATACTCCAGAATAGAAATGTTTATATACTTATACACCTTAAGAATAATATACATAAGAGGTATATAGTATGAAACAAGAAATAATCTGTGAAAAATGTAACGGAAAGAACATTAAGAAAGACGGAGTTAGGGAAACAAAAAACAGAAGCAAAGTTCAAAGGTATAGGTGTAAAGATTGCTCTCACAGATTTTCTATAGACGATGGTTTTTGGAAGATGAAAAATCATGAAGATAAGATAACTTCTTGCATGAATATGTATTATGCTGGAATGTCATTAAGAAAAATACAAGAACACTTACAGATGTTTGCTCCTAAAAATTCTCATTATTCTACCATTTACCGATGGATTGTCAAATATGCTAACATGATAAGCACATTAACAGACAACTTACAAATTCAATCAGGACAAGAGTTAATGTCTGATGAAATGGAGTATCATAGGTTAGGAGAACAAAATTGGTTTGTAGATGTAATGGACACAACAACTCGTTATGTGGTTGCTTCTGATTACATGAAAAGCAGAACAATAGACAACCTCACAAAAGTTCTAAAAAAAGGAAAGTTAGCAACGGGCGAACAGATTAAAGTAGTTACTACTGATGGTTTACAAGGTTATGAACGAGTTTTAAAGAAAAGTTTTGGACTTAAAACTTATTGGAACCATAAAAGCCCAATAATCCATAATGTCGTTATTGCTTCTGAAAGAGGATTTAACCATAAGATAGAAAGATTGCATAATACGATTAGAGATAGAACAAAGATAATGCGTGGTTTTCACGGGAGTTTGGAAAGTGCAAGAGCCATCATGAAAGGCATGGAAATTTATTATAATTTTGTGAGAAAGCATCAGGGAATAGACAATAAAACTCCACAAGAAGAAGCCATACCAGAACTATCTTTAAGCACGAATAAATGGTTAAGTCTGATTAAAATGAGCAAAACTTAATTTTTTTATTCAGCCCAGCACCCGACAACGCAACAATGCACTACACACACATCGAGAACAAAACTATTATAAACTGCTCGCGCTTCAGCAAGTCATGCCTGAAGATTCGTATGTTCAGCAACCGCTTCTCGAAGTGAACGCAAAACTTCGGGACATGGAAGAAAAGCAACGCCTCCTTAAAGAGAGAGTATTGCTCATTGGTCAGAATCTTGTCTCAGAACGTGAAGAACTTTTTGAAGCGGTGCAGGAAATAAAACACACCTTGCTGAAGCTTAAGGAAGACACACTGCGCCTTCAGGAAAGTATGCAACGCATGTCGCAGCAAATGGACAACCTCGCCCGCAAAGAGGAGGTTTTCAGAATCCAGCGGCAACTTGACATACTGCGATCGACACCAACATGACACTCACCGAAGAGATAAAAAACCTCCAGCAACAAGGATTCTCAGATGAACAAATCATTCAATCCCTGCGCGAAAAAAACATCAGCTACAGGGAAATAGCAGATGCCCTCGCGCAATCGCGTATAAAGGCGGCTGTTGAAGACCCAAACACAGAGCCTCAAAATGCATTCTCTGCGCCTTCGCCTACTGAAGAATACGCCGGGACACGCCCTATGGAAGGTATGGAGCCCTCCATTATGGTCACGGAAAGCAATCAGCGCCCCGAACTTACAGCCCCAAGCCCCACCTACGCAGACACCCCATCACCGCAAGAATATGGACAGCAATACACAGATTCGTACGTTCAATATTCTCAACAGCCCCAGTCACAGCAGGGCGCAAGCCCCGACCTTATTGCGGAAATTGCAGACCAAATCATGACTGAGAAGTTGGGAGATATCCGCAAGCATCTCGAGAAAATCATTGACATGAAAACAACCTTCGACTCAAAGATTGAATACGTAGATGAGCGCCTCAAAAAAATAGAAAAAATAATTGACGCGCTTCAACTGTCCATACTGAGAAAAGTGGGCGATTACGTCACCAATGTCCAAGACCTTAAATCAGAGCTCCTCGAGACCCAAAAAACATTCTCAAAACTGCTTCCCTCGCGCAACAAGCCCACTCAAAGCACGCAGCAGCATCATAATCAACAACCGCATCATGACAAATCACACGAACATAATCAATCGCATCAACAGCAGGGCAAGCATCATCCCCACGAGCATAAAAATTGAAAAAGAGGAGTATCAGAAAACTCATTCAGGGAAAAGAACTTATCTTCGGGTAGCTTCCAAATGAAAATAAATCCTCAAATACAT
>JBBSYO010000052.1:0-10827 GCA_038045185.1 Nanobdellota archaeon | reverse complement strand
GCATAATCTTTAATAACTCAGGTCTCAAAAAACCTCTGCATGAAAGAGGTCGTAATAAATTTTCAAGAGCTAATCAATAAGATTAATCCTGCAACAGCCCAGTCAAGTTTTTCACCGCTCCCAAATACATTAGCAAACACTAAGACCTTAGAAGAATTCGCGCTCTCGTCTGGCACGCGGCAAAGCGCCGCGCCTAAAATCGCATCTATTTTTTCAGATAGAGAATACTGGTCGCTCTATGAAAACGATAAACTGCTCGAGCCCCTGAAGTTTTCCAATGGCAAAACACAGGAAGATGTCGTACGAGAAGTCTGCAATCTCATCAAGACAGGTACGCGTGTCGTGTTCATCAAGGGAGTGTGTGGAACAGGCAAGAGCGCCATCGCGCTCAATGTCGCGCGCAAGCTTGGCAGAACTTCTATTGTTGTGCCTGTCAAAGCCCTCCAGAAACAATATGATGCAGACTATGCCAAGCGCAAGTATTTGCTTACCCCTAACGGCTCACGGCTTAACATTGCCATGGTAACTGGTCGTGACAATCACCCCTCACCATTCAAGCCTGGCAAGACCTGCAACGATCCAACTCTCCCCGAGCTCATCAAAATAACAGATAAAAACGTACATGAACTTCGCGAATACTACTTCCAGAATCCGTTTATTGAAAACAAGACCAACCCTATCATCGACGACCTTAAACGCATTTCAATTGCTCCTGCTAACCCATACTGGAGCCCAATCGCTCCTGCACACCTCGAACTCAATCTCAGAGATGCCAAGAAAAAACGCTACCGTGGCCTTAATGGAAACGAGTTCATCTTTTATCATAGAAAGCATGGATGTTCTTATTATGACCAGTACCAAGCCTATCTCGACGCAGATGTTATCATATTCAACGCGGCAAAGTACAAGATAGAATGTGCTCTCAATCGCAAGCCCGAAACAGAAGTAGACATCATAGATGAAGCAGACGAATTCCTAGATAGTTTTGCGCAACAGGAAACCATCAATCTGACACGTCTGGCAAACACGCTGCACGCATCTAACACTTTAGATGCTGGCACCAATCAAACAATTGATTCCATTCGCGATTTGCTCAAACTCGAAGAAAAGAACAAGCAAGCATTAGGCATTAACGAAAACGACATCATCCAAGTCAGCAACACAAGGATGTACAAAGTGCTCAAGCTTCTCGCGGAAGCCAAATATCTGGAAGAAGAGCTCAATCTGGACGAAACAAGTTACATTTCACATTCATTAGAAGTCGCGCGCGAGTTTCACGAGTTTCTTGATCAAACTTATGTCAGCTTCAGGCGCGAGAATACTGATTTGCTCGCCAGCTTTGTCACGACAAATATCTCCCAGAGGTTTCACGACCTCGCAGATAAGAACAAAGCCCTCATCTTAATGTCAGGCACGCTCCACACCAAAGAGGTAATTGAGAAAGTCTTCGGAATCAAGAGTTACAAAGTTGTTGAAGCAGAAACGCAAACACCTGGCACTATAGAAATAGTCCGCACAGGCAAAGAATTCGACTGTAAGTTCGCAAATTTCGGTCAGGGGGAGGGCAAGTACACTCGCGAGCATTACTTAAACGCTCTCAACGCAGCAGTCAATAAAGCAAAACGCCCTTTGCTCGTGCATGTCAACGCATTTGATGACCTGCCAGCCATGGAAGAACTTTATCGCTATGAACTGAAAGACATCATTTCCCGTGAAGAACTCAAGGAAGCACAATTGAACGACCCTGACAGCGCACGCGTCGAAACTTTCAAATCAAAAAAAACGAATGTCCTATTTACAACCAAATGCGCCCGTGGCATCGACTTCCCTGGAGAAGTTTGCAACTCACTCGTGTTCACCAAATTCCCAAATCCAAATCCACGAGAAGCGTTTTGGAAAGCGCTCCAGCAAACCCATCCTAACTCCTTTTGGGAGGTCTATAAGGACAAAGCGCGCCGCGAATTCTTGCAACGCCTCTATAGGGCGCTGCGCTCGCCAGAAGACCACGTCTTCGTCCTCTCGCCAGACATCAGAGTCATCAATACAATTCAAGCACTGCAAAGAAGTTCAGCATAGATTTATATAACAAAAATCCCTCAAGTCAAAGAGGCGCATATGGCAGAATCTTCAGTAGTTGAAAAGTTGCTCAATGTGATAAACTGGCTGCTCGCGCTTTCCATAGGTCTAATAGTTGGCGCATCACTCGTCCTTCAGAGTCTTTATGTTCCATTCATGCCGCGCCCAGCAAGCATCGTTATCGGCTGGACAATTAGCATCCTCACTCTTCTCGGCGCAGCCCTTTACATCTTTGATAGAGCAAGACCATAAAGGAATTGATTAGAAACTGTAACTAAATCCTGCACCGACAACAATCCCATCTTCAAATCCATCCTGAAGGCCTTCCTGCTGTCGCAAGAATATATCAAATGAAGTGTTTCCATTTTTAACAAACAAATCCGTACCATATTGCACATTGCTAAATCCATCTGCAAAGAAATTATCGAGATAAGATGTGCTAACCATCGGCGCTAATGCAATAGTTGTTCCGTTATCACTCTCGTAAAGCGTAAACGGTTTGCATATGTTGAGATTAAACTCTCTGCCGCACCCTGAAGTAAGGAGTTGTGTCATCTTAAGGCATACATCAACTGGTCCCGAATAATTTAGTTTAGTAATAAGACCCTTATCATTATCACCTAATCGTCCATCAGGATACTCCCAATGTGCCAGCTCAACATAACCTCCAAGTTTTCCGCCGGCAAAGTCATCGCTTATCGGAAAGGTATAATCTGCTCCAAAATCAACTTCAGCAAGGCTACCACTTTCAAGATCAGTGTTAACCCAGACATACCCGTCAAACACGTCCCCATTCGTTAACACATTAGACTTGGAAGCACTAAACAGTGTCTGATTTACAGGTTCATCACTCAACACAAAACCTGCGCTAATGCGATATTTAGAGACAAAAGTGCTCCTCACAAAAAAATTCAATGGTGATTCTTTCTCGGTTTCAGACGAGGGAGTATAATATTCAGATTGCGCAAGATTTTCGATTTGTTTTGTAGACGTAGCTTCAGTCGTAGGATTTGTTAATTGTCAAGAACCACAACACGCCACCCATTAAAATGGGTGGTTCTTGACATCATGGGAAAGACATACAATCTTGCCCAATTATTTATGTCTTTCACTCTAGTCTGATAAAAGCCATTTCCAAACAGGCATAAAAGTTATTTTCTTTCCATGTGCAGTTTGCTCTTTTTCTTCATGCATGTTTATCAGGAGAAGATTGTTGCATTTAAACTCTTTACTGGCTTTAATCAAAATCTTAGTTTCTCTCTCAAGAGTTATGAAATTGCTGAGGTCATAACAGACTTGTATGAGCTGCTTAACTCTTTTACCTTCTTTTACAACAAAATCAACTTCTTCGCCAAGAATATTCTGATAATAAGCAATTTCCTTTTTTCTTCTGACTAACTCTACAAAAATAAGGTTTTCAAGTAACCTGCCCTTATCATCAATTCCGTTTAGAGTTAAGAGTCCGTTATCAATAAAGTAAACTTTAGGTAAAGACTGCCCGCTCTTTTTATAAGACAAATTATACTTCCTCAACAAGAAAACAAAAAAAGCGTCCTCCAGAAGACCAGAATATTTATACAAAGCATCTTTACTTGTTTTAATATTTCTGGATTTGATATAATTATAGAATTTATTTATTGAGAACCCCTTTGATTTTAAGAGAGCATTAATCAACTCCTGTAAGACAACAGGATTTCGTATCTTTCCTCTTTTAATCACATCTTTATATATTGCAGTGTCAAAAATGTCCTGCATTATTTCCTCTCTCTGGTCAATATAAAGAACGGCTTCCGGATACCCCCCAAATTGTAAGTATTCCCGAAGTAACTTGACTAACGCTGCCTTCTCACTTGAAGAATAATATTTTTTTGTTTCAAATTTTTTCGCAGATAAGAATTCTTTGAATGAAAAAGGATAAATATGATAAGAAAGGTTTCTTCCGCCCATACTCGTTGCTATTTCCTTGCTTAAAAGTTTTGCACTTGAACCAGACAGAAAAACAGATATTCCGTCATCAAGGCAGGTTCTTACAAAACGTTCCCAGTCATTAACATTTTGTATTTCATCCAAAAAGAGCCATATTCTCTTTCCTTTATTAGATGGATAAATTTCATAATAAGTCTCCAGCATAATAGCAAGGTCTTTATCTGATAAACCCTGAAGATTGGTCCTCTCAAAATTAATGTATAAAGCTCTATCAATAGGATATTTCTGCCTTATCTTGGATATAAGTAAATACATCTCAAAAGTTTTGCCAGACCTTCGAGGACCTATTAATGAAATTGCCCTTCTTATATCACTTTCAAACTCTATTTTTTGTTCTCTAGGAATAACTGAGGGAAGTTTACTTTCATGAAAATCTCGTATAATGGTTATCCAAGTTTCCTTAGGTATCATAGTAGTATATAGAAGGAAACTATTTATAAATGTTTCCTTTCATAGAAGACGAATAAACTGATACAGTTTCAGCATCATCTTATTATGCGCGCGTGAGCACAATAATGCTTATCACTCCTAATGCAAGACCAATTCCTATTCTCAGATTAATTGATTCATTAAAAAACAAGATTCCCCCAAGAACTCCCACGACTAACGCACCAAGAGCGTAAGAGGATATTGCGATAGAGCTTGCCGCCCCAAACTTGAAAGTGTAAAAGAAAAAAATAGTTCCTGCCGCCAGCAGGAGTCCCATAATAGCAGAGCCAATAATCGCCTTCATGGATGGAGCAACAGCATCAGTTATGCTCAATTAAAGAAAACTCTGATACCCCTGATCACCCCCCTAAATAGCAGATTGTCGCCTCAAAAACTTCGTTTATCCGACCACAAAAAAAGAAAACCAAATTTTCTGTGGAAAATTCTGTCTAACATAGGATAAACGATTACGCTTCGCTTCGTCCAAATTTTTTCCAAAACAAGAAGTTTGGGGACAGACGACGAAAGCTTAATATAGAAAGATAAATTGCTTTTAAGGATGGCAAAAGAAAAAAGCAAAAAACCTTGGCACAAAAGATGGTGGGCAATTGTCTTGTATATTTTCATTGGTCTAATTATTCTTGGCAATCTTTTCGGGCAGAAAGATATCTCATCTATAGATAATTCGCAAGAACAAGCCGCTCCGAAGATTAGAGAAACGAATACTACCTCATCAAAGGACTTTTGCCGTTCCATAATACCTGAAAGGATCAAGTTGGAGTGTTGTCAAGGGCCAATAGCAGATCATTGCAGGGGTACGGGAAGAAAGAATTGTGTTCCTGGAGAAAATTCGAATTTTAGAAAATGGACAGATGGAACTCCGATAAAAGGTTCGATTTGGTTTGTAGAAGGATGGGAAACGGGTCAAAATATTAACTATTTATATAGTTCGCAATATTTAGGATATGAAAAAACCCCAATAGATACTGATGGGACTGTTGGTGAAGAAATTTCTTATAAATTGATGATTGTTCTAGACCATAATGACCGATCCGATGCAGGATTTAAGGTAAAATCCTACAAATGCTGCCAATTCGTTTGTGATATTCAAAGTACTTCTTATAAGAATTGGTAATTTGAATTAATAGAAAATATCAAAAATATTTTATCTTGTTTTCAAGTTCCTCAATAAATTCTTCATTTAGCATTCTTATTTTTATTCCCTGGAATTCATTTTCAAATTGCTTTCTTCTTTTATCTTTCTCTTTTCCGAAATTAATAAAATCCTTTGAATTGTTCGTAACAAAGTAATCGCGACCGTTTTTTATGTGTTGAGTAAGAATACGAAAATCAACAAATTTTGATAGTTTACAAAATTCCAGACTTTTTACCTCTTGTGAATGTATCTTTCTCACTTTTAATTCAATTTCTTGTTCTTTTTTTAATATTGAATTAACTTCTACTGGGAATTCTGCCCCCTCTGCTAATGGAAAGGCCTCTATTGGCGTTTTTGTATGGCGATGTATCCACTCGGTAACTTCATTCCTTTTCTTCACATCTCTCCAATTACATTTTTCAATGAATTGGTAACCATCGGTATAAATCTCGATAATATCTCTTTCTGCCATTTCCGTCAGAATTTTCAAACATGGATTATTTAGGTCTATTGTACTAGTATCAAGCGTAATAGTTATTGGTTTCTTTGCCATAAACTGAGGTAATATTTTTTGGTATATAAATTTTCCTAAATAATTACCGCCCCCCAGCTTTAACGAAACGAAAACAATAGCGACAATCTGAAATATTATAAAAACTTTTGGCGTTCCCGCCATCCCCGAGTTCGCTTTAACTCGAAATTTTTGCCTTCGGCATCGTTGCACTAAATTTTAGTCCTTCGGAGAATATAACCGGCATTAACAGGTTCGCCTGTTGCAGTGTCTATAGCTGAATAAACTGTTCCCCACGAGCCTCTACCTAAAACTTTTCCAACAATATACCTCGGATGATTAATAACTTCATCTCGAACTTGTTCTCTTTCAACTACCATTTTCAGTCCTCGCTATTTTCTTCAGAGAATATTCAAAAGCGTGAGACCTGTTTCTAAAAGATCCATTTTTCACACCTTTCTTTATCAAATCAAGCGTTTCTTCATCAACTGAAATGCTAATCTTATATTTCATTAAGTAGGAAGAAGTCATACCCTATTTAAACCTTACTATAGATGTAACTTATAAGTGACACTAAGTATAGCAACAGACTTTAATACTATACCAAAGAGGTCTGTTGCTATATTCGCGGGACTGAAAAGAAAGGTAGAAAATTTCAGTCCTGCGCTATATAATCAAAATACAAAAATCTGCCAGAAAACCCAATTATTTCTTTTTCCCAAGAACCTTTGTGCCAAACATATACTTATGCAGCACAGTTGGAACCTTAACAGTGCCATCTTTTTGCTGATAATTCTCTAAGATTGCAACCAGCGCGCGGGAAGTTGCAATAGCCGTATTATTGAGAGTATGTGGCACATAACGCCCTTGTGAACCATCACAGCGTATCTTAAGCCTGCGTGCTTGTGCGTCAGTGAGGTTAGAGCACGAACCAACTTCAAAATAACTATGAGTGCGCGGAGACCATGCCTCAATGTCTACTTGTGCGTGCTTCAAATCTCCCAAATCGCCAGAACAGATAGCCAGCACGCGAATAGGAATGCCGAGCTGCTTGAACATATCAATCGTAATTTTCTGCATATCATTATAATGTTTCATTGACTCTGAGGACTTGCAAATGACAACCATCTCCATCTTGTTAAACTGGTGTGTCCTGAACAAACCCTTCTCATCAATTCCATGGCTTCCAATCTCCTTCCTGAAACACATCGAATAGCTTGTTTGCTTGAGCGGCAGCTGCTTCTCGCTCAAGATTGTATCATAATAACGTCCAATAAGAGCGTGCTCACTCGTTCCAATTAAATAAAGATCCTCGCCTTCAATTTTATAAATCTGATTTTGAACATCCTGCAAATCAGTTACGCTCTTGATAACCTCTCCTCGCAACATAAGAGGTGTTTCAACATAAGTGTAACCTTTCTTCACCATTGTCTCCAGCGCAAATCGAATCAGTGCTTGATTCAGCAAAGCCAACTCGCCCTGAATGTAATAGAATCCGTTGCCAGATGTCCTCGCCGAAGCATCAAAATCAGCGAGTTTCAACAACTCGGCCAGTTCTGCATGATTGCGCACCTCAAACTTCAGAGTCTTGGGTTTGCCAATTATCTTCAGCACGACATTCTCGCCAGCGTCTTTTCCGACAGGCACGGAAGAATGCATTTCATTCGGTAGCTTCATGATAATGCGTTGAATATCAGAGTATAGAGCGTCAGACTGCGTTTCGATGCGCGTAATCTCATCTGGAATAGATTGCGCCCGTTGCAGCAATGAAGCAGGATTCTTCCCTGCTTTCTTTGCTTCCCCAATTTCTCTGGAAAGTTTATTGCGTTCAGAGCGCAATTTGTCTGCTTCTGTTTTGAGCGCGCGCCATTTCTCATCTTTCGCAATAACCTCATCAACCAGTTTAAGTTTATACGCTTGGAATTTCTTTTTAATCGTTTCCTTTACGAGATTTGCATGCTCACGCACAAACTGAATATCAATCATCCAACCTCAAAGAACACCCATTATTTAAAGATTAGTTATAGTGAAAGACATTGATTTTTCCCCATTAGTATGTCTTTCACTGATAGCAAAGGCGCACAACGCGGGGAATTATCAGCGTCCTTTGCTATATGTCACGAACGTTAAAACCTTGCCCCGAAGGGCAAGGCGTTCGTGAACACAAGAGAATTGATTTCACGTTCAATTCTCTGTGCAGAAAATCATCTTTCTCAATGATTTTCTTGCATCCAAAAGCCCCACGCGAACTCAATGGCTTTTTGATCGATATGTCGAGTTGCGCCGCCCAGCCCGCAGCTGTTTTCTGTGCTCCTTGCCGAACGCACGATACTGATGCGCGTCAAGCTTGAATTGAGATACTAAGTCAGCTACAAAATCTCCCCCCAAATGGTGGGGCATGATAACATAATCAACACCTCGGTCATAGAGTGAAATCGCATTCGGAGCATACTCACTAGTTGCTAAGAACACAGCCTTCGAGTAAAAGACGCGTAGCGATTCCTTAATTGCTATATTTGCTCCAACTTCAGGAATAGTGGAAATAACAATCTTGGCATTCTCAAGACCTAGCTCTCTCAAAAAATCTTCATCTGTAGCATCTCCGTAAATGCAATCAACACCCTGTTTGGCAAGATGCAGAATTGTCTTTGGATTATAGTCCACGACGACATAACGCGCTTTCATCTCTTTTAGCGACCGAACGATTTTATATCCGACGCGATGATACCCAAACACGTAGACATCATACGAATTCTTTCGTTTGGTGGAAAGCGAATCAGCACGCGTGCCATCAAACAAATCAAGCAAATGAGATATCCTCGCAAAGATAGAATGAGCGTAGTGAATACTATAACTGCTCAATGCAATAGTAATAATCGCGACAAGAACAGCCAGAGACATAACTTCTCCACTAACTGCCCCCAGAGTATAACCCATTAAAATCAAAATCAAAGAAAACTCGCTAATCTGCGCAAGGCCAATGCCTGCAAAGAAATTCGTCCGTTTCTTATACCCAAATCCACGCATAAATGCCATTACCACCAGCGGCTTTCCTATTAATATGAAAACTGAGAAGATAAGGGCCTTGCCCAGCAGTGCCTGAGTAAGAGGCCCGTGCAACAAACTGCCAAAATACACAAAGAACAGCACAACAAAAAAGTCCCGTAATCCTTTCATTTTGCCTGTGATTTCAAAAGTATACTTAGACGATGCCAGAGCCATGCCTGCGAGCAAAGCTCCAATCTCAAGAGAGAAGCCAAGCGCACTAAATAAAAAAGCAATCAGCAACGCCCAAGCAATGCTTGCGAGGAAGAGCACTTCTTGGTTTGAAGCAGCAATGGCAAAGAAACGAGGGACAATAAAAATCCCGACCAGAATCGTCGCAGTAACCAGCGCAACTGCCTTAATCAACACAGCAAAGACTAAAGATAAATCCCCTCCGCTCACAACAGGTACAATCATAAGCATAAGCGCAGCCACAAAATCCTCTACAATTAGAATCCCAAGAGCAATTCTTCCATGCAGGGTATCCATCTCGCGCTTATCAGACAACAATTTGACTACAACAACTGTCGAAGAAAACGCCAGCGCAGCTGCCAGATACAGAGCGGGCGTTAAACTAAATCCAAGCGCGCGCGCAATAAAAAAGCTTGCGCCAGATACAACTGCCATTGCTCCTGCCCCAGCCACAACAGAAACTCTCCCAACTTCACGCAACACCTTAAAATCTAAACTCAGCCCAACAATGAATAACAAAAACGCCACACCCAGGCGCGCGAATGTCTCAATCAGGTCAGTTGAAGACAGCACATTCAAAAAAAGAGGACCTACAATAACGCCTGTTATTAAATACGCAATAATCGGTGGCTGTTTAATCATGCGGGCGAGCAGCGCAATAACCGCAGCAATACCGACGATAACTCCCAACTCAAAAATCAAAAACACGATGTGCCACTCCACACTAAAATGTTGAGTTTGAAAAGGCACTCGTGTTTTGGATGCTCACGAACGCCACACACTAAAGTGTGTGGTTTTAACGTTCGTGACATAATGTTCATCATGCTCTTTCAGGTTTCATGGCGCACGATTTTAAATACCTTTTTCTATGCAAAAAGCTTTAAAAACTGCTTCTCGTCAGCATAACCATCATAGTCATCGCATTAAGGTTGCGATGGCAGGGTCGCTCGCACGCGGCGCGGGCGACCCGCTCATAAATATGGCAAGAAGAATGCTCGGAAATGCAGCAATCATTAAACCTGAAAGCAACAGAATCCTAATGGTCATGCATAATGATAGGTGGATTCTTCCCGGAGGTAATCAAAGAGAGCTACAAGGCTGGGAAGGTCTGGCAAGTAAAGTAAAGAATGATCTCTTAGGGATTGAAATGAAATATGCTGAAAAGAAACCTATCGAAGTAACTGCCCTTGGAATAAATAGTCAGCTTGTAACCGCAATTGTTTATAGTTTTGACCTTGTTAAAGCGCCCGAAAGAATATCCCCGTTCTCACGCATCCAGGCTTATGAATGGACAGATATGGCTGGAAATGGTTACGACCTCTCCGAGCTAATGAAGGAAATATTCAAAAGATTGCGTCAAAGAGACTAGATCCCCGCACGAGAGATTGCTCGTTGAAGAACTTAGAACCGACCTAAAAACCACGGTTATTTA
>JBBSYO010000051.1:0-3001 GCA_038045185.1 Nanobdellota archaeon | reverse complement strand
GAAGAGCTTAAATAATTTGTTGCGATGAATGTTGATGCTTCGTATCGGACCTGCAGGGCTTGGACCTGTTAAGAGTGCTATTAAGACATTAGAATTATATCATAAATTAGGCTTTAGGGCTTGTGAGATTGCATTTACATATGGCGCGTATATCAAAGACGAGAGCGACGCAAGAGTTATTGGGAAGAAGGCTAAGGAACTGGACATTTCGCTAAGCATTCATGCGCCTTATTTTATCAATCTTAATTCCAAAGAGCGTAATAAGATAGAAGCGAGCAAGAAAAAGATTCTGGAATGCTGCAGAGTTGGGGAGTTGCTTGGTGCAGAGAGCGTCGTTTTTCATGCTGGTTATTATAATTCTGACAAAGAAGAAAGTTATGAAAGAATTAAGGAAGAGATAATTGGCATGATAAATGAAATAAAGAAAAACAGATGGAGAATCAAGATTGCGCCAGAAATCATGGGCAAAGTTAATGTTTTTGGCAGTGCAGATGAAATATCTGCTCTTGCCAGAGAAACAGGATGTAGTTTCTGCATAGACTTTGCACATATACTTGCACGCGAGAAGAAAGTTGATTATGATAAAGTAAAGAGAGATTTTCCGGATAAAAAATGGCATTGCCACTTTTCAGGTATTGTTTACGGCGAGAAAGGAGAGAGGAACCATATTCCAACTAAAGATAATGAATGGAAAGAGCTTCTTGCGAATCTGCCGCGCGATAAAGAGATTACAATAATCAACGAATCGCCGACGATGGTCGAGGATTGTAAGAGCGGGTTGAGAATTCTTCGCGAGTTGACTTATTCTCATTATTAGAAAATTTTTCTTTATTTTGCTTATCAATTTTAATTAATTTAATTCTTGCTTGTGCTGGATTTGCCCTGCATAAGTTCATGATTTCCAACATCTTTTCTAATAGCTCTTCATAGCTTTCTCTTTTGTATTCTCTTAAGCCGTCTAGTCTTTTTTTGGTTTTTTTACTCAGCTTAATTGTAGTACTATCTAATTCCATTTTATTTCCACGTACCATCCCGTATATGTAATTCTCTATGACAATTTGGGCAAATTAGAAGGCACTTGTTAATTTCCTTCTTCATTATATCTATACTTTTTAGATTTTTCATAAGTTTATTAATGGTTGCAATTTTATCTTCTTTATTTTTATGGTGAAAATCTAATATTTCAGTATATTTATTATAACCACATATCTCGCATCGTTTATCTTTTTTATAATTTCTAATGAACTCTCTATTTCTTAGCATTCTCTTTCTAGTAGAATTGTTAGGATTGTTCTTTTGATATTCTTTCATATTATTGTATTGGCATTTTTTGCAGGCTTTTGAGAACAAATTTCCATAAAACGGCTTCTTGCAATATTTGCAATTTACAAGCACTACGTCCCACTGGCCCTTTGGTTTCATGGTATACCTATGTATAAGATAGTATACTATATAAATTTATCTTCGGCAAATATATTAAGTAGTCACTATATAATCACGCTGATATTGTCGTCACCACAAAGTTTATAAACGAATTTCGGATAGGTTTTTTAACTAAATTTACCACACGAAACCATGAAAACCCTAAACCTATTGGTAGCCGTTTTTGCAATGATTGCATTGGTAGTCTTAACAACTGCTGCTGCAAGCGCTTTTGCAACTAACGTCAGGGTTACAGTGAACGGAATCGAGAACTTCGGCGGAACTGCTGCTGTTTTCGCAGGCGAAACCATGCCAGTACGTGTTCTCTTCGATGCTAATGCAAGCGAAGATAACGTACAGGTTACGGCACGCCTTCGAGGATATAGCGGATTCTCTGAAATTTCAAGAGAAATTGATGTAATTGCCGGCGGCACTTACAGCACGCTCTTGAACGCAGAAATGCCGTTCGACCTAGACGAGCGAGATGAAAATCTCACTTTGGTCATCACCATTGAAGGCAGAAATGCAAATGATGATGTCCGAGTAGAGATACCTCTTGCTGTCCAGAGAGACAAGGATGTCCTTGAAATTCTCTCTGTAAATGGTGCTGAGGAAATCCGAGCAGGTCAGACACTTGCTTTGGATATAGTCCTTGAGAACCAGGGTCGCGACATTGCGCGGAACAACTACGTCCGAGCCACTATACCAGAACTTGGCGTGAGCACTACAGTCTACTACGGTGATTTAACTCCTGTAGATGACTTTAAAGACCTCGACAAGGAAGATGCTGTGGAGCGCCGGGCATATTTGAATATCCCGCGAACCGCTCGCGCAGGCGTCTATACGGTACAGCTCGAAGCGTACAACAGTGATGCCAAGACAATACGCACAAAGCGTGTTGTTGTGACAGGCGCTGGTGAAGAGAGCCGAGTTCTTTCCTCGATGACGACCAAGACGTTCGCTGCAGGCGAATCAAAAGCCTACAGCGTAACCATCGTGAACGCAGGCAACGAAATCAAAGTGTACGACCTCACAATAGAGGCTCCTGAAGAGCTTTCTGTTGAGACGGACGATAATTTGGTAGTTGTTCCTGCCGGAAGCAGCAAAACAGTCCAGATGACTGTTGTTGGTTCCAAAGAAGGCACCCATAACTTTGCAGTTACGGTGCAGTCTGATGGAGAAATCGTAAAGCGTGAGAACTTCGGTGCCATTATTCAAGGCACTAAAGCGGCTCAGCTTAACGCGTCTGTTGTCTTGACCGTTGTACTCGCTGTAATCTTTGTCGTTCTTGTGATTGTACTTATTGTACTTCTCACACGAAAACCGGCTAAGAGCGAAGAATACGGAGAAAGCTACTACTAAGCTTCCTTTTTTCTTTTTTCTTTTTTATTTATCTTTTTTCTTTTTTATTATTTTATTTATCTATCGTGAGCTGTGTTGCATGATTCGATACAGTCTCTACGATAAAAAATTAAGCGAACATTTAGATTATCGACGATAAGGAGACAATCATGCAACACAGCTTGATTGTAACAAAGCTTATATATAGACCACTAAGTTAGTTTATAATGCAAAAGAA
>JBBSYO010000050.1:0-10160 GCA_038045185.1 Nanobdellota archaeon | reverse complement strand
CCGTGCACGCATATCCAAATCAAACTCTAAGACTATTTAAATTTTGGTTTTAACGCTGTGTTGAATGGCTCCTAAAAAATAACACAGTTCTCACTCTTCATCCGAAGGAGCATCTAGAATATCTTCAACATCAGATTCAAGACCCTCTTCATGCTCCATCTGCTCTTCCTTTGGCGTGTAAGTAACTATTTTTCGTGGCATTAACTTGTCTAAAACAAGGGGTTTAAGAAGCTTGCGGTGGTCGCCCATAGTATAATCTCCGCGTTAAGATTCAATCTGTGAGATAATCCAGACAATCCAGACCAAAACATAAACTCCAATAATGAAGGTTCCTATCCATGCCAGAATGCGCAGGAATGACACTCCCAATCCAATCCAAACAAATAGAACAGCCATGATAAACGGCCAAACCGTTGGCGAGGCGCGCTCAGGGTAATGTCGCAGCTTATATTTTATGCGCTTTAATAGTTTGACTGTCATCACAGAAGCAAGAGGAGAATATATTTAAGCATGACGCCTTAAGATAACGATGCCCCGCCCCCTAATTCTTTTTTTCATAGGAGGAATTACCTTCTTTCTAGCCACGGTTCTGTTTATATTTGTTCAGGCGCAGAACGAAGCTCTTCCTGCCCGATCTCCTGCGGCATGCAATGATGTGCTGATACAAGGTTCGCCAGAAAAACAAACAAACGTTCTATTTGTGGGAACTGCAGACGAGGCAGAGGAATATAGCGATTACTTGCTCGCATATGAACCATTCACTTCCAACAAAGAAAGGTTTAATTTCTACCGCATAGACAAAACATTTGATTGTGCGCGCTACAAGAAAATTGCACTCTATTGTTATTCGCAGGAGTTGCAGAGTCAGGCTGCCGCATGCCCCCACGATTTCATTATTACTCTGGAATCTGCGCCGGTTTCCTTGCGCGCATCTGCATACATGGAAGTCGCGTCGATTAACATCAATTTGCCCAAAACAGTTCTCTTACACGAACTCGGTCACTTGTTCGGTCTAGACGAAGAATACGAAGCAGGTTACAACCCCGGAATCAGCTCACCGAATTGTAAAATCCGATGCGACCAATTCACAGGCACCGGATGCTTCCAAGAATGTTCAGATGGGGCGCATCTGCGCTCAGTCGATGAAGGAGTGATGCGCACGCTTTCTCCCGCAGACGATTCAAACCCCTATGGTTCGTACAACACAGAGCGCATCTCCGAGAGGATTACAATGTCGCGCAGCAAGATTACAGGATTTGCAACGCAAGAAGAAACCCGGTGTTTAGATACATCTTACTTGCTGATTGAAGTTGATCCCCGCCAACCAGAATGGAAAGTTAGGACTATCGCAAAAGAAAGTGGTTGTGTTGTGCAAACAGACGGGTCTGCGACTTACACACTAAAAGACGACGAAATGAATGCTGTCTTTTCAGATACTTTCACAGTTCCGCGGCTTTTTACAGATGGCAATGAAGACGCTGATGATGCAATTGAAGGTCAAACGTTTGAAGACCAAAATTTGTTTTATCTAACAATTCCCGCAGATACCGGCGCAACCTCGGTCGTTATCACAGACAGCGCAGGCAACGAACGCGCGCAAGCAGCCCTAAATGTAAATAACCGCGCATGTGAGGTAACTCTATGAACAAAAAAGCCCTCTCGGGAACCGTAACAACTGTTGCAGTTATGGCGTGCGCCATCGTGTTGGGTGTTATCGTTGCTTCTCTTATTACCTCTCCGATTAAACTCAATCTCGCCCCCGAACTAAGTTGTACACAAATGCAGTTGCAGTCTCCGCTCACAATTAATTCAGCATGCTACGACGCAGACAACCACGAGGTTGAAATATCTCTTGCACGCGCATTTAACACCCCCGATATTCAGGAAATTAGTTTCACTTTAGACAGCATCACATCTTCGGCGAAAATCTGGCGATGTGCGGACTCATGCGGCACATGCTCAATATTAAATGAAGGAGAAACGAGAACGTATTATTTCGACACTCAATATCTGAGTGAAAGAATCTCCCTCACAGTTGGCGATTGCACTCTTATTTCAAGAGAACTGTCTCCCTGCCAGCCCTAAATTTCACCGGCTAAAACCTTAAATAAACTCCGTAATTGAGAATAACGCCATGTCTGAATTTGAACGCTTCCAAACTGAACTTCGCCTGCGCGGCTTCTCCCCTATGACAGTACGCAACTACTCTTTTTTCGTTCAGAAATTCATCGCGCACGCAGCCAAGCAGCCAAGCGATTTATCTGATGAAGACGCACGGTCATATTTATCATCACTTATAGAAAATAAATCAAAAAGCACGACCATGCTGGCCGCCGCCGCCATAAAATTTTTCTTTACCCAGATTCTCAAAAAACCGATTGATGCTATTCATGTTCCTAAAAAAGACAGAAAACTTCCCGAAGTACTTACTAAAGAAGAGGTCAAACTTCTTATCAACGCAGCCGACACAACTAAGTCAAGATTAATGCTTTCTTTTCTCTATTCTTCTGGTCTGCGCGTTTCCGAACTCGTGAAACTCAAGCCGCAGGATATGCGTTTTGAAGAAAAAATAGGGTGGGTGCGCTCAGGCAAGGGTGGCAAGGACAGAATGTTTATTCTCTCTGAACAGCTCGGAAAAGAACTGCAGGATTACACCAAAAAGCGCAATACAGACTTTGTTTTCTCTCAAGGTAAACCGCTCACCACGCGCAATGTGCAAAAAATTGTCAAGCGCACCAGTCAGAAGGCAAACATTAACAAAAAAGTCACACCACACACCCTCAGGCATAGTTTTGCCACGCATCTTCTTGAAGCAGGCACGGATATCAGAAAGATACAGGTGCTACTCGGTCACGCCTCTTTGAACACCACGCAGCTATATTCTCATGTTTCCACGACGGAATTAAAGAAAATCCAGAATCCGTTTGACGGGTTGTAAGATGACGCCAGAGTCAGTCTTTTAAAGTTAATGACCTCCACGTTTCTCAATCATCATCTTAATCGCGCCTATCGCGATTGGCAGCACTGAAACAATAATTATCGCGATGATGGCGAGACTAAAATTATCTCTGACAAGGGGAATGTTTCCAAACAAATATCCACCATACACAAAGAGCACGACCCACGAGATTCCGCCAGCGACATTGTAAAGCAGAAATCGCGCGTAGTTCATGTTCCCTATGCCTGCGACGAACGGCGCAAACGTGCGAATAATCGGAATAAATCTCGCAAGAATGATTGCTTTGTTTCCATGTCTATAATAGAAATCTTCTGTCATGCGCAGATGATTGTGATTGAGAAAACGACGGTTCTCTCTAAAGATTTTCCTTCCCAGACGCTTGCCAATTGCATAGTTCAAACTATCTCCAAGAATCGCTGCGATTGCGAGTGTGACAAGCAAAATAGCAACGCGCAACGACCCAAGCGCCGCAAAACTTCCCGCCGCAAATAAAAGCGAATCTCCAGGAAGGAAGGGCATAATCACGAGACCTGTTTCAATAAAGACAATAAAAAACAGAATAGCATAAACGCCAATGTGGTAATTTTGAATAATCTGCCCCAGATAAACATCAAGATGCAAAAATAGATTTACTAACGCATATACGTCCATAAGCCCAGAAAGGAAAGAGGATTTAAAATACTCTCTATGGATAATTCCCATGATTATCCCGCGTCTTTTTAGGAATTGTCAAGAATGCTTGCAATTGCATTCTTGAGCACCTCGAAAATTACTTTTACAATTTTCTCAGTATCCATTAGAGAATTTCTAACAAAATGTAATATCATCCTAGAAATTCTCTATATTCAATCAACGATATGACTTCTGCCTCTTTGCTCGCGCTTTCGAGTCACCTGGCTTGTAAGTCTCTTTACGACGAGTATCCGCAACAAGCAAGCCCCTATCGTAACTCAAAAAGGCTTTCTTTAGCTCTGCCGATTTAGTGACTGTCACAAGCGCTTTGGCAATTGCAAGACGTGCAGCCTCAATTTGGCTTTCTTTGCCACCCCCTGCCGTCGTTATCACGAAGTCAAATTTAATGTCTCCGAGAACTTCCAACGCAATAGCTAACGGCTCTTCGAGCGCAACACGGTGAAAGAAAGGCAGTGCGCTCTTTCCAAGCTGATTGTAAGTTACACTGCCATTGCCCTCTATTACGCGCACTTTAGCAACCGCGCTCTTGCGTTTACCTGCAACGACAATAATAGTTTCAGCGTTCATAGTGCCTTGGCCAACTCCTGAATCGAAATAGTTTTTATTCGTTTGTCTTTTCCCGCCTTGATTTTTTTTGCATCTGCATAGTTTACAGGCACACGATCATAGCACCTAACACGGTTTAAGGCGTCTAATCCTCTATGCTGTCGATGTGGCAACATGCCCCTAATTGTTCGCTTGACAATTCGTTGTGGCTGCTTGGGAAAATATGGTCCTTTCTGTGCATATCCGCCGCGCGCACGCGCAACTTGGTATTCTTCAATAATAGAGCGCGCATTGCCAGATATGACTGCCTCGGCGCAGTTCACAACAATAACACTGTGCCCACGAAGCGCCTGCTTGGCTGCGTAACTCGCCAATCGTCCAAGAAGGGCATTATGCGCGTCAATAACAACTTCGCTCATGATATAATCTTAACTCCCTGGAGTTTAGGATTCTTTTTTATTTCTTCAGCAATATCTATGCACTCGGACTTTGCTTTTTTCAATTTATCTTTTGCCGAGCTGGAAAACCCAAGAGCACAAACACGAACACGTTTGGAAAAATCGCCAACACCGAGAACCTTGCCCAAAACCACAACAGTGTCTCCTTCAGACGTTTTCTCGTCAAGCTCTTTCAGGTTTACTTCAACATAACGGCTACTGGGGCCAGATAAAAATGCAGCGACTTTAGTCCAGGCAGGAGTTTTTCTAGCAAGATTTATAGTTTCAACTAAGGCGGCGTAAGACTTGCGCTTCGTCTGCTTCTTGATTGTCGTTTTGCTTTTCATGAATGTATGCGGGGAGTAGGGGTCGAACCTACGCAGGCACTAAGCCACTTGGTCCTTAGCCAAGCCCGTTTGACCACTCCGGCATCCCCGCGTAATTATGCAACTACCTTTTCAAAATGGTCGAGGTTTTGACCTAACGCGCGCAACGCCTTAAGGAGCATATCTTTGGCAGCCATCTGCCCGTATGATTCAATAACAAATACCATTTCATCACTATCTTTAATGCAGGAGGCATCAATTTTTTCAACTTCTTGTGCAATATGCTCGCTAAGATCACAAATCCACCCCTCTTTGTGCTTTTCAGGCACGATAAGCCCTCGGGAATCCTCGATTAAATGTATTACAGCAGGATTTTTAGAATTAATTTCGCTCAATCGGCGATAATAGCACAAACCCGAGAGATACTTCTCATGTTCAATTGCTGTCCCAAGACGCGCAGTTGCAACCAGTTCAAGTTCCTGGTCTTCTTCAAGCAAGGTAATTGGAACAGAAGCATGAACTATTTCAGCACCGCCCTTAAGATCTTCAGCAAGCACCATGCAAGGTCCTGCCTTGCTCAACTTCATCTCGATTTCTGTTTTCTCATTCATGCTCGCTTCTGTTTTGAGTGGAACAAGACCGACACGATGTGCTAAAAATTCATCGTATAACGCAGAGTCGTTTTTGTAGATTTCAACTTCGTCAACCGCAAGTATTGGAATTTCATTCACACTTCTTCGAATCGCATTTGCGAGGCTGTCATTGGCAGGCATACGCATTACAAGTTTGAGTGGCGCTTGTTCAATAATTTCCATGGTTCTCAGTGAAAAAGAGCGCTTTTAAACTCTTCTTCCACGCTTTCCTCCTTTCTTTTTAGGTCCGCCGCGAGCCACACGCGTTGTATCAATAATGCTTATAATCCTAAATCCTTCTTTAGTCAGTGTCTTAATTGCTGCATGTGCTCCAGGACCCATGCCAGTGGCGCCCGTGGCCCCACGCATGCGAATATAAATGCCAGTAATGCCTGTATCACGAGCACGTTCTGCAGCACGCTTCGCAACAAACATCGCAGTCGTAGGATTTGCTTTTAGTCTGCTTTGCTTGGTAACCATGCCACCACTCACGCGCGCAATCGTATTTCCCGCAAGATCTGTAAAATGCACGATGGTGTTGTTGAATGTACTTGAAATATAGACGATGGCTGCGCGTTCATCTTTAACTATCTTCGGCTCGCTCGCCGCTTCTTGAACAGGAACAATCGTAATCACTCCTTCAGTTGCTTTTTTCTCTTCCATTAGGCTGTAACCTCTTCTGTTTTAGCTTGCACAGGCATGCGCGAAGCTTTAACTGAAATCACGTCTTCTTCTTCTACTGCAGGAATATAACTAGGCGATCCCACAACGCGTGCCCCGATGCGCACACGTCGATGTGTAATCATCTGCCGCGCCTGTCGCGGCGTGGTCGCAAAACCGCGCGCAACAAGTATTGTAGATAACCTCCGCTTCAGGATGTTTTCTTTTGTCAGGGCAAGTACGTCTGCGATGGAATTAACCTGTAGCCCAATCGCATTCAGTTTTGAGAAGAATGTGCGCTGCTCTTCCTGTGAGGCATTAATAAGTGTCTTGGCGCGGGTTCTGTAATACCTAACCCGAGCCTCGCTTCGCCATATTTCCCGCTTATTCCGCAAACCGTATTTTTCAACTAATTTATTTTCTTCAATAATGCGCGTCTTGTCGTACAACTTGCGAGGCCATGAAAACGTCTTATGCTTTCTTATCATTCTTCTTAATGCCTGCCTTTGTGCCTTTCTTTCGTTTAAAATGACTCCTTGTTCGCTGTCCACGCACAGGCAAGCCAAACGCATGGCGTAGTCCCCTATAGCTCTTCATTTTCTTCAATCGCTTAATATCAAATTCTTTTGTGATGTCAAGGTCATTGGCAAGAAGATGCTTCGACTCTCCGGTTTCCGGATCATGCCTCCGATTTTTCATATAATCTGGAACGTCAATTTTAGAAACCGCTTTTTCGATAGTGGCAATTTGCTCCTTGTTTAGCTCACTGACGCGTATGTGCCTGTCAATGCCCAGCTTGAGGCATATCGCGTTAGAGATGCTCCAAGAAATGCCTTTAATGTAAGTCAAACCAGCATAGATGCTCTTGTTTCCTGAAATGTCTTGTCCCAAGACGCGCACAAGTGTCTCGTGGCGCTCTTCCTGGGGCGCTGCTTTTTTCTTGGTTTCGATTTGTGGTTTCATTTTATGTTACAAAAAGCAAATGCCTTTGATGTTCAGTTATCTCTTCTAAAATTCTCTTCTCTACTGCCTTCCAAGGGTCTGGAACATTATTCGCTCGTTGCTTGATGTCCTCAAACGATTCAAATGGTTTTTCTTCCCGCGCAGTCAGCACTTCCTTCATATGCTTCTTACCAAATCCCGGTAAAAGCTCAAGTTGATGAAGTCGCGTATTTATCGCGCGTGCATTATTAAAGAACGCTACGAATTCCGCTTGGCGTTCTCTAACGACTTTTGAGATAACTTCCGCAAGTCTTTGCTTTGCTTGTTCAGTAAGCTTCTCTTGAGGAAGCCTACCGATAATGAATGATATTTTATCTCTCTTTTCCGGACCTATATAAACCCTTTCATGCAGAACAAATGTTGCGCCGCGTATCGGAGCTAGCTCTAAAAGCGCAAGATGCTGTTCACCAATCGCCTGTACGACCGGAACCATTCTTCCTTCCATAGGATCGCCATAAGGCAAGTAGTCTAACACTAATGCATAATCGTCTTTCTTTCTCATGGTCAGTAATCTTTGACAACTCCAAGGATGGCATTAATCTCTTCTTCGTTCAAGGACACATCGTGAAATATTTTTGATATGTCTTCATTCGCGCGCGGCAATAAATCCACAATTTTGACCAAATATTCTTCTTTAATCTTGATATTATTAAGTTTGTGGAGCGCAGCCTTCAGTTCAGCCGCCTTCTCTGCGCCAAGTTTAGAAAACTGCTTGAAATAATTGGCAAGCTCTTTCTTTTCTTCAAGATTAGGAATATAAGGAGGTACTTCACTCAGCGAAAGGGGTTTCAAGGAAAGGATCATAGTCAAGCACCACTTATTTTTTTAAGGTGAATCGGTTTTATCACATACTGTTTTGGCATTCCCAAATCAGCAACATTAATGACATACGCAGTGCCCCTGCTTCCTACAACAACTCCGGAACGGCCCTGCATACGAGGCGGAAACCCTGCCTTGAAACTAGTGTTCCTCACAAGTGCAACGCAATCTCCATTGTTAAAAACTTGCAAGTAAGAACTAAACGGGATTTTTCCCCTTTCATGTATGGGCTTGCTCCTTGGCATCGTAAAACGTCACCAATATAGTTTAAAAAGCTTTCCTACCCTGAAGAAGTTACCGAACCCTGAAATAAATCTCCGCGTTGTTCAGCACTTTTCATATTATGCTGAATGGTCTGAAACATCTTCTCGCCCCAGATGCCCACACCACACACTCTGCATACATCAACCGCACTTTCGACAGGAATTTCCTGAGAACAATACACGCATTTCTTCACCATTTTTTGAAATCAGCTGACTGTAATCAAAACGCTTTATAAATCTTTATGCGTTTTCGCGCTCATTCATACCTTAACGCCTCGGTAGGGTTTATCTTCGCGGCTCTCAAGGCAGGCAATGTTCCAAAAGCCGCGCCAGCAAGAAAAGCAAACAGCAGGCACGAAATAATAAGCCAAAATGGCGTAGAAACCTGAAGAAGTGTTGTTCCCAGCCGATTAATGGCAATGTATTCAACAATCTGTCCAATGCCAACGCCCAACACAATTCCGATAATTCCTCCCACAAGTCCAAGAAGACCAGATTCAATCAGAAAGATGAGAGTTATATCGCTGTTCTTTGCCCCAACTGATTTCATCACGCCAATCTCTTTCGTCCTCTCAAGCACAGAAGTGTACATTGTGTTGGCAATTCCAATTCCGCCCACAAGCAAAGATATGGCTGCCACACCAATTAAAAAAGCAGTGATTATGTTGAGAATAACTCCAAAACTCTCGAGAAGCTGGTCGGGCGTAAGAATATAGAAGTCCTGAGTCTTTTCCGTCAAGCCCCTTGATGTGCGAAGTTTCTTTTCAACTCTTTCGGCTATTTCCAAAAGTTGTTCTTCATTATTGACTTGAACGACAATTGTGTCTATTCTTTTAGTTATGTTGAAGAGAGGGCGAAAATCTTCGAGAGACATATAAATCAAACGGTCATCTCCAGGGTTGCCTATTGGTTTGAGAATACCCCGAACTTGAAATTCTTTGTCATTTATAACAAGAACGTCGCCCGCAGTTACTGGTTTTTTGAATAAATTATTGTGCTTGTATTGAGAGCCAATCATGACGCTTCCTTCATCCCCTTTCTTGAGGACTCTGCCTTCTTCTGCTTTGTACGCACCAGTCTCCATAAATAAATCAGAAGTTTCAAGGTCTATCCCTACTGTTGTTACGTATCTAACTTGGTCTTTTAATTCTACTTTTGATGGAGATGCTGTCCAATAGGTAGCTTCTTTTACGCCCACAACTTTTTTAACTAAATCAAAATCTTCCTGAGTAAATTGAGTAGCCCCGCCAGTTCCGGGTCCAGCTAATTGTCCTCGTGGCTGAATGAAGAATTTATCTGTGCCAAGAAGGCGGAATTGTTCTTCTACCGCCCCTTGCAAACCTAATGATAAGGAAATAAGGAAAAATATCGTCGCAATAGATATGATGATTCCAATCATAGTCAGCCACGAACGCAGCCTTCTCTTTCTTAGGTTTCTTAGGGCGAGCTTGAGATAGTCTGATATCATTAATCAAAAGCCTCTCTTTCAAGCCCTCTTGGAACAGGAGTGCCATTTCTAATGTTTTCCTGATGGGCTCTGCCTGCCCTCGCTATCTTCTTTCTTTTTATGTCTATTCGAGAAACATAAATAGTATTATACATTGAACCCAATAAAATTGACCCCATGATAAGCAGTCGTAAATCGTCTGGAATGTTTCTTGTCTCAGAAACATACAATACTATTGGGACAAATCCCAAATTACAAAAAGAATACAGGCACCCCCTCTTTTCTCCTCTGATGTAATTATCTCTCCTTTCTTCTTTCGTAGGAATTTCTAAAACATCTCTTAGTCCCCTAACATAATCTACAGTTGGTTTCATGT
>JBBSYO010000049.1:0-10345 GCA_038045185.1 Nanobdellota archaeon | reverse complement strand
ATGATGCGCAAGCACGGCGCGAAGGATACGCAAATCCTCGAGCAGACAGAGAAAATAGCTCCTTTTGTCAAGCACATTCACTTATCAGACAACTTCGGTCTCGAGCATACAGAATTGCCGATGGGCATGGGCAACGTTCCCATCAAAGAACACGAAGAAATTCTGAGAAAACAATTTGGAGAAAAGTTCAAGCAGATAAAGCAAATTGTCGAGACAGGAAGCTGGTTTAGGAACTTCAACAACGTCACGCCATTTGCGGAAACACTCGAAGCATTCGGTTCTGCAATATACCCAATGAAAATGGCTTCTTACTGGAATCAAACACGGGGCGGTTCATCTCCTTACTTTTCAGGTTATGGTCGCATACTTCCAGATATCAACTTCTCAACTTACGGTGCAGGATTTTCCTCGCTTCCTGCAGAATTAGGTGGACAAGTCGCAGGCACGCGCAGTCGTCTATCAGGAACGCCAAGCGAGTAAATGTTTAAAAACAATTATATCGTTACCTGCAGGTAATAAAGAGGTCATTATGAAAGCTAAACATAAAGCAACGCACAAACATACACATTCAAAAAACAATAGTCCGCGCCCGCAGCCTTCTCTAAGGAACGAGCGCGATATTGCAATGGATTTTGCGATTGACGTGCAGAAAAAGTTTGACAACATGATTAAAGCAATTATTCTCTTTGGTTCACAGGCGAAGAATACTGCTAAAGCTTCTTCAGACATTGACATCATAATTGTGATTGACGACGCATCAGTCAATTGGGATTTGGAGCTGGTTGCTTGGTATAGAGAAGAACTAGGCAAGCTCGTGGCACGACACCAATTCGCACGCGAATTGCACATAAACACAGTTAAACTCACGACGTGGTGGCACGATTTGCTCTATGGCGACCCAGTTATTCTGAACATTCTTCGTTACGGCGAAGCATTGCTTGACGTCGGAGGATTCTTCAAACCACTCAAAGTTCTTCTCTTGCAAGGCAAGATTCACGCAACCCCTGAAGCTGTTTACACCGCGCTTCAGCGGGCGCCCGCGCATCTTGCGCGCAGCATGGCTGCAGAGATAGGTGCCATGGAAGGCGTCTACTGGACAATGGTAGACTCTGCACAGGCAGCACTCATGACCGCAGGTCAGTTGCCTCCATCGCCAGAACATGTAGCTGCTCTACTCAAGGAAACATTCGTCGACAAGGGTGTTCTCAAGATGGAGTTAGTCAGCTGGTACCGCGATATATTCGCATTGTACAAAAACATTGCACACGGTCAAGTCACGCGCATCAAGGGCGCAGATATTGATATCTGGCAGACCCGCGCAGAAGAGTTCATGAAGCGAATGACTTCCCTCATAAACGACCTTATTGATGCGAAGAATAGAAAATAAAAATTAATCGTTTGCTTCTATTTTCGCAGCGCCGTACATAATCCGACGCGCATTCTCGAAACCTTCGTCAGTTTGTGCAAGCTTGTTTAATGCGCTTGTTACGTAAGTGTTTAAGTTCTTTCCTTTTCCGCCTTCATAATCTCTTAATGCGTCAGAGCTTTTCTTCGCAAGAATTTCAGCGGACTTCTCGTAAAGACCCTCACCAGATTCGTGTTCAGCCGACGCAGTAGCCGCCACCAAACCACTAATTTCTGCGTGATAAAGAGGGTCTTTAATATTATCTTTCTTAAGTTGTTCTACCGCAAACTGCGCTCTGTCTTCAACAATGCCGTTGATGAGATGCGCGCGCTCTTCTTTAGAAAGTTGCCCTGCCTTGGCTTTTTGAACTAAAAGATTGTCCCTTGCAGCCACTTTGTAAAAATTAGCCCATTCAGCATAATCTTCGTTCGCGTTTTCCCCAATTATCCTTGCAACCTTTTCATCACCGAGCAATTCTTCCAGCTGTTTTCTCTTAAGACTTAAAGCCATGGGCCCGAGGTGCTGTCGCAAGGTACTGGTAGCTCTTTTGTCACGCGCGACAATATGTTCGTTTGCCCATCCCTCAGCAATACGATAATCGGCGGCATCGTTAGGATTAAAACTGGTATGCCGACCTGGTGTATCAACAGGTGTAAGATGATTATAATGTTCATAACCCCGGGTTGCTACAGTAGCGCGCGCCGTAGCATTTGAGTCTTCAGGGATATTATGGTTTTTAGCTTGTTTAAGCGCGCGGCCAATCTCGTTAGACGCATCTATGTCTGCAACGAAGCGATTAAGCTGTTCTGCACCATCTGTTTCTGTCATATCTTATGTCAGTATAGGGGGTATTTAAACCTTTCTATTGTAGTAACTTGCACGGGGTAACATATATAAAGATTTATATACTTTATAACGTCTTAATAAGTATGAAACTTAACAGCGTATTACGCAAGGCATCACGAGACAATCCCGAGGGTTTTAGGGCTTTAGTGAAGCAAGTTCAAGATGACTGCCGCTATGCATGTATAGACGAATCTAATATTGCAGAAATTGTCTACAAAATTTGTACGGACGAAGACCCAGTTATATCACAAGATATAAACCTGTTCGCAGCTAGAGCCGAAGCCATATTACTTACTGGGGGTGTAACTGGCTTTCTAGCTGCTCCTTATATCGTACTGTTCAACGGACCGTTCTATAATCCCTATATCGGCGGCACAGCAGGCGCTGTCGCCTCAATTATATGCGCTGCCCCTATAAGTTTAACATCACTAGTCGGAGGAGTGCTTCTTTCTGATTATGTCGGACAAAAGATAAAGAACCATTTCTCCTCATTGCCTAGGTACGAAGAAATTGCCAGAGTTGCAGCGCAAAATCGGGAACGAACGAAAAACCCTGAAAAGTTTGACCGTGAATGGGAAGAAGAACAAAAGGATAGGCATAGTAGGATAAATGCTATGCCATGGTTTGCTAGACCTCTTTCTAGGGGTTTGGCAAAATTACTAAAGCTTGATAAGAAGCCAGAACTTTAACAAAATATCATACTTGCTTTCCCAAGCATGCACAGGAATGTAATCTAAAAAACATCCACGATTTTATCTTCCTTAAGCAAGTTAAAGTGTTCAGAGTCGACAGGAATAGCATCATTCAATGAAGGCACATCGCTCATTGTTTCAGAGCCAGGGTTATATTCTTCAGTCGTATTCTCGAGCGCTTTAAGAATCAGTTCTTCTTCGCTCGTGCGCACTTCAGCCGTATTCTCTGTCATGTCCATTGACGCACGCGGCACATTATGCTGGCTGGGAGTTTGCTCGCGCGTATTGCGATGTTCTTTATTTGCAGGTCTGCGCAATTCCACAGGCGGTTCAGAATCTGCCCCATGAGAAGCCTCAACTGCCGCAACATTCTCAGATACTAAACGTGCTGCGTCTGCATTGCACGAGATGCTGTCAATGCCCTCTCCGACAAGAAAACGCGCCATCTCTGGTCGCGAACCTGCCTGCCCGCAAATTGAAGTTTCAACTCCATATTTCTTGCATCGCCGTATCACATACGAAAGTGAGTGTAAAACTGCAGGATGCATTTCATTATATAATTCTTGGATGCTCGGATTATTGCGGTCGATAGCGAGCGTAAACTGCGTCAGGTCATTCGTTCCAAAGCTCACGAACGCAATTCCTGCTTCGCATAACTCGTTGATAATCTGCACTGCTGCAGGCGTCTCAACCATAATGCCAATTTTCGTATTGCTTGGCATGTGCACGCCTTGCGCAACCTGTTTCGCGGCATTAACTTCTTCGACAGAGATAACCTGCGGCATCATAATTCCAATAATTTTATTCGGAAACTCGTCAGCCACTTCCTTAATCGCCTGGAACTCAGCCGCAAGCAAGTCAATATTGCGCACGCTAAACCGCGCGCCATGATCTCCCAGCATAGGATTTCCCTCAGTTATTTGCGGCGCGCCCTCAAGATGCCTGTACTCGTCGCTCCGAATATCAGAAGTGCGCACCCATATTTCTTCAAACGGAGCGGCAATCTTCTTCAAGCCTGAAGAAAGCGAGGCGATATAATCGCGCAGTTTGTTGTTCTTGATGTACCACACAGGATGCTTGCCCCCCATAGCAATAATTCCCTCAAGTCTGACAAGACCAACACTCTTTGCACCAGATAAAGCAGCGCGCGGCGCATAATCCGGCAAGTCGACAATGACCTTTATCTTCGTCCGCGTCTTCACAATAGGATTAATCTCGACTTTTTTTTCTTCAGCATAACCCTCAATCACTCTTCCAGTAAATCCATCGACCGTAACAATTTGCCCTTCTTTTAGCGTAGTCGTAGCGTTTCGCGTTGCGACGATGCATGGAATTCCCATCTCGCGCGATACAATAGCGGCATGACTAGTCAGCCCGCCTTCGTTAGTAACAATGCCTGCAGCGCGCTGCATACTTACGACCATATCTGGATTCGTCATCTCAGTGACAAGAATATCTCCCTGCTGCACTTTATCAAGTTCATTTAAATCCTGCACAATTCTAACTTTACCCGAGCCAACTCCCGGAGAAGCAGCCATTCCAGACAACAATACATTCCCGGTAATCTCCCGCGTGTCCTCGCGCGCTTTCGTGGTAATCGGCCGCGACTGCACAATATAAATCTCCCTATCAATCGCAAATTCAATATCCTGCGGTTTACCATAGTGCTCCTCAAGTTGCAGAGCATACTGTGCCAGTCGTTTAATCTCGTATCCTGAAAGCACCTGCTGCGACGAGCGCTCGGGTGTCAACTTCACTCCTTCAACCGCGCCAGAAGATGTGCGCGCCATTGCCACTTTTTTATCTGCCACTTTGATTTCCTGCACTTCTGTATCAGGACCGACTTGATATTGGTCAGGCAAAATACGTCCCGACACAATGCCTTCTCCCAATCCCCAGACCGCTTCAATCACAACTGTGTTATCATTCTTCAGAGGGTTTTTAGAGAAAATAACTCCTGATTTCTGCGAGTTAATCATTTTTTGCACGACAACAGCTAAGTATGCTTTGTCATGCTCAAAACCTTTTTTTTGCCGATAATAAATCGCCCGTGCCGTAAACAGCGATGAGAAACAGCACTTGACTTTCTGAATGAGTTGCACCTTCCCCTTTACTGCAAGAAACGAATCCTGCTGTCCTGCAAAGCTCGCCGAATTATGGGTAATTATCCCCCCAAAACCACCAGCGAAATTTTCAACTTTAGGAACGCTAAAATCATAAAGAAACCCTGTGTTTTTAACTTCAATTATTTCTTTTATTTCTTCCCATTTTACTGTACCGTTAAATAAGGAGAAAGTTTTTTCTATATCGTGCCTATCGGAGAATTTTCTAAGTTGAGGAAGGCTCACTTTGCCAGATATGTTTCCATAATTCCATGGTGTCGCCCCTCTTTTGAATCTTCCATTATCATCAAAATAATCAATTTTTTTCAGAATTCTCTTATCAACCTCTTCCTCATAGTACGTTTTATTACATTCTTCGCAATAATATCTTTTTTTATCTTTGTAGTAACTGGTTTGCCCCGCCTCATTCCCGCATATCCTGCAAAATGCAGATTCTATTTCCTTAGTTGGAAGGTCTGCGTCAATTTGTTTTTTTATGCTCGCGGAGAGTACTGGATTTATACGTACGTTGTATTTAAAATCAAAGTGCTTTTCTTTTGCCGCATATTCATCTATAAATGTGATTAGCCTATCACGTTTGTTAGAATCGTTAAAGCCAACGAATTCATTATACTTTCTACTATCACTAAATAGTATATTGATTTTGAATATTCCTTTATTGTTGTTAAACGTAAATCCTATATTTAAAATTTCTATAAGCTTCAAAATTCCTCCTGCGAGCAAAGAGGAGGTTGTACAATAAGAAATCCCAGTTCTGCCAACAGTTCCGTCGCCGTCAAAACATCCTCTTAAAAATGCCCCAATATTTTTTTTGCTCCATCCAAAAACAAAATTGGGAACTTTTTTTGTGCGACATAGTTTTCCTTTGCCCTTTTTATCGCTTGGTTCGCCGCATGACTTATGTAAAAACCTCACAAAAGAAGGGCTGTTGATTCGTATAGAGTGCTTATTCATAGTTGATTTCTCATATATTCCTATCTTTCGACAAAAGACTTCTGCTTTTTCTAGAAGAGCATGGTTGTAATTAGTTATAGACGTTTGATGTTCATAGGTTGAGCCTTCAGAAACGTACAATCCTAAGAAATAGGCAAAATCTTCCGAAACTTCAATCTTTTGAGGCATTCCGTGCTGAATGCTCCAGTTCCCACTATTGTTTCTTATCATTATTCTATTATTTTTTATAACAACATCTGTTCCGGCCACATAATCGCCCACAATAATAGGATCTTCATTGTTTATCTCAGGTATTGCGCCAATAACAGGGATTTTTGTTCCGATGCGCATTGTTGAAGCATCGGCAACAATGGGACTCAAGGTGGACTCATTAAGTATTATGAGCGTGTGTTGCGGGGAAATAGTTATCTCTCTTCCCGTAACGGTCTTTATTCTGTATAAAATATCTTTTTCAGTTGGATGTTTTAGCAGTTTCTGCACTTTATGCCATCTAATCTGGTTATCTTCCATGGCCGGCACTTCAACGTCATGGAGGGTGCAATCACCAAATCTCTCATAAATGGTTTTTATCTCATCGTAGACGGGCTTTCCATCGACTTTTATCAAAATGTGTTCGTTTTCAGATATACTTTCGAGATCTTCGGTTGTTGCACTTGACCTTACAGCCACAAATGGAGGTTCATGCCCCAAGCGTAAAATATCCAGCGCTCCTGGCTTTGCGTGCCGCATTGCGCCCCGCTCAACATCCAGAATATCATATGCTTCTATAATCGCCATCTCCAGCTCACGCGGCATCTGAGCATTATCAATGAGCGCGCGTATCTTTTGAGAGGCCTCATTCAAACGCGCCGTATCTTCAATATTAAGCTTATGCAGCTGCGCGTGTATCTGGTTAGCAAGGCCAGTCTTTTCAATAAAATATTGATATGCCTGAGCAGTTATCATAAATCCCGGCGGTATAGGAAACCCGTGATTATACATCTCTGCTAAACTAGCTCCCTTCCCGCCTGCAATCCCCACATCTTTATTGCTCAGCTCGGCAAACCATTTGATAAATGCCTCGCTCTGAATCACCCCCTCTGCATTCATCTCTCTCAAAACTCTCCTGAGTTAATAAACATTATGCGGAAAAACTTTATAAATTGTCTTCAACCTCTCGCAGCATGGTAACTCACAACACAAGAAGAGCAACAGGCGAGATACTTCCTCGCACCTATGGTATCATGCTTGAAATGCCGGGAAACCATAATCTCTTCGTAACTCCGATGGCTTTTGCGCTTGCTCAGATTCAACTCGAGCGACCAAGAGAAATTCGCGCGCGTATTAGCGACTGGGCTAAGCGCAATGATAAAAACAAGGCAGAAATTGAAGAAAAATTCAGGAGGAGCGCAGGCAATGAACACGAACGCGACGCATTCCTCAATCATAGTCGCCAACCTAATACAAATGGTAAACTTGCTTTAAAGGAAGTCAGGCATTTAGGGGCTGCATTTAAGGCTGACGTAAAATCTCGAACACATAAGGAAGACTCTTCAGACAACATTGATTACTATCACGTCGCGCTCCATCATCCTCTGGCAAATCGAGATATAACGATTGGATTTCCTTATGGCGAATGCGGTTGCGAAGATTCGCGCTGGAATTCCTACAAGAAAAAATCAGTCACAGCTGAGTGCGTCCATATGGCTGCACTTGAAATCGCGCTTGCCACCGACGTTGCAAGCCGCGCCGCAAGCGATAAAAACATCACAGGTCTAACTCCAGAAGCACGCAAGATATATCTTGACCGCACTAGCACACTTGCACATCCAAGTTTGCCTTTCACGTTTAACTTCTTCAGACCTCTGAGTGACTGTAATGAATCGCAAGTCGCGCAACATCGCATGCTGACAGACATGATTATGAATCATTTTGTCAGAAAAAAAGGTCACTACGAACTTAATGGCGAGGCGCTCTCGCATATAGAGTTATTCTCTCCTGTGCTGCTTAAAGCACTTGCGCATCCACTTGATAGGGCGCGATTTGCCGTACTCAAACAGGACAAACGTACCATCACGCCCAAGTCTCCTGCAGAAGATAGACTTTACGGTTCTATCACTGAAGCTCTTGACAAGATAGATGCACGTTTTCAGACAGAACTCGGTTTCGTGCCAGTCGGATATGTGCGTGAGTTCGTCGGCACGCCTTGGGAAGTTGTTGCGACGAGGTATGTAGAAAAATACAGGCGGGGCGGAACAGGACTAGTATACTCAGTCTGCGCCAGAGAAGATGTGCCTCCAGTCATCGTGTGCCGTAATCTGGAACACAAGACAGGCAATTTATTAGACTCTAAAGACCCGCAGCCGTGTGTTCACCCATTTGCGCGATTAGGCAAGACATTCCCCTCTCGTGATGACGCAACACGTCGTATGAGCCCAACCCGAGTCATACTTCCTACAGCAAGAGGAGAGGACAAGGGAATTAAAGTTTCGGCCAATCTTGCTGATTTTTATAGGCGCATAGTTGCAGAATATCCTGCGCATTACAGAGAATTTGGGTAATTGGGCTAATTTTTGTCCCAAATTCTCTGTCTGGAGAATTCGAATTAACCGTAACATAATCAACCGAATTCTCCATAAGCTGCCTTTCGTTTGTGAATTCTTGCGTGCTCCAAATGCGCGCAATTCAAATACAGAAATTCTCCATGATTAAGTCCCCAGTGTTCAAGAATCTCTGTCTATCCTTTCCCGCACTGATGCGACACAATCAGCGGGAATGTCTATAATTGGGAGACTTATTGCGTTTTGAAGTATGTAACCACTTTTAAGATACATTTAATCAGAAAGATTTATAAGGGCGGCAAGGTGCAAATGTTTATGGTAATCACTAAAGAAACACTCACGCCTCAAATAAATAGATGTGAAGGCAGAACGCATTCAAGTGAAGCGTTAGTAATACTACTTAGCCAGCCAAATATAAGAACTCCAAGGGCAGGCAATGCATTTTTAGAGGCGCTCACGAAAATGCCTGTTGGCACATTCGATGCCCTTACTGTTGAACTTCCTGAAAGATATCAAGGGTTAATTGACCAACACTTTAATTCCGGAATATTTTTTGACTACGGACAGTTTGACGGGCTAACTTTTCCAGTCAATTACGCGATTAAACATGGAAAACCTGTTTATGCAGTTGACCCTCCATTAACAGAATTTCAAGCTCGTGCGTTTGGGACTTATGGGCATTGGGATAAATTAGCAAATAAGGGAGCAGAGAGGGTTATGCATCTTGCATCTGAAGAAATGCATCCCTTTTTAATGGCTCTCCTCTTACAAAGAGATAGTAAAAGACGTAAATAAATTACTTACTCACACGAATTGTTTCAAAACGATAACAATTTTCAGGCAGCACCCTATTAAATATGACTTTTGGCCAGGACTTATTTCCAACAAGATGATTAAACTTGGTTGGCAATTCAGCAGTCTGAAAAACAATAGCCTGTTCAGCCGCCTTAGCTCCCGTTGCTTTTCTTACTTGATTTCCATTATAAGCCGAAAGAAAATCTACCGCTTGCTTATAATTTGAAAAATAAAGCGCCTGTGAATTTTCGTCTAATCCCTCGCGCTTAATTTGTTCAGCTCCTGCCTTAGAGGTAAAATGAACATATGCCGCACTTCCTCTTTTAAGAGGGTTATATAAATCAAGTCTTTTTCCAATTTGCTTTTTAAGGGCTATGAGGTGTTCACCTCTTGTTTTATATAAAGGGTCTAAAATATTAAGAACCCGTTCAGCTGCCCTCGCATCACGAATTTCTCGCGCAATTTTAGATCGCTCTGACTTGGAGAGCTTCTCATTTTCATAATTGTCTTTTTTGTGCTTAAAATAAGAAGAATATCCTCTAACCGCCAAGTTCTGCAGATTTGGTTCGTATTTATCAATTAGTTTCTTACGGTCCCCTTCACTAATAACATCTTCAGCAAGCACCTTGCCCAAATCAACAAGATTAAGGTGATTTTCATCAATAGGTTTGTTAGTATCAAGTTGTATAATATCTGCAATGTCGTGCATTCCTCTAAGAACTAATGCGTGCCTGTTACCTCTCTGTGCGTCATATATCTGAAGAGTGTCTTCAAGCCGCCGCGCAGCGCTTAATAATATAATCCCGCCAATAACTAAAATCAATCCAAATGCAGAACTTACCGCCTTCCCCACGCCTTCAAGAACAATAAATCCAGTAATCGAAAATCCCTGCGCGAGCAGAGCAATTCCCCATATAACTGCAGCAAACCCAAATCCGCGCAAAATTGAACGTCGCATATTTTATCTAAATCTTTGCGCTTAATAAATTA
>JBBSYO010000048.1:6069-27704 GCA_038045185.1 Nanobdellota archaeon | reverse complement strand
CTAAAACTCTACCGTCCACTCAACAGTGCAGGGAACGCATTCCACTTTTTCAATAAATTCAGGTATTTCTGAAGATTTTTTCTCCCCAAACAAAATGATTTCCCCCCATTTCATTCTTCCGCTGAAGAGGTTGTTTAATAAAATTCCAATTCCTTTTTTCTTACGCACGTGCATAGCGATAACCCTCACCCAAGCGCTTTCTTTATCCTTAGAAAAATGAACCTTAAGATTATTATCTTCTCCGATATTCCCTCTTGCGGCGCCCCTCTTAATGACCATTTATCCAATAGGCGACCCAGATTTATATAATTATCCGGCCGGTTTTCCTATCTTTGAACAATTGATTGGCTTGCTCAACTGCCGCTATTTGAGCGGGGAATAGTACGGATAGATTGCGCCCGTATAAAACGTTCACGCCGAAACTCGTCCACATATCCGTCCACAATCACAAATCGCCCCCTATACGTCCCAAAACAATCGCATCGCACACTTATGTTATTGATAACGAGCAGTGTTCCTGTTGAAATTCCTCGCTCTTTTTCAACAAGACCGCGGATACGAACACGCTCCCGAACGCTGGCTTCGTCTAAAGTCTGAATGTCGCGCGCAGGCAGCAGCATAATATAAAAAAGTAAAAAAATCCCGGCCAAAGCCGCAGTCAAAGCAAGATAACGCATGTTTCCCCATAGCAAAGCTTAAATTAAGCTTTTGCCCCCCATCTTTATGAACAGCAAAGAACGCCTTGCTCTAATTGAACGCAACCTTCAGGAGATTATTGGCGAATCAGATCTGATTGAATTATTAGAAAAAAAGAAAACGCCCTCGGTATATTGGGGGACAATGCCGACCGGCAGCCCGCATGTGGCATACTTCGTACCACTGTTAAAAATAAGAGATTTCCTCAATGCAGGGCTTAAGGTAAAAATCTTGATTGCCGACCTGCATGCTGCACTCGACGGGGTTTCTTGGGAAATATTAGATAAAAGACAAAAATATTACGAGGTGCTGATGCCCCTGATGCTGAAATCACTGGGTGTGAATTTAAAAGAGCTTGAATTTGTAAGAGGAAGCAAAATACAGCTGCAACCAAAATATTTTAAAGATTTGCTAAAAATGAGCATGTTGACACACGTGAAAGATGCGACAAAGGCTGCTTCTGAAATTGTCAAAATGGACGAAAACCCCAAATTAGGAAATATCCTCTATCCATTAATGCAGGCATTAGATGAAGAATATCTTAAGGCAGACATACAGTTTGGAGGATTGGATCAAAGAAAGATTTTCGTCTTCGCCAGAGAATATTTGCCAAAAATCGGATACCGATCCCGTATAGAATTAATGAATCCCATGATTTCTGGTTTAATAGGCAAGAAAATGAGTTCGAGCATTCCCAGCAGCAAAATAGACGCGTTAGACGATGAAGAAACAGTTAACAAAAAACTAAAAGAAGCCGAGTGCGAAGCAGGCAACCCAGATAATGGCATTATGGCTTTTCTGAAATACGTGATATTTACATTGAAAGCAGATAAAAAACAGAATTTTATCATTGAAAGACTTGCAAAATTTGGAGGCACATTAAAATACTCTTCTTATGAGCAGTTAGAGCGCGAATTTATCAATAAATCCGTTCATCCTCTCGACGTCAAAAATGCATTAGCAAAAGAAATAAATACCTTGCTTGCCCCAATCAGGAAAGACAAAAAAATCTTCAGATTATACAAAGAAGCCTATCGATAGATTAGCGCGTATGAAATTCCACAACATCCCTATCTCTCAAAACATGAGATAATCCGACTTTCTGATTCGCAAACTTCGCACTGGGTCCTGTGACGCGACTCTCCTTCACATTGCGATAAAAACCATTACGAATAGATTCACCAACATCTTTTACACTGCTCCCGACAGGCAAAACAACAGGCAATACTGCGGGCGGCTTACCTGGCTCTTTAGTGTACACTCGTATAACTCCCATCATCTCAAAAATGCGCTTCTTGAGCAAACCAACCCCCTCATCATTGATAGAAGATAGTAAAACATAATCCAATCTCTTCGAACGGCAACGCGCATCGAGCTTGCGTTTCTCATCAGGAGATAACAAATCTGTCTTTGTAACTACAATGATTCTGCGCGAAGGGGCCCGTGTAAGCACCCCAGATAATTTTTCCACATCTTCCAACCTATCTACAACAAGAAGGACACAATCCGCAGTGTTGATAACGCCAACATCAAAATTTCCATGCCCTGCGCTTGGTAAGTCAACAACCTGCGCCCGAGCCCCCTCATAGTCCATCGTCCCAAGCGCAGGCTCAAGTGTACTAAAGGGATAAGGCGACCCTGCAGACTGCGCATTAGTAAGTCGTGCAAGCAGAGTAGACTTGCCAGAATTAGCCAATCCAAGAAGCACCACTTGAAATCCTTCTTTCTTAAAACCCTTCTTTCCCCCGCCCATCTTGCGCACTCGCTCAGACTTTTCTTTAAGCTTCTTCAACCGAGTTTTAAGCTCGGAAAGCAAATTTTCACTCCCCTTGTGCTTGGGTGCCTTTCGGATTAGTCCCTCAAGTGCAACAATCTTTTCTTCAGTCGTTTTCGCATCAAGATAAACCTTCTCTGCGTTAAAGTATTCATATCCTGCATTGATTGGCATATGAGCATAACAAGCGCACAGTTTATAAATATCAAGTCTGTATAAAAAACAGAATGAAAAGAAAAAATAACGCAGGGTTAAGCGCGCCAAATGGGATACGACCGACCGACTATATTCCAATCTTAGGGGTTTACCAATATTGCACAAGAATGGGACATGTATTAGTTACCGGAGTTAACGCGCTTATGAACGAGGGCGGTCTTGAAGCACATCCCCAAAGATATCATATAAAGAGCACGTTAGAAGAGGCAGCTTTTTTATTATTATACAATCTCTTTGCAATAGATACCGGTTTTAGAATTATAGAAGCAACAGTTCAACCAGTAAAAGACTTGCTGGAGAAAATCGTCCAATAAAGAAAATCGCTAAAATTTCCTACCGAATCGGAGCAAGCTCCGCGGTATTCGGAAATTTTTAGTTCGCGATTTTCTAATTAGAATTTTTATTCCGCAGCAAGCTGCGGGGTATTCAACCCAAAAATTCTAATAAACACTTCCAAAGTTAATACTGTTCAAAGCGACAGGGGATTTAAAAAGAGATTAACCTTTAAATTACAATGAAATTCTTCAGGAAAAAATTAAAGAGCGGGGTGACCGTTCTCCACGAAAAACGCGACATTCCCGTTGTCGCACTCAGCATAACAAACCGATTCGGCGCAATGCACGAAACCAGCGATATTAAAGGCATCGCACACCTCATAGAACATCTCGTCTTCACAGGCACAAAAACGCGCACACACGAAGACATTTCTCGCGAAGTCGAAAAAAGGGGCGGCGTAATTAACGCATTCACAGTAGAAAATGCCACAAGTTTCCTTTTCAAACTTCCCAGCGAACACATCTTTGCCGGACTAGATATCCTTGCAGATATTCTTAATAATCCAATATTTGAAGAAAAAAAGTTTGAGAAAGAAAAAAAAGTGATTCTGGAAGAAATCAAAATGTATCACGACATGCCCCAGTCAGAAATCTACGACAAGATATTATCATGCCTATACGAAAAACCGTTCGGAGAGGGCGTAATCGGCTCAGAAAAGACAATACGTCCGCTCCAGAGAAATATGGTCTCAAAGTTCTTCGTAGACCATTATAATCCTGCTAATTATATTGTATCAATCGTGGGCAAGGCAGACTTCAACCGCATATGCAACTATTTGGAAAAAAAGTTCACTCCAAATAATGCGGCATTCACAATGTCAAAAATAAAAAAGAAAAACGACCATCTCGTTGAAGAACGCGCAGGCATAGACCAATCGCATTTCATTTGGGCTATGCACGCCCCGTTTGCAAAAGATAAAAAGAGATATGCGTTTGAGGTCTTGGACGCATATTTAGCAAACGGCATGTCCTCAAAACTATTTCTCACCATCCGCGAAGAGCGCGGTCTCGCCTACAGTGTAAGAAGTTCTTTCGACTGCAAAAAAGAATATGGCCATTACACAATTTACGTTGGCACTACAAAAGAAGCCATCCCGCAGGTGAAACAGCTCATATTAGAGGGTTTTAAAGCAGCAACAAAAATGACATCGAAGGAATTTGATGAAGCCAAAGAGAGACTAATTGGACTGCAAAAAATAAGCACGGAAGAGAGTATGAATGTCATGAACGAACTCGCGTTTACAGAGCTCGCCACGTGCGCAGAAGAGTACTACGAATACGAAAAGCACATTAAAGCGGTCAAAAAAGAAGACGTCTTCTCTCTGGCAAAAATAAAAGATTTCAGCACCGCAGCAATCGTGCCAAAATGAGAGCATTTGTAGCAATAAGTATTCCAGAAGAAATAAAAAACAGGATATCCGAAATACAAAACCAAATCCCGAAGTTTAATGGTAAACTAACAGAAAAAGAAAATCTTCATTTAACCCTCAAGTTCTTGGGAGAAATAAGCCAAGATCTTCTTGAAAATGTAAAAAGCGCGCTATCGCGAATAAAATTCCCAACACTCTCGCTATTAATAAACAAACTGGGCACTTTTAATTATCAGAACAATCCAAGGATTGTCTGGTTGCACATTAACGGCGCTGACGAACTCCAAAGAAAAGTAGATTCTGCACTTTCAGAGTTTTTCAGACCAGAAGAGCGCTTTATGTCTCACCTAACAATAGCAAGGGTAAAATACGTCGATAATACAAAAAAGTTCAGTGAGGAAATTGAAAAAATAAAATTCCCAAATCTTTCATTCGAACCGGGTTCATTTGAATTAATAGAATCATGTTTGACAAAGCAAGGCTCGGTTTATAAACTGATAGAAACATACAGGACAGAAAGATTAAATAAATAGGAAATTGCCTTTATTGTGGACAAGCAAGATTTTTCAGGAGTAGTCAGAAAGAATAGATATCAGGTCTTCCTATTTTGTTCTAAAGTTCCGTTTCCTTTCTTCTTCGCATTGCATACCTGGTTTGTAATTAACAAGAGGGGCAGAATTTCCAGATGGGAGTCTGGAAAGTTTCACAATCCAAAACCAAAAAAATCATGGGGCAACGTATATCTTGGATTAGGAAATAACAACCCGCTAATTGGAATGAACATTAATCCCTTCTCGGATGGTATGAGATATAAAAGCAGAATTATTGGCTGTGAAGAAGGCACGACAAACTCAACAGCTCACAAAATCGTCAAATTTATCGAGAAAAACGCAAAGAATTATCCCTGCAGAAATCGCTACAAGTTGGTTGGTCCAAACAGCAACACCTTCACGCAATGGATTTTAAATCATTTTCCAGAATCGGCGTTAAAGCTCCCTTGGAACGCATTCGGCAAAAATTACAAAAAAGATAATCCGAATGATTATTGAAATTATTCTGGCTCTTCTGGCAGGCATCCTCGTCGGCACATTCACAGGCCTCACGCCAGGGATTCACATAAATCTTGTTGCTGCGCTATTGCTATCATTAACCGCCGCACCGTTCGTTTCGGGTATTTCTCCGCTCGCGCTCGCAATCGGCGTCACTTCTCTTGCAATTACCCACACCATTATTGACTTTATCCCTTCAATATATCTCGGCGCTCCGAATGAAGAGACTGTTCTTTCGGTTCTTCCGGGTCACGCCCTATTGAAAGAAGGCAATGGTCACGAAGCTCTTCTTATTTCCGTCTATGGCGCGCTCTTTGCAACAATTATTGCCGTACTCCTTGCCGCGCCCCTTATTTTTCTTGTGCCAAAAATATATCTTTCTCTGGCAAAAATAACTCCCTTCCTGTTGATTGCACTTATTATGTACATGGCTCTGCGAGAGAAAAAGTCTGTCTCGGCGGTATTGGTGCTCCTTGCCGCTGGTTTTCTCGGCTACGCTGCCCTTAACATATCTGTGCGCGAACCCTTGCTCCCATTGCTCACAGGACTATTTGGAACTTCAACACTAATCGCAGCAATACGTGAAAAAACTATTCTCCCACCACAGAAAAAATGCAGATGGAAAGAAGCGCTTCCTCCCATAAAAGATTTAAAAAAAACAGCCCTGTCTGCCGTTTGCATAGCGCCACCTTGTTCATTTCTTCCCGCAATTGGTTCCGGGTACGCATCATTAATCGCAGCAGAAGTTTCTGATTACTCTCAAAGAGGATTTCTCTTCCTAAACGGAACAATGACAATGATAACCATGATTTGGAGTTTTGTTATTGTTTATGCGATTCAAAAAGCCCGAACCGGAGCCGCAGCAGCAATATTAGAACTTCTGCAGCAAATCCAAGTCTGGCAAATTGTGCTCATTCTGTCAGCAAGTATCTTCGCATCGCTCATCGCGGCCGCGCTGGCGATTGCACTCTCACGTCGGTGCGCCAACCTCATAGGAAAAATAAACTACCAATTGCTTTCTTATGTAATCATTGCCTTGGTCGTTATAGTTGTCATAAGCATTACCCGCGCATCTGGACTGGTAATTTTAATTACTTCAACAGCTCTCGGCCTATACGCGCTGCAAACCGGAGTAAAAAGAACACACCTGATGGCTTGCCTGATTATTCCATCAATTCTTTACTACCTTGGCTGACCAAACCACCTTGCTAATTGTTCTTGTTTTTCTTTGTCCTTGCCAAAAAGACTTTCAATATCTTTTTCAACAAGTTCTAAACACTCTAACAAGTACGGGCTAACTTGATAAGTTCGCGCAAGCTCGAGTGCTGTCGCCAAATACTTTATAATGCTTCCCTCGGAAATAGTAAAAATTAATTTTCCCCCGCAGGTGCATCTTCCAGCAAGCGGAGGTCTCCTGAATTTCTCGTTGCAGTCTACACATCTGAAAACTTGCATAGAAAACTTTCTCAGATTACCTTTGGTGTCCCGAATAAAGTGGCGCTCAATGATAAGCCGTGCAACATCGCTCACATCAACCGCCCTAAGTTTTTTACATAGTGTCATCATCGCATCAACTTTCTCAGACATGCTTGGAAGGCTTTTATAAGAAGAATTATTTATTCCCCCATTTAAATCACACGTATTGTGCGTAAAAAAACGAGGATAAAATGGATTCTTGCCCGCCTTCAGGCGCGATTTCACATTATCAATCTTCACTTCAGACGAGTGCCTCCCCTGTTCAGCGTATTCATAAAGTTCAAGAGGGTAAGGCCCCAACTCAAATGTTAATATCTGATCGTCAACATCTCCGGCATTAATTCTTGTATTCAAAACAAGCGGCGCATCCTGTGTTCCGCCACGATGTGCTGGCAGAAACTTGCGTGAAAAGTTGAGCAGCATATCCATAAGCAGAATAACTGCCGCCTCGTCCCCGTCACAATCCCGTCGCATTGCCGCATGCATAAAGGGAGAGGCTAACATTGCTTGTGTCTTTGAAAAACCAATCAAGCGACCAACAGTCGCCGTACAAATATGGGGAGCAATGCATACAAACAACTGTCCAACAAGGTCGCTTCGCGACCTTAAGTTGTAAAACCGCGGCAATTTGTACAATCGCTCTAATTCATCATCCACAAAAGCACAGACGCGCATAAACGTCTCGTCCGCCGGTTCATCGTCAGAGTCAGAACACGCGGGGAGCACAATGTCGTGTGGCAAGAGCGCCAGTATTTGATTCTCCTGCTCTAACGGTTTTTCATCAATATCACGCGTATAACCCATCTCCTTCAGGCGCTCAATGTTGGTGCCAATTTCTCGCGGTCTGAAATGATTGAGGGGCATCTCAGTCATGTCATACCTTATCGTTCCGTCCTTGTTAACATGAAGATTATGTTTTGCGCGCAGCATTCCCTTACCGAGATGTTCGCAACTATGGTCTTTATTAGAAGTTCCGCGAACCCCCTTAATAATGGGAGCCATATCAGTCGTTACACCGGTCAGGGTCCGTGCCTTGTCGTAATAGGCGCGAACATCAATGCTTTGCTCACAGTAATCTTGTTTATTGTCATGCTCCAAACACGGACTAACAGAACGCGAGTCGCACGAACGGCAATAATACAATCGCTTGCATGCTGCGCCGCAATTCGAACAGCAGGGATAAATAGAATCCTTATTACACGCGTCACAAAAATGTAAGCTAAATTCGGCGCGAACAACTCCCCCTTCAACCGCAGCCGTAACGCTTCTTAATCTGCCTCCCTGTTTCCCCACAGGAAAAAGCGCGTGGGGGCTGCCTATAAGCTTTCGTAGTTTCGCCTTTTCAGGTCGGCCCATGCGCGCCCCGATAAATGTTCCCGCCTTATCCTTAATAACCGCCTTGCTTATATGATTAACCAAATCCAGCGTCTGCGCTTCTGGCAAATCACGCAGCCTCTTCACGCTATTTTCAAAAGCGACTTCAAAATCTTCTAATTGTAAATTTACTCCCAAATTATAAAGCAGTGCCGCACTATCTGGCATAGAAATCACAACATGCTCTAAACCGACAATGTGTTCACAGCCCACAATCTCAAGCGCACGTTTTCCGCGGACGAATCGTTCCCGATCAGAGGCTGCGTAGGGCAGAACAAGTTTGTTTTCAGTCACAGACCCATGCCCTATCCAATCAATTAAAGCAAGAAAGAAATCCCTATCGATTTGAGTCCAATAATAAATATAGCGCGGGTGCAGGGGCAAACCGTACTGCATAGATAATTCCACCGTCCTCTCGAAAGATACGACAAACGGGTCTGCAACAACACCGACACCAGCACGTTTCTCCAGTTCAAGACCCCACCATTCTTCAACATAGCCGGGTTTAAGCAGATCGTAATTACGGTTCATTACATCGCCCAAAGAAAATAGCACATCTCCCAAATACAAAATCTCGACAACGTCGGGGTAAAGGCGTTTTGCTTCTTCAAGCGTCTCAACGCGCCTCACGCGCCCATCTCTCATTTTAACAATTGGTCCGTCCATCTGGTCGCATGAAGAAATGGCGCAGCCCTTGGTCGGCTTCTCGACTTTAAGTTGTGTTCCGAACGACAAAAAATTGCCAGAGATTCCCATCGTGGCGGGGTGTACCGACGCGGCAGAGAAGCCATTTGCTCTGCTTAACCCGTAGCGGAACCTAAAACTTCCTGAGCGGGACGGGTGCCCAAAAACAGGTCTTCCCGCAACAAGATCTTTGATATATGTTGGCGAACTATCCGCAGAACCCTTCTCTCGCTTCTTGTGCAACACAATATAATCCGCAAGAAAGTTCCAGCCAGTGGATATAAACCCCCGCTCTTGTGCTTTCTTGAGTAACCCAAAACCCTTCTGCGCCTTTTGCGCAAGCCCTTCGGAAAAAATAAGGCACATGCCGCCCCGAATAAAATTGGTTTCAACTCTGGGGAGATCCTTATAATTAGACACTTCCCGATCTTCAGTCGGCTCTCCAGAAATTTGGATTGGGAGATTCTTGGCGAGAAAAGCAATTTCCTCTTCAGTCGGCAGATACTGTAAATTGGTAACCCTCTCGTGGTAATCGTAGTTTTCAGTCACGTAGCGTCGAACTTCTTGCTCGTCTGGATCGTACTTAGCAAAACCAAACAATTCACGCAAATAATCAATAATCATCAAAGCAACACAGCCCGCCGTAGTCCCCGCGCTTCTTATCGGTCCGGAAAAATATGCAACAAAATAGTCCTTTCCTTCACGGGTCTTATTCAATTTTAATCCTGTAAATCCTTCAAGTGGCGAAGACACAACGCCAATAGTAGTATAGGCAAAGCCCACACGAATTCCGGCATCAATGGCTTGCAAAAGACTTTCAAACTTGCAAAAACGCTCCTTGGCGATTTCTTCAGCAATCTTCAATGCAACCGCCATTTCAAGCGGACCATACTCTTTCTCAAGCTCGATGATGCGTTTCACAATCCGTTCGTCATTAAGTTGAGGATACATAACTGAAATCAAACCAACAACTTTTTCGGCAAGGGAGGTTGCAATCGGCGTTTCAACATCATTCACAGGGTCAAGACCCCTTGCGCGCGCAGTCTTTGCTATATCATAGCAGGTCTTCACACCAACATCAAGCGAATTAAAATAACTACTCGGTTCCATCTGTAAAATCCAGTATTTTCAATTCTCGTGTTTTAAGATTTAAAAGCGGAACCTTGCAGGGGTCAGGCACATTTCCCACCCTTTCTTCAAATTCGGTTTGCGACTGCCAACAACTTCCCGTGATAATAAGCACCCCATTATACGTTTCGATATCTAAACGATGCACTTCTCCTGTACACAAAACATCAGGCACCTCCTGAATAACCATTGGGTCATGTTGTGGATTAGGGACATACACAATCGACGGCGTGACGCCGTGCGTGGGAGCCAAATGCCTGCGTTTCAGCATGTGCCGAACCGCCTTCGCTGGGCACCGGTGCGCCTTTGCGAATCGCAGTTCTTCAATTTCATTTATAAAATGGTGAATGCTGGCTCCGTGATACATTTGCACAAGAAATTCCTTGCCATTTTCGATAAGTTTAATGAGTGCGGGATTGGAAACAAGCATCAAATTCCCAATTTCGTGAAGCGCTGCGCCGTAAAAATTATCAATAATTGGTTGCGGCTCGGCTATATGCACAGAGTCGTGCTGGCCCGGGCACATAAACATTGTAATATGGGAAGGCACGCGTTTAAGATAACTTGCAAGCAGATTATACTGGCCTTTCAGGTTTTTTACAGCAAGAAGACGCTCCTGCCCCGGAAAAACACCAACGCCGTCAACATTATCTCCTACAAAAAATATGAATTTAATGAGGGGGGCTGTTTGGACATCGGTATTAAGCCAGTCGATAAATCTCTCGAATTGATTGCCCAAATGTTTGGCGCTGCCCACGTGTACATCAGACACAAAAGCGACGTATGCTTCCTGATTGAAGCGCACCTTCTCCTTGAAAGCATCTGGAAAAATAACGTCCTGAACCATGAGCAGTTCGTTATTTCCCGAAACCCTGAAGGCCACAACATCGTCCAGCTGCAATTCTGCCGCCCTTGTAAAGCACTCGTGTCCCTGTTTTACAATGCCCTTTGTGCGCCCAGTCAAATCTTCAAATGTAATAATAAGATTTTTATTTTTTGTAATTCGTTTCTCGCTGACAATTCCGATTACTGCAAAGCGCTGCTTATCTCTTCCGATTTTATTAATCGACACTAAATTTTGTACGTCTGGTCGTTGCATCAGCAGCCGCTGAATCTGATGATATCGCGAACGAAAGTGCCCCACAAAGTCCGCAACCCCGATTTTCTTTGTGTCCTTGTTCCCTGAAAAAAATATCTGATAGGAAATTTCGTTGGGGTCTGCGGCGGGTTTAACACTTGCAATATGTTGAATTTCAACAGTAACCCCCATCTTTATTAGTGTTGTTTCAACAAGGTGGCGCATTTCTCCAGGAAGGGTGCTGACTGCCCCGCAAACAACTTCGGTATGTTTAGTTAGGCTTGCGGTTGTAATAAGCTTCTGCCCAGAAGCGCGCTCTAAACCGTCAAGAAACTGCCGCGCGAGAGTTACGTCGCTAAACTGCGTAAACAAATCATAAAGCTCTTTTTGAAGAAAAACTCCCCTTTCTTTAATAAGCGCGCTTATTGATTCGTTCATAGGTCAAGCGAATTTCGCAGAATGTCCCCCGCCTTGGGCAAAAGAGATTTGGGGACCATAAGCCTGATTTCGCGCGTCCTTCCTTCTCTTCCCCTGCTGATAACCTGCGCGTTAATCAAACCCAGCATATCAAACTCCGCGAGGATATCAGAAACACGGCGCTGTGTTAGAATTTCGTTCTTGGTCTGTTCGCACACAAGTTGATAGCGATTGTAAATATCTCCAGTAAAGAGTTTTTCATTCGCGCCCTGGGCCGAAAGTTGTAAGATAGAATATAACACAAGCTGAAACTGGCGGGGTTCGTTTTCAATGATGTCAAGCATTTTATCGCGTTCAATCTTATTATTCGCCTCGTCAATGTGGCGAAGTTGGACATTTTTATTTTGCTCGCGCTCGGCAAGTTCGGCTGCAACGCGAAGCAAATCCAGAGCGCGCCGCGCATCTCCATGTTCACGAGCAGCAAAGGCCGCACATTTTGCAATAGTTCCCTCGTTTAAAACTCCCTCATGAAATGCGTGAAGGGCCCGTTCGCGAAGAATGTCTTGTAGCTGTAGCGCGTTATATGGGGCAAACACCAGTTCTTCTTCGCTCAACGAGCTGCGTACGCGGGGATCAATCGCATCCATGAAGGTCAAACTATTGCTTATTCCCACGATGCTGATTTGTGCTTGTTTTAACTCAGAATTCAGTCTGGTAAGAGTATATAAAAAGCCATCCGAAATCTTATTAACTGCTTGGTCTATTTCGTCAAGCACAATTAAAATAAGCTGTTTTTTAACATCGATAAGTTCAACAAACTTGCTGTAAACGCTATCGGTTGGCAGTCCTGTTGCAGGCACGCTTGAACCAAGTCTGCGAATAAGTTCCGCGAGAATACGATACTCCGTGTCTGCCACCTTTTTAAGTTTGCAGTTGACGTAAACAACGCGTAAGAAGTCGTTGCCCGCTTCCCGAAGGCGTCTTTCGAGTTCATTTGTAACGTATTGCACCGAAAGAGTCTTTCCGGTGCCGGTTTTTCCATATACAAAAAGGTTGCTTACGCGCTCTCCGCGCAATGCTGGCGCAAGAACCGAAGCAACTGCTTCAATTTGTTCATTGCGGTGAGGAATAGTTTCGGGTGTGTAGTTGGTTTGCAACACAACTTTGTTTTTAAAAATGCTTTTTTTTGCAAACGCATTAAAAATCTTGTCTAACGCTGGCATAATCACCTCATAACCTCAAGTTTTAATCAAAACAGAAGATTATAAACATATCGATACTCGAACCTGTATTTCCTATGAAAATGAAGAGAAAAACGATAAAATAATAACTTGTTACACACACCTTCGTTTCCTTTGGAAAAGAAGAACGTCGATTATTTGTATTTATAACAAATAAATACAACAAATATAACGTATAATGTATGATATAAAATATATATAATACATAATATATATTATATAATATAAATATTTAAAAAGGAATTTACAAAAAAATTAAAGTTCGTTTCCTTTTTAAACCTATTTAAAAGTTCTATACGAACTGAAGGGGTGTGAGGTTATTTAATATCGAATTATTCTTAAAAAACACACATAACTTTATAAACTAGTTTGTCCCAACTTTAATATGGCTTTAGAAAAAAGACCCCTACGCCAAATTGTTAATAAACTCGTTGTTACAAAAGAAGGAAAACGCCTCGGATTGGTTAAAGATGTCACATTTGAATCAAAAACAGGAGAACTTTTGCAATTATTGCTTAAAGAAGCTACTTCATACACTCGTAACCTCAATCTCGAACTAACTCCTGCAAAAGAAGTCGTTGTTCCGTATAATTCTATCATTGCAATTGGCGACTTCGTGGTTGTTTCTGAAGAAGATTTAATGTAAGGAAAACCGCATGAAAATTATTGGATTTAATTACGCAAAAATCACGGCCGAAAGACTTAAACCGATCGCAAAAGCAAACATAAACACAAACATTCAAATTACCGACATCAAAAAAGAAGAGTCAGAGTTCTTTAAAAACACAGACGTCGCAGCCCTGACATTTGTTTACGAACTAAATTACAGCGCCCAAGAAAAAAAAGAAGAAAAATTAGGAGAAATAAGGTTCGAAGGTCACATTTTGCTTTCTCTTTCGCAGGAAGAATCCAAAGAACTTTGGAAATCCTGGAAGAAAAAGGAAGTCTCAACCCCCCTGCGCCTACCAATCTTCAACTTTATTCTTAAAAAGTGCACCACAAAATCCCTTTTGTTCCAAGACGAACTCGGTCTGCCCTCTCAAATCCCCCTGCCCCGGCTTTCAACCCAAACCCAATAATTTCACAATCCATTAAAATTTTAGGTAAACTGCCCCCGAGCAAACTCAAGAACTCCTCGATTTTATGTTTTGTCCCGTCCCAAAGTTCAAGGGCGTCTCTCCCCCATTAACAATATAAACATAACACCGCATTACGTCAATTGGCCAAGCCAAACCCAAACCCTGCGTTAAAACATCAATTCCCACACTCTTAAAAAACAGGCTTGGCATCACAATAATTTCCTTGTTTTTAAAAGACCCGCAAAGAAAACACTTATATCTTTCATGTTTAATTCCATCACTTAATTCAATTGCAGGATGCGCGTGTCCAACAACCCATGTTTTTATTTCAGTTCGATAAAGAACATCAAAATCTCTATCCCCGTGTAAAAAGCAGTAGCCTTCCCAAACCCAATAATCCATAATTTCAATGTCTCTCGCGCGCGTAACTTGTTCTAAAGTAACATCGTGGTTTCCCTTAATAACAACGACCCTCCTGCTTCTTTCAAGCAGGTAATCGAATAAACTCAAAATTTCCTTCCGCTCGTCTGGTAAAATCGTACCAAACACGTGTTTAACATCCCCTAACAAAACAACATAATCGACCCGCCCCAATTTATTAAAAAGTTCTTTTAAATCGTCCATCGTCTGTTCAAACACCCCTCTGCCAGGCACAAACACCCCGCACTCTCTAATTGCTTGGTCATAACCCAAATGTAGGTCTGCAATCGCCAGCACGCGCACGCCGTTCTTCACTATTAACAAGCCCCCGCCAATAAACCTATGCACCACCCCCAATCACCCCCATCTGCAGCTCGTGCATTCTTTTCAAAAAATGGGCTCGGTCTTCCATGCTTATTAAATCAGAATGACTCTGTGCCAGCAAGTTAAGCCCGAACGGCGAAACCAATGGCACGCCCACCCTCTTAATTTTTATATCTCCGCGTTCAATCTGCTTCAATATTTCCAATGCCCTCGGCACATCCATCAAATCCTCAAACACCTCGCGCCGCGCCTCCTGCAAAATCGGAAACTCCCCGCTCAATTTTTTAACTTCGCTTAACAAAAATCCAGAATGAACCTGCTGTTTTCCAACAGATTTGTGACGCCCCTTGTAATTTCTTAAAATCATTAAGCTCCGCGAAGCACAATGTCTAAAACGCCGCTTCAGCACATCGGTCTTTTCAATCGCCTCTCTTAAAATTTCAATAAAGTTCTTCGAAGTTACATAAGTCAGCACCCTGCCAACTTCAAGTTTGTCTCCGGCAATAAAAAACCCATTGTCGTTGATTCCAACTTCAATATCCCTATAACGAAGAGCCGCAGCCGCGTAGCCATACGCCCTGGAAAGCGCATCATTTACCCTCCGCCCGCACATCGCATGAAAAAACAAATAGTGTTTCTCAGCCCTAAACTCTTCAACAACCAGGGTTTTATCATCCGGCACAACAGAAAAATCACTCTGCTCTTTAATGTATTCATAAATCTTTTCCGCAAGCCCCGCGTCAAGCCCAATGCGCCCCCGAATAAACTCAACGCACTCCCCCTTATTTTCTATTCTTTCACCGACCAACCCCCTAAATCTTGCTATTTCAACAGCAACTTCAAACGAAAGAGGTAACATCTCAGAAAACCACGAGGGCACGGTCGGCTGTTTTGAAACGTCTGCCCGCACATAAGCTTTCATGCCCCTTGTAAAAAGAAACTGATACTTTGTCCCGCCCAGCACGAACACATCTCCCCTTTTCAAACGTTCTAAAAATGCCTCATCAACGCTTCCAACACCCTCCCCCCTTCGCGCAGCCGGAGCATTGACAATAACCTCAATAAACCCCTCTTCGGGAATCGTTCCTATGTTTGTCATGTAAATTACGCGCGCAAGTTTTCCCCGTTTTCCAATTTCTTTAGTTTTGGAGTCGTACCATATTTTGGCATACACGTTGCGGTGCTCAAGGGCATAATCTCCTGTTAAATAGCTTATTACAGAATAGAACTCCTCTCCACCAATGTTCCTATACGCCCAACTCCTTCTGATAAGCGCAAGCATGTCGTCAGCTTTCCACACCCTGCCGATTGCCATGCCAAACACGTGCTGCGACAAAACATCAAGGCAGTTTGTTGGCACCCTAATTGAATCAATCTTTCCCTCTACCATTAGTTTCATCAAAACCGCGCACTCCACAAGATCATCCCTGTCCGTCACTATAAACCTCCCCTTCGGATTTGCATGTAGCTGATGCCCCGCCCGCCCAATGCGCTGCAGCGCCCTTGCAACACCCTTGGGAGATCTAAGCAGGACCACTAAATCAATGCTGCCGATATCAATTCCCAGTTCCAGCGAAGTCGAAGTCACCACAACCCTCAGCTCTCCCCTTCGCAATCTATCTTCAATCTCAAACCTTTTCTGCCTTGACATCGAACTATGGTGCGCCCCAATAAGCCCCGCGTATTTTCCAGGAAAATGCAAGTCAAGATAATGAACGATTTTTTCAGTCGCGTTTCTGGTGTTCGTAAAAATCAACGTCGTTTTGTGCGATTGTATCAGTTCATCAAGCAAATCATACATCTTTCGCTGTTGCGCCGGCGCGTCCCCCCCAATTAAATTATCTCCAGAAGCAAGCAGGTCAATGTCCAGTTTCTTGTTCAGTTTGACTTCAGCAATCACGCAATCTCGCCCAACCCCAACCAAAAACCCAGCCACCTCCTCAAGCGGGGAAATAGTGGCACTTAACCCCACGCGCACAGGCTCAATAATGCTAAGTTCATGCAGCCTTTCGAGAGTCAATGTCAAATGAACCCCCCTTTTGTTTGCCAGCGCATGAATCTCATCCACAATAACAAATTCAATTGCCCGCGCACAATCAACAAATTTTGGCGTTGTAATAATAATCGCAAGGCTTTCGGGCGTAGTAACAAGAATATGCGGCGCCATTCGCGCCATTTTCCCACGCTGCGCAGCAGTCGTATCCCCTGTCCGTAAGCCCACCCTTATTTCCTGCATTTCCACGCCCTGTTTTTTTGCCACCCCCAGAATTTCTTTCAGCGGCTGCTCGAGATTAACAAAAATATCATTGCTCAACGCCCTTAACGGAGAGATATAAACCGCATAAATCTTGTCTTCAAGTTCTTTGCGCACAGCCAAGCCAACCAAATAATTTAAAATGGCTAGAAACGCCGTGAGCGTCTTAGTGCCGCCAGTAGGCGCCGAAATCAAAATATTCTTTCTTCCATGAATCTGCATAACCCCCGCCAACTGTGCAGGAGAAAAATCCACAAATCTCGAAAAAAACCACTCTCGCACCAGGGGATGCATAACCCCCGCTAACTCCGCATGCGTGGCGGGTGCGGCATAACCAACAGTTCCTGCTTTCATGAAAATTGCTCCAAAAGAAAATCAAGCTAACGGGCTCTCCTTTCCATGCCGCGCGCTATTTAACGCTTTCGGCAGATTTTACGTCCGCCCCGATTAAGTCCGTACCCGAATCGCAAGGAAACCGATTGAATTATAAATAAATGCTTCTTTCATAAAGTATGCCTCGAATCTCTCCCAAAACAAAAGACCGCATTGCAGAACACGTCCTTTCGCACTTATTTTCCCGCGCCCCAGAACCAGTATACACCAACGCAGTAGCAAGAGAGCTCGCCCGCGACGAAGAATTTATCAAGACCCTCCTTGGCGAGCTCGAACAAAAGAAACTCGTCGTTAAAATAACCAGAAACGACAAGGGCCTTCCCCTCGCCCGTAGAGCACGATGGCGCCTTTCCAATACAGCATTCGAAGCCTATGACCGAATGCAAAGAGCCCGCCCTAATCTTTAGAGAACTTTGGGCAATTTTGCAAAGCCCTCTTTAAAATATTCAGCCAGGGGGGCATAAAAACCATCTTCCAAAAAGGCATCACGAATCTCGTTGAAACCCTCTCTCAAGAATCTTACCTGTTCTGCCGCCATTGTCCAATCTGCATATTCTCCTCTGGTAGCATCCTCAAGACTCGTATATACGAAAGCCAAGTTAGGAACCCCAACACTCCTCATCCCATCCTGCAGAGACAAGCGTTGCAACTCATAAAGCGGTGCTTGCAACACCAAGCTATCGCTCAAATTTCCCACCCGCCCCGCCAATCCTCGCCGTTTGAAAACACCAAGATGCGCACCCCCCAAGGACGGACGCATATTAACAAGAATCAAACTCCCTCCCTTAAGGGACCCAATCTTTTTCAGAAGCCCATCGTCGCCCATTTACCTCTATTTATTTGCCCATTTAAAACAATATCGCTACCAACATAACAATCCTTATAATCTCCGCAAGCTACAAAATTCAGAACCCCATGAACCCAATTAAAGAATCCTTTAATAAAGTTAAAACCGACGTGGACGAAATTAAAACCGAACTCAATACACTCAAGCAGCAAATAGAAGAATTAACTCGAACTTTCCAACACATCTTGGTCAACCAACAAACCAACCAACACATGATTCCAACACATCCAACAGAAGACTTGCCTCCACAGGGTCTAAAAAGCCCAAATTACGATTTTTCCACAGGAAATAGGGGGGTTCCAACAAACCAACCAACAAACCAACAAACCAACCAACGCATAGGAAACGAAGGGGTCTCCGCATTGATTCCAACACATGGGCGCAGGATAGCCCACCTAAGTCAAATTGCAGATATTCTCTCAACCCTCGACGATGTAAAGAAAGAAGTTCGCATTAAATTTAAGCAGCTTACCGAACAAGAAATGGCAGTCTTTGCAGCAATTTACAAACTCGAAGAGCAAGGGTTTATCGTCGATTACCCTCTTCTTTCAGAGCATCTTTCCCTAAGCGAAATTTCCATACGGGATTACACCCGAAAGATTATTCAAAAAGGCATACCCCTCAACAAAACAAAACTCGATCGTAAGCGTATCGCCCTCACAATTCCCTCGGATCTTAAACGCATGGCCTCACTTAGTACAATCGAATCCCTCCGAGAGTTATAAGTAATCGTCACACCGAACATCCGTCCACGAGCTCTTGCTATTCTTTTCCCCCGAAATTTCTTCCCAAACACCAATTAACCAGAACTTTAGTCCCTCAGAATTACCCCTGTTTTTCAATGTTTCGAGCAATCCCTCATTTTTCGCGTTGAAGAAGAAAGAATCCCCCCTCACTTTAGTCGCAAGACTCGGTCGATGAATTCAGAGCGTCTACAAACTTTCACTTTTCATCATCGCCCTCTACTCCGACAGCCATCTCTTCTTCAAATTCTCTCACTTTTCGTTTCTTTTCTCGTTTTTTCTGCCCCCCCTCAGACTTAACAACTCTCACTTTTGCATATTTAAGCAGTTTGTTACGAACTTCCTCATTCACGAAGACCCGTTTCTTCCCATTTGGTTCGGTTAATTCCAATAGTAAACCCTCACTTTTCTGTTTTATAACATTTATCTGCCCCCTAATCGTAGACCTCTCTTTTCCAAGAAGTCTCGCTAAGTCCTCATAACTTAACTTCATGCCCTCCGACGCATTCGCAAGCGTAAATATTAACAGTCTCTCGTTAGCTGAGAAATTATTCAAAATATCGTAAAAATTGCCTGTTTGAACAGCTGTTTGAACAGGCTCTTGAACACCACCAACAGCTGTTTGTTTTCGTAAAACCGCCGATTTTTCCAACAGCTGTTTGTTTTTTGTCTCAAAATCTACAAGTGAAAGTCCCTCACGCAGCCCGTCGATATCTTCCCGCACCGACGCCAATTCAATTTTTAAGCCGTTTAAAAAATCAAACAGCCGTTTATCTCGCTGATCAAGATGTTTGATCCACGCCCCAACACGTTCAAAATCTTTCTTAACCGAATCAAATCCCTCTTTAGTCTTATCTTCTAACTTTTTTGTCCGTCTTCCGAAAAACCAATCAAACATAAAACCCTTAAAACGCCCATATTTATAAACATTACGGTCTAAAAAGCCAAACGTCCCAAGTCAAAAAGTTTGAAAAACAAACACCCCAAACAGCCGACAAACACCCCCCAAATAAAAACAAACACCTGTTTAAACACCGTCCAACAGCCCCAAACACCCATTTTTCAACGTAAAAAAGCTAAAAGTTTCGAGCGAAACCGAAAGAAAACAATCGCAATAGCGGTGGGTGCAGAAGCGCCAAACGCGTCAAAAAATAGAAAAATATGCATAAAAAGTGTAAATTTACCTAAATAATATGCAAAAATACACAATTTACAAGGGAAAAAAGAATGAAAAATATGCACAAGGGTGCGGTCAAACACACCTAACTTCGCAAAAATCGCGCCAATTCCGAAAATTTTCAACACCGTTCTCTTTTCAAGCATTATTTCAAGTGCCAACCCAATTAATCCACTCTTTCGCAGGTTTTCGTCAGTTCGCACATCTGTCGCAAGCCACGCCCACGTCGATAAAACGCCCGTTTGCCCCCGTTTAAACGCCCCAAACCCCAAAACAAAATTTCAGTAAACTATAAATAGGCAACTAACTTCTTTTTCCCATGGTCGCAATCGCACTGACTATTTCCGCTATTCTGGCTATCATCCTAGGCATTCTCGTCCTCGTATTTCCTAAACTCCTGCGTTGGGCTGTCGGCTTATATCTTCTTATTTTCGGTATCCTACAATTGGCAGGCAATTACTTAAATTTTTCACCACTCTTTTAATCATTCAATCATATTCATGAAAGGAGGTAAACACACAATGGCATGGCATAGTTGGCTTGCATTGATTGGAGGCGTACTTGCAGTCGTAGGCGAGTTCTGGACGAACACGTTCTTCCTTTCAACGATTGGTGGAGTGCTCGCAGTAATCGCAGGCATCAGCCTAATGATGGGCAAGTAAGCTCACAAACACCCATATTTTATTTTTTTAACTTTTTACTTTTAAGCATCGCTTAAATCTTTCAGCATGCTTAAAAAACACAGATTAATTTCGATGGCGTTCCACGCCGCGCAAATCATCAAAGAGTACCTCAAACTTGGCTGAAATTTCTAAACAGCCCTGATATTCTGCTGAAGATTCTTCGATGCCGTGGCGAACGCAATAATCTCTCAAAAATGCTTCTACGTCTTCCCGACCTTCCATTTCGTTAAACTTTTCATTAAATTCCCCTTTATAATCGCGCAAAACAGCTTGGTCAGTCACAAGCACCCATAACTTCTCTGGTTTTTATATCTTTGTGCCTCAAATTCCTAAAAACAATTGCCTCAATTAACGTGAGGCGCGAAGCGCCGAACGCGCGAAGCAACGCCCCAAAGCGTTGCGAGCGTTCTGGGAACCGTAGTTCACAGCACGCGCGACAAATATTTAAACTTAATTTATCTAAGAGGTTAAATGCACATTGAATTTACTCAACACGCCCAAGACCGAATGAAAAAGAGGAATATTTCCGAAGATGAAGTTATTAATGCTATCAAATATTCTGAAAAAACCGAGAAAATCGACGAGGTTTATTATGCTGAAAAGGACATTGGTCGGTTTGTGCTTAGGGTGGTTTACGTAAGGGAAAACTATATAAAATTCCTCACCATTCATCCAGCATGAAAATCACCTATGATAAAGACGCCGATGCAATGTATGTAGAACTTACAGATAAGAAGTTTAGTAAATGTAAAGAAATAGATAAAAATACAATTCTTGACTTAGATGAAGAAGGCAACGTAATAGGCATAGAGCTTCTTTTTGTCAGTAAGCGCTTCCCCCAAAGCATTCCCAAAAGCATAGTTGTTGAAAATCTCTC
>JBBSYO010000048.1:0-5969 GCA_038045185.1 Nanobdellota archaeon | reverse complement strand
TCAGTAAGCGCTTCCCCCAAAGCATTCCCAAAAGCATAGTTGTTGAAAATCTCTCATAATCCTATATAATAAATCTTTTAAGCAACGCTCAAAACTTTCAGCACGTATAAAATCATTAAAAAATCCAAAAAAATTACCAAAAACCCGCCCCAAAACCATAAAAATAATTGCCTCAATTAAAGTGAGGCGCGAAGTCTGAAGCTTCGTAAGAAGCGAAGGCTTGAGATTCGCGAAGCAAATGCTCAAAGCGCCGAACGCGCCCGACAACAAACTTTATTAACAACAAAACCCTTTAAAAACCATGGAACAAAAACAAGCCTCGCTGAACGAAATTTATAAAATTCTCGTCGAATTAAAGATTAAAATGCAGAAGATGGACAAGTATATGGACGACTTAGAGTTCGCCCGAAGAACCGAGGAGGCATGGCAAGAAATCGACGAAGGAAAGGGCAAGACTTACCCAGTTGAAGAGTTTCGCAAGAAACTAAAAAATGGTTAATGTAAGGACTTCTGAAAATTTTGAAATAATTCTAAGCAAGATTGATAAAAGTATGAAGATACAAATAGACAAACAAATCGATAAAATAGTAACAAATCCCGAAGTGGGAAAGCCGATGCGCAACGTTAGGAAAGGCACACGTGAAGCATACATCGGTTCCTTCCGACTTTCATACTCATTTGACAGGAACACAGACACAATCTTTCTTCTTGATTTTTACCATAAAGACGAGCAATAAAACCTTTGCGCGTCGCTTATAAGTTTCAGCACACATAAAAAGTTCGTTTTAAGTCGAGATAGTAGTATCTCAAAGGATAATCGCCTCAATTAACGTGAGGCGCGAAGCGCCGAACGCAGCCGACAACGAAAGGATTAAATACACGAAAAACGCTAAAAAAATATGAATTATAGAGATTATAGAGCAAGCACGACTTTGTTTAGTTTAACTGCCCTAGCTGCCGGTCTAGCGATAATTGGCCAAATAACCCCCAGAGGCGAAAGCAAACCCATCTCCCAAGAAAACAAAAGTACAGAAGGTCTTGCTCCCTATTTTTGCAGGCTAACAACCGAAGAAGTAACCTTTAATGATGATGCTCCCGCGGATATGAGGGCTTTTGCGGATTATGTAGATTTAAGCGATAAAACCTCAACCAAGCGCGATTTTATAACAAGACCTCTCCAATTGCTTCAATTAGCCAGTCATAGCGTACACTATTCAATAAAAGGGTTGCCTACAGATAGGGCAATGTATTTTTACGCAGTCGATAAAGACGGAAACAAGTCTAAAGAGGTAGTAATTGCATCCAGCATCATGGAAAGAATTTATTCAGCCCAACCTTCTTCTCAACGCTAAATCTTCTAAGCGTTAGCAGTAACTTCTCGCACGATAGAAAGGGTTAAATACACTACAAAATCTCTATTTTTTATGGTTGAACGCAAAGAAATTAAGATTGGAAAGCTTGAGACTAAGACAGGTAGTCAATCTTTTACTGAGAAGTTTATAGTAGTCAATGGACCGACCTGCTTAGAAGTATACGGCTGTGATGCGGATCATAGGGGAATAGTAGAACGTTTCGGTTTGAATCAAAGTCAGGTTCTTGGCGGAGCAGCATACTCCTTTAGAGACGGAGAATTATTAATTAGAAACCAATCAAGTACCTTTGGGGGAGTCGGAAAGGAAGCGGCAGGCGTAATCGCCACCCTAATAGCTCGCGCACTATCTATCCAAGGATACCAGGTCAATAATTCAGGGGTTGAATATAGTGTTCCAAACCTCATCTATGAGGATTTTTATCATGCCACAAGGTGGCGAAATTCAGGTTTTAACGAATAATAACACGTTCGCTTAACTACTATTAACGGTCCAATTATGCACCTAATCGGCATTATTCTTGGTTATAATTATTTTTCCTTCAGATGCCAGGGCTTTTAGCTCATCACCCTCTTTAAATCCTGCGGTAATTATCTCATCGCTCGGTAGGACAACAACCCACTTATGATAATCTTTATTCTTGTACTTTCGTCCCAGTCTTTTTTGCAATTTCATTAATTTCTAAAACTAAATGAATATATAAATTTTTAGGAGCCGAAAGATTTATATATCTTAGGTGCCTAAATAAATAATGGTTAAGGGTGCCTGCATTAAATGCAATAAAGAAAAAGACGTAGCCGGAGATGGAAAAACAAGGGGTTGGTGTCACGTATGTTATAAACGCCTTTTGTGGAAGCCCAAGATTAGAATTTGTTTAAGATGCAAGAGAGGATTACCAATTCACGCAAGAGGGTTTTGTGTAGGATGTTATAACTCTCTTTTTCATATCGATAAGGTAAGGGCACACAACCGAAGGAAGATTCACAACATAGATAATGCCCTATATGAAAAGATAACGAAAGAGTGCGTCTTGTGCGGATTTGATAAAATTGTCGATTTGCATCATCTAGATCGTGATCGTTCTAACAATTCAGAGTTAAATTTCGTGGGGTTATGCCCCAACCATCATAAAATGCTTCATCACAGAGATTTTCAACACGAAGTTTATGGGCAACTAACAAAGAAAGGTTATAATGCACTGAAGCCCCTTGACGCAGACAAGCTTTTCAAAAAGCAAGAATAGGTTCGTTCCGTTCCACGCTTAAACTTTTCCCCCTATGCTAACCCCTTTTAAGTCTTTTGTACACAATATATGCGTCTTCAGGACCATTTACCAGTTCTCCAGGCAAAACTAAAACCTCTAATCCTTGCCTATTAAGAAACTCAAGTTCCATTACAAGCAACCCTACCTCGTGTCTTTGTATAGGTTTTGGATCTTCCCCTGAGAAGATAATGCAACTATAGTTGTCTTGTCTTTCAAAACCTGCTCTTCCTAAATGAGAAATTATTTCAGAACTATCTAATCCTTCAAACATAATAATATAGCTTCGGAGTTATTTTTAACCTTTTCTATGCCTGCTAAATCTTTCAGCTTTCACTTACAAGTTCTAGCATATAGAAACGGTTGGATTAAGAAGCAACTTCCTGCTCAATCTCAATCTTTGAGTTAGTAGTTAGCTTCCAGGCAAGTTCAGCGAGCTGCTTAACCGCAGGATTGCCCGTGTTCAGTTTGAAAAGGTTGGACTTTCCCACGCGCCTTGTTTTAACAACAAGATTATTTCTTACAAGTTTGTCCCAGAAGGTTTGCAAACTTGAGTAGCCCACGCCCGAATTACGCGCAATTTCTGTTAAAGGATAGTCAAAATCAGCAAAGGTTATCAAAAAATCTAACACTTTCATAACAGGGCTATTTCCAAATACTTCTATGAAAATACTATTATCCTCAAGCGCATTATGTGGTTTCACGTTTTAACTTGTCTCAACTTGTTTATAAATGTTCCTATTAATGTTCTTATATTACAAACATAGAAACATATAAATATTCGTTCTTCTTGGAAAAGAGAATGGAATTTAGCGAAGAGGTGATTAAAGCCAGACTGCTTTACCATTTAAGGAGCAAGAGAGTAATCGGAGGCAAGCATACGCATTTTGATACTCTTAATCGAGGCTTTCCATCGCATTTAGGGAAAGAAGTAAAGAAAGTTGCGCACGAACTGATAAAATCAGGATGGTTAATTACAAAACCAACAAGCTATGGCTTGCAGGTCTCGTTGAATAAAGAACGAATCCTCGAAATTGACACATTTATTTCCCGCGTTTTAGGATTTAAACTTAGCATATAAAATGTTAATCCTGGTTGACCTCGTTTATAGGTTTCGAAACCTATAAAAACATCAATTGCTTAAAGTAATTACAAAAAGGAGGTATTATTATGGCAAAAACAACAGCATGGGTGTTTACTATCCTTGGTATACTTGCTATTCCGCCAGTAAAAGATTGGGTTGACACACTTGGCCCAACAATGTGGTGGTGGTTGGTAGCAGTATTGTTCTTGATTGTGGGAATCACCAAGCTAATAAGAAACTACAGCGGCAAGCGCCGTTAAAAAACAAGGATTTTTTATTTTTATTTTTCTACTTTATGTTTATCGTGCGTAACGCGCAACATTATTTAAATTTAAAGAAATATCTCAGGAATGAATTTCCTGCGTTTTCCCCAAGAACTGCTCGACCAGAAATAGCGCCCCCACTGATACTTCCTTCGCCTCCGCCCGAACTTCCTTCTCCACCACCGCCTCCCCCTTCCCCGGAATTACTGCCTTGTTCTCCAGAGTTAAACGATGACTCTCGGTTTTCAAATTCTCCCTGCCTAAATTCGTCAGAACGAGGTTCTTCCCGTCTCTCTTGCTCGCTAAAATCTCCGCGAAATTCAGGACTGATTTCCGGACGCAACTGATCATCTCTGAATTCTTCTGGCGGTCTGTTTCCAAATCGTTCCTGCATAATGCCTCCGCATTCTTCAGGGCTTTTTCCTTCGCATTCAGAGGGCACATCGCGTTGCCCCCCTCTGTTTTCTATACGTTGATTATTCAATCCAAATCGTTCGCGACATGCTTCGGGGTTGTCTTTGCATTCATCTCTAAACTCCCCTGCCTGTTGTAATGCACCATCATAACATTTTAGTCTCTCTTCTGCATTTTCAATGCGTCGGCAATCAGGTCCAAATCCTCTTCCAGGTCCACGGTTAGGTCCCTCACGATTCTCGCCCTGTAGTTCATTCATAATCTTTTGGCACTTGCGCCCATCACTCGGATTATCTCCAGTGAGTCCTGCTTCTTTACATTCATCAGGAGCACTCTGTTCAAACATAAACCTGCCACACGCCTTGTGGTCTGTCAGCCCAGCATCAATACATTCTTCCGGTGCATTGACCTCAAACATGATTTTTTCACATAGCGCACGTGCCTCGCGCTCATTATCAACGTCAGCTTCAATCAGCGCGTCCCTACACTCATCAGGCGCATTAGCCCCAATCATTATTTTCATGCATTCTTTCGGTGTTTTAGCCCCCGCCTCGCGGCACTCTTGAGGCATATGCACGTCATACCTTGATTCCCCCGCGCCATCAATCTCATCAAACTCCTCTTGTAAATAGTCAGGCAGTTCTGGCATTTCCAAATTATCAAGCTTTTCACATGCCGCCTCATCTCCCTCTATTTCACACTTGGTGGCAAGCGGAGCCGCGGCACTGCACGCCGTAGCAAATTCTGCATGAGGAATCTCTTCGCAACGACACTGTTGCCCCGCAGTCTTAAAACATTCTTTCATAATTCCTGCAAATAAGCGCGCCTGCTCGCGCTGTTCCTGCGTTAGTTCGCGATCATGCTGCTTTCTCCATTCTGGAACGTCCTCCCCATCTCCCACCTTGCACACTCGGGCATATTCATCAAAATCAACTTTTGAAAGTTCTCCGCATAATTGTTGTATCTTATCTGCAATTTTAACAGCAGTTACGATAGAATCTTCCTGCTCAATCACATCGTCAATAAATTCCTCGCGCTGGTCTTCAGGAATCTCAGATTCTATTTCTCTCAATGCGTTTTGGATAGCTGCGGCACTTCTGCGAGATTCATCACGCTGCCTTGGGTCAGACTCTTCTTCCAATCTCACGGCATATTTTTTATAACGCACAAGAGACTCACGAGCCGATTCTATATCACCATCTCGAATCATCTCGCGCACTTCTGCAATTTTCTTCTCGCGATTTTTTCCATCGTCTCTGAACTGACTCAAAATTTTATCCTCGACAAAATATAATCCGCTATTTGGAGTGATGCCTGCCCCTGTTTCAAGTTGCGCATCGGCAAACTCATCGTCCTTAGTTTCAGTACTTGTGGTCTCACTTGTATCTGTTGTCGAATCTTCAGAGGGTCCGATAGGCGCCTCGACTCGAGAATCTGTTTCACTCCCTTCCGCCGCATCGTCCTCCGCAGCAATCGCGAAGCCCATAAATAGAATTAATACAACCATCAGAAAAACCGCCCCCCGTGCACGCATATCCAAATCAAACTCTAAGACTATTTAAATTTTGGTTTTAACG
>JBBSYO010000047.1:0-1991 GCA_038045185.1 Nanobdellota archaeon | reverse complement strand
ATAATAATCGCGCTTGTCTTTTCGTCTTTTTCGTCATCGAAGTCTGCAACAAGACCTTCTGTAGTGATAATCATAGCTGCGATGCTTGAGGCATTTTGGAGCGCGGTGCGCACGACTTTGGTCGGGTCAATTACGCCAGATGCTGTGAGGTCTTCATATACGTTTGTTTTTGCGTTGTATCCTATTTTTTGGTCGTTGCGCGTCTTGATAGTTGCTATAACTTCAGAGCCGTCCTTGCCAGCATTAAAGGCAATCATTCTTAATGGCTCTTCAAGAGATTTGCGCACAATCATTGCGCCGACTTTCTGCTGTTCTGGAAGCGAAAGAGCATCTATTATTTTTGTTGCGTGGAACAGTGTCATGCCGCCTCCGATTACAACGCCCTCTTCAACAGCGGCTTTTGTTGCGTGCAAAGCATCATCAATTCGCAGTTTCTTTTCTTTTAGCTCGGTTTCAGTAGCTGCTCCGACATTGATTACTGCTACTCCTCCGCTAACTTTGGCAAGGCGCTTTTGCAACTCTTCGCGCTTGTATTCGCTGTCTGATTGTTTAATTTGAGCTTCAATAGAACTGATGCGCTTATCAATGGCTTGTTTGCTGCCTTGACCTTCAATAATCGTTGTTGTTTCTTTGTCCACTTTTATCTTCTTCGCGCGCCCAAGCATGCTGATATCAACGTCCTCAAGCTTTTCTCCTCTGTCTTCTGCAATAACTCGCCCGCCTGTGAGAATAGCAATATCTTCAAGCAGGTCTTTTCGCTCGTCGCCGAATCCAGGGGTTTTGACAGCGCATACCTTCAACGCGCCGCGAATTGAGTTGATAACTAAAGCTGTTAGCGCCTCGCCTTCAACATCATCTGCAATGATAACTAATGGCTTGCCTTCTTGCGCACAAGACTCAAGCACTGGTAGAAGGTCTTTCATTTTTGAAATCTTTTGGTCTGTTAAAAGGATGTAAGGGCTTTCATACGCGCCTTCCATTTTTTCGTGGTCAGTTACCATGTACGGAGATAAATAGCCTCGGTCAAACTGCATGCCTTCAACTAAATCAAGAGTTGTCTCAATGCTCTGCGCTTCTTCAACAGTTATAACTCCACGAGGACCTACTTTTTCCATGGCTTCTGCGATTAAGCTTCCTATATGCTCGTCGTTGTTTGCTGAAATTGTAGCGACTTGGGCGATGCGCTGTTTGTCTTTGACTTCAGATGACTGCGATTTGACGTAATTGACTGTGTGCTCTGTCGCGATTTCAATTCCTCTCTTTAATTCAACCGGGTTAGCGCCTGCGGCAATGTTTTTCATGCCTTCTGCAATCATTGACTGTGCGAGCACGACCGCAGTTGTGGTGCCGTCGCCTGCTTTGTCTTGCGTCTGCGACGCGACTTCTTTCATGAGCTTTGCACCCATGTTCTCAAACTTGTCTTTTAGCTCGATTTCCTTGGCTATGGTAACGCCGTCGTTGGAAACCAGAGGGTTTGATGGCTTGTCTAAAATAATAGTTCTGCCTCGCGGTCCGAGCGTTACTTTTATTGTATTTGCAACTTTGTCAATGCCTCGCTGCAATGCGCGCCGTGCGTCTTCGCTAAAGATGATTTGTTTTGAGGTCATAGGTCGGTTAGGTCTGTTTGGCTGTTGCCTTATCCCAGATTGAGCGATAGCGATCATACGCGGTCATAGTTGACTCGATATTTTCTTGCTTAATACCCTGCGTAATTCTACCTTGATCATCAAGAGGGCTATCAGGGTAAACAATAAAAAGTGAAATCAATCCGTTGGCTTCGGACATAAGTCGATATACTTCAGTAAAATTATCACTTGCCCGTCCAAGATAGAGTTTTTTGGAGTTGCTTGAAGTACGAACGAATGTTGATCCAGCCACAGCTGTTTCAAGTATCTTTCTTGCTGTCTCAGGACGCACGTCGGATGGTTGTTCAGTCATGTTTTATTCAATCCTCGCTAAAATGTCCTTAAAATCAACGAATATAAAGGTTT
>JBBSYO010000046.1:0-1622 GCA_038045185.1 Nanobdellota archaeon | reverse complement strand
TGTGTTGCGTTCTGCTCCAATTTGCGCGCTGCCTCGAGATATGGTTTTACCCAACGCGCGTAGAGCTTGATTGTGTTGTATTGGCTGCGCAGATAATTTTTTTCTATTTCAAATCGTTTCTTAAGTTCGTGTTCAGAGTGCTCCAGCCAGATGAAGAATTCTTGCAGGCGCTGCGTGACTATGCGCTTTACGCGGTCGTTTAGGTCGAGACCTCCTTTTTCAGCAGGTTTAGCAGCGTGTTCAGTGTCGCGTGCAGCCATGAAGGCATCTATGAGAGTGACGTAATCAAACTGCTGCGCCATGGCTTTGATGGCGGTATTGCCGCGTTGGATGTCTACGCTGTCCAACCATATTTGCTTGAGTGAAAGCAGCGCACCCTGTTTTTCTTCAGGCGAGCTTTCTTTGCCGCTATATTTTTCATATGTTGCGAGGCGAATCTTGAATTGCTTTAAGTCATAAAGAATGTTAAGAATAGATTTGAGCACCTGATTGACTGCCCCAAGTGTTTTCATGGCTTCTTCCTGCATCTTGGTGGCTTTCATGCCTAGTTCAGAGAAGTGCGCTGAGCCTGGTGCTGAGACGAAATTGTCTACGAGCTTGTTTATCGTACCGTATCCGATGCGTGGAAGAAAGTCAAGAATCCAGAAGTAAATAGGTTCGAGGCTTTCCGCAGGAGAGTCATAGATAATCTTATGCTGCTCTAATGCTGCTTTCAAGCCATGCAGCCTGAATGGGTCGCCCTTTGCATTTTCAGGATCAAATATCTCGTCAGAGGCAATGATATCTGCATCTTTCGCTGCCGCGAGGTATCCTTCTTCTTTAGTTATTGCTTTTACTTTCTTGCGCAAGTCGTTGCCATTCTTGTCCCTTGCCTTGCAATATACGCCTGGGCTGATTGCTGCAATGAGCTTTTCAATGTTCACCATCTTTTTCTTTTCGATGACGATAAGGATTTATTTAAACGTTCGTATGTGGACAGAGGAATTTATATATAACAATCGCTCTTGAATAATATGAGCATTGAGTTTCTGGATTTGACAGACTTGCAGAGACGCGGGTTGCTTCGCAAGGCAGACGAACTGGCGCGCATCTCGCGCGATGGACCAGAAGTGCTTGACCTGACTGATGCGCGCACTGTGCAGGCGCTTAACAATACAAGAACTTCTGAAATTCCGGCAATGCAAACTCCTGTCGCATTGCCTGCTGCAGATTCTCCGCTTGATTTTCTCTCGGGTTTTGCGCAGATTGGCGCACAAAACTCGAACTCTGGGAATTCTACTCATGCAGCGCTGTCTGCAACGCAGGTATCAACTCTTGAGCCTAAGTTAGATACGATTCTTGCCAAACTCGAGGACACGATGTTCAAGTTAGAAATATTGAGCGGTCGCTTGGCGCAGCTTGAAGCACGGCTTAGGAATTAGAATTGGTGATTAATATAGTCAAAACTAAAATTTACAGGAGGTTAAAAAATGGTAGAACTAAAATGTGGATGTCAGGTGACAGATGAAGGAAAATTTGTTGTCGGAGACGCATGCAGAAGCAAGAATTGTACTGAATGCCAAACTATAGCGGAATTGCATCCGTTTGGAAGCAAGAGATTTAGAGTAAATATCGGGTAAGTT
>JBBSYO010000045.1:13243-17350 GCA_038045185.1 Nanobdellota archaeon | reverse complement strand
AACATGATGTTATCATAAGTTTATTTATGATAACATCCTAAAATAGCAGATAAGCATAAACTATTTATAGAATAAATGCGTTTAAAAAAGTATGGAAAAAGAGCAATTACTTGATATGCTAACGCAGGACTTAGAGATACGAAACCTCTCAAAAAAGACCATAAAATCCTACACAAGCGCGGTCTCGCGCTTTCTCGACTACGTGCAAGACAAAGAGTTAACCGAACAATGTGCAAAAGACTATGTTCAACAGCAAATGCAAAAAAAAGAGCCGTCCTCAATGGCTCACGACATCTTTGCTATAGTCTATTTCTTTAGGCACATTCTTCAAAGACCGCTGCATATGCCTCATCCAAAGCGAAACAAAAGGATTCCTTTAATTTTAACCCCAGATGAGATACGGCGGATGATACAAGCTACTGGCAATATCAAGCATCGCTTGATACTTAAAACGCTCTACGGCTGCGGTCTGCGCGTTTCAGAGATAATCTCCCTGAAAAAAGAGGATATGCTGTTTGATGAAGGACTCATGCACATTCGTCTTGCAAAAGGCAAAAAAGACAGGTTTGTTAAAATACCAGACAGTTTAAAGAGCGAACTGCAAAGTTACTGCTCAATCAGCCATGATGAACTGCTTTTTCCTTCCCAAAGAAGTGGCAAACTAACAACAGCCACAATACAGGCAATTGTAGAGCAAGCTGCGAAACGAGCAAATATCACAAAAGAAGTATATCCGCACCTATTGAGGCACTCATTCGCCACGCATCTTTTAGAAGCAGGAACAGACCTGCGCATCATACAAAAACTGCTCGGTCACAGCGACATCAAGACAACCCAAATATATACTCAAATATCACAGCAATCTATAAAAAACGTCAGGAGTCCGTTAGACAATCTATAAAATGACTGCCGTAGAATCCTTCCTGCAGCTCACCGAACCAAAACAAACCGTAGAAAAGGCGGTGCGAGAAAAACCATCTGTCTCAGAACTTACAACAATCGAATCGCCAGGCACGCCATCAGAAGACAATCCAATTTCAGAAAAAAAGAAACGTGTTCGTGCAAAAAGAGAGAAAGCCAGTCCTTCAGAGATTGAGTTCAGGCGCGATGTAACTCTTATAATCACTGAAAAGCCCCAAGCCGCATTAAAAATTGCTTCTGCGCTCGGAAATGCGCGAAAGTACAGCGAGAACAACGTGCCATTCTACGAACTCACGCGCAACAACAAAAAAATAATCGTCGCTTCAGCTGTAGGTCATCTTTTCAATCTTACCTACGCCAAAGGGGAAAAAGGCTGGCCCATTTTCAAAACAGAATGGGTTCCATCCTATGAGCGGGCAGCCTTCACACGAAGATATTACGAACTCATCAAAAAACTAGCCAAGAGAGCCAATGAAGTTATCATTGCCACAGACTACGACATTGAAGGGGAAGTCATAGGATGGAACATCTTACGTTTCATCGTGAAACAAGAAGACGCCAAGCGCATGAAATTTTCCACGCTTACAAAACCAGAATTAGAGAAAGCCTACGACTACCCAATGCCCACGCTTGACTGGGGACAGGCCTATGCTGGAGAAACGCGTCACTATCTCGACTGGCTCTATGGAATAAATCTTTCGCGAGCGCTTATGTCAGCCATCAAAAAAGCAGGCTCATTCCGCGTGCTTTCCATCGGCCGCATCCAAGGACCCACACTCAAACTAATCGTAGACCGCGAGCGTGAAATAGCCGATTTCGAATCAGAACCATATTGGCAGGTTTTTGCGCACACACATAACACGCCTTACAAATACGTCAAAGACATCTTCAACAAAGAAGAGCTAAAAGAGTTCGAGCACATTAAAGAAGCGCAGGCAGCAACAACTAAAAAAACAGAACACGTCGAACCTCCGCACCCTTTTGATTTAACAACACTCCAGCGAGAAGCGTACGGCTGGCATCGCATTAGTCCCGCGCGAACACTCCAAGTCGCACAGAGCCTTTATCTTGACGGGCTCATTTCCTATCCCAGAACAAGCTCTCAAAAGCTCCCGCCTGAGATAGAACCGAAAAAAATACTAAAAATCCTGGAGAAGCAATTCCCAATAGCAAAAAAAGCCACACGTGCTAACCCTGTAGAAGGTCAAAAATCAGACCCTGCGCATCCAGCTATTTATCCTACCGGAGAAATTGCCTCGCTTGATGGCGATGAAAAAAATATCTATGAGCTAATAGTGAAAAGATTTATCGCCGCATTCGCAAGCGACGCGGAACTGGCGCGCACTTACGGAATGCTGGTTGCGGATGACAAAAAATTCACTGCAAGCGGGACAGCAGTTATAGAAAAAGGCTGGATGGACATATATCCTTCAACTGTTGAAGAATCCACAGTTCCGGATTTAAACGGCTCTGTGAAAATAGACAAAATAGAAGTAGCAGAAAAAGAAACTCAGCCCCCAAAAAGATACACGCCAGCTTCCCTCATAACGTTGCTTGAAAAGAAAAATTTAGGTACAAAGAGCACGCGCTCCATGATTGTAGAAACGCTCTTTGAGCGTGGCTACCTTGAAGGCAAAAGCATACAGGCAACACCACTGGGAATGAAACTAATCGCCTCGCTGGAAAAGTATTCCCCCATCATAATTGATGAAAACCTAACAAGGGATTTGGAAGAAAAAATGGAAGATATTCAGTTCAAAAATGATAATAGACTCCAAAAAGAAAAAGCAGTGCTCGCGGATGTTGAACGTATTATAGGAAACATCGCGCGTGAATTCAAAGAAAAAGAACTGGAAATCGGTCAAGCGCTTGTTGAAGGCTCGCAGGAACTCCGAGAACAGCAACGCGAACAGAGTATCATCATGCCCTGCCCGCAGTGTAAGGTAGGCATGCTCACAATAAAATACAGCAAAAAAACAAAAAGACAATTCGCCGCATGTACAAAATATCCTGAATGTAAAGCCACTTACTCGCTTCCCCCAAACTCCATCATCAAAAAGACAGACAAAATGTCAGAAAACAATCTCCCGTTGTTAATGGCATTGCGCAGAGGCAGAAAGCCATGGATATTTGAGTTTAATCCGAATTATCAAAAAGTCTCTGAGTTTACTCCGCACTAAAGTGCGTGGTTTGTTTAGACTTTTGGATGCTCAAAGTGTTCACGCTCTAAAGAGCGTGGTTTTGAACACTTTGACATAAGAAGGAACATCAATCAGAAAGTGAGAGCAAGGAAGAAGTTAATAGGGATAATTAGAGCAATAAAAAAGTTATCCGCTTGTATCAAGATTCTCGCCTAAATAGCGAGCCGGATGACGGACTACGCGCGCGCGATTATTTATACGAGAATAATAACCTCGTGCAGGCTCCCTTGAAGCCTCCCTATGTTCAGTGCTGTTTCCCAAATGCCCGCTTTCTTCAACAGGGGCAACAGATGGTCTGCGTCTTAAAAAGGCTAGAATTCCTGAGTGATACAAATGTGGCAACGAAGAAATATAAACTGCAATTTCCATTTTACTTACCCTTCCTATTCCACGCTCTTCCAGAAGGTCTGACCTTGAGCGTTCTACTCTTAGTACTTAATCCACGCGACTTTCTCGCAGCACTTGTAAGACCGCGCTCAGCGCGCTTGCTGTTAGCTCCCCGTACAATCCACTTCATGTTTGGGTCATTCTTAATTTCAGGTTTATCAGGGTCAACCATAATAACTTCATAAAATCCGTGTTTACCATCTTTCCCCAACGGATACGAGTTCAACACTTCAAGATTCGGAAACTTGCGGGCTGCACGTATTTCAGCAACCCACTGATAACTCATTTTCAGAATCTTGCGGGCATACTGCTTGCGCGATTTACGTCCTTTCACGCCAGCCCGTTCTCTTTTGCGTCCGCCTCTCAAAAGTCTAATGCGCACCACAACAAACCCTCTTTTTGCCTTATAGCCTAAAGCCCTTGCCCTATCAAGTCGCAGGGGTTTATCAACAACTTCAGCAGCGTCGCTGCGTCGCCATTCAATCATGCGGCTCTTAAGCGTTGCATTATCAGGATTCTTCCACGCTTCTCGGATATAATGATACATTCCGTGTGCCATTATTTACCTTGCAAAAGAGCGTTTTTAAAAGTTGCTATG